>NZ_CP095413.1:5327368-5689803 GCF_023016285.1 Muricauda sp. SCSIO 64092
TTCGTATGACAAAAAAGGGGGTAATGGAAAGGGCCAAAATGGCCAAATAACTGGACCCACCTCCAAAGCCTACGGAAGAATAAAGCAGTGCAATACAGAAAAAGGCAAGTACCAAGAGGATAAATTCACCCCATTCTAGTGACATAACATGGAAATTTGGTTCATTCCTCCCTCAATGCTGTATATTTTTGCATTGGGATGGGCCTGGACGAGTTGTTGCGCGGCCTGGGCACTCCGTTTACCGGATTGGCAAACTAGATATATAGGGGTTTTAAAATCAATTTGATGAAGTGTTTCGCCCAAAGTGGGCAATGGGATGTTTACCGCTCCCTCCCAATGGTTTTCCTCAAACTCCTTCAATGAGCGAACATCTATAACTTGTTTTGGATGGTCCAAAGCCAGGAATTCAGTGGCATCCAGGTTTAGGTCTATGGAACAAGGTGGAGAGCCGTAGGAGTCGGCCAATAGTTCCATCGCTTTATTCTTTGGATTTGCATTAAATTGTACCAATCGGTTTTCTTGAGACAGTCCATTGTATATCAATAGTTTTCCAGATAACACCTCTCCTACTCCAGTTAAGATTTTAACCACTTCCAACGCCTGAAGACTTCCTACAATACCAGGAATTACACCGAGAACACCATTTTCATCGCAGTTTGGTATTTCTTCCATACGCGGCATCTTTGGGAACAAACAGCGGTACGTGGGACCGTCATTATGGTTAAAAACGCTAACCTGTCCTTCAAAATCATGCAATGCGCCATAAACAAAAGGCTTGCCCAATATCACACAAGCATCGTTTACCAGATAACGTGTGGCAAAATTATCGGACGCATCCACTACTACATCATAGTCTTTGATGATTTCCAGGGCATTGTCCTTGGTTAAGTAAGCCGGGATGACGGTGATGGAGGTTTGTGGATTTTGCTTTTTCAACTTCGTTGCCGCCACCTGTACCTTGGATTGGCCTACTTCCGCCTCAGTATACAGTACTTGCCGATGTAGATTATGGAGTGCAATGGTGTCATTATCCATAATACCCAAAGCCCCAACACCCATGGCGTTCAGGTACTGGACAACGGGCACACCCAAACCTCCTAAACCAATTATTAATACCTGACTATCAGCTAATTTTAATTGATTATCTAAACCAAAGCTTTCAAGATTAATCTGTCTTTGATATTTCGATAAACCTGGAATCATCCTAACTTTTCCTTTGCCAATTGGTATTCCTCCATGGAATTGGCGTTGAACAAAAAATCTTCTTGGGAAGGTTCCACCAATTGGATATCCGAATTGATCAAAAACTTTCTTGGGCAAGAGCTTTGCACCGTTTTTAGGTATTCTTTTGCCGCGACCAGGGCCTGTGGTTCCCATATGGCTATCAAGGGTTCCGGCAATCCAGAGCCTTTGGCTGAAAAAGCTGTAGCCACTTTGTCCTGGTTTCGATGGGAAACCAGTTCGTACAATCCCTTTTTGTCCAAAAGTGGTAAGTCGCAGGCCAAAACCAACCAGGCTACGTTGGGATGTGCGGAATGTGCACTTAGTATGCCATTAAAAGGACCACGGTATGTATTTTGATCGGTGATAACCGGCATATGGTCCGGGAAGGATTGGAGTTGGTCCTGTCGGGCACTGAAGTACACGTTATCACAAAACCCTTCGGCCAACTCAAAAAGATACTCCCGTTGGGGTTTTCCATGATAGGTCAATAAGCCCTTATCATTTCCCATACGGTTGCTTTGGCCCCCGGAAAGGATCAAACCATAGAGTCTAGGTGGTTTGCTGTTCATTGTAGTCCTTACTATTTCTCTGTTACACCTGTAGTATCCTATAGTGGGAAACCCATTGGTTATTTCTATTTGTTTTTAACTAGGACCTCGCTACCCCCCTATTGAGGTCATGCTATTGTCAAAAACCGAGGCTTGATGTTCTTTTTGTGCATCAAAGCCCGTTTTGGCCCTTGTTCCTATGGCGCCCAAAATGGCCTCCCTGATTTTTTCCCCGGAGTTTTCGCCCCTAACCAAATCCCGGACATTGGTTTTGGGTTTTCCATAAAGGCAGGTAATCACATCCCCCTTTGCCGTGACCCGTAATCGATTGCAGCTTCCGCAAAATGTTCGACTGAAGGATGGGATGATTCCAAACGTACCCTTATGTCCTTCAATTTTATAGTTGATGGACGTTGACGTTTTGGGAGAATCCAGTTTTTGGTAATGCGGATAATGCCCTTTTATATACTCCAAAATGGTTTTATAATCCCATTTAATGCTCCCAAAGGAACGGGAACCTCCATTAAAGGGCATTTCCTCCAAAAACCGAACCGATACCGGATAGTTCTTCATGGCTTCCAAAATAGGCAGGATGTCCTGCTCATTCTGTCCATCCAGGACAATGAAATTGATACGTACATTGAAGCCTTCCTCAATCAACCGTATCAGGTTTTCCATAACCACCTCATAATTGTCCCTTCGGGTTATCCGCCGAAACGTCTCTTTATCGATGGCATCCAAACTCACGTTGACATTTTGGACCCCCAATGCCTTAAGCTCGGTAATATGGGAACCTATCAATGTGGCATTGGTCGTTACGGAGATATCCTTCAACCCCTCCAGTGGTGCCAGAAAGCGTAACAGTTCCATTAAATCCTTACGTACAAAGGGTTCACCTCCGGTCAAGCGAATTTTATCGATTCCCATATCAATCAAGAGTTGGGCAACGAACTTCAATTCGTCCGTAGTCAATAGCTGTTCCCTTTTGGCAAAGTTTATCCCCTCTGCGGGCATGCAATAGTTGCAACGGAGATTGCAACGATCGGTCACTGCCAATCGCAAATAATTGATTTGTCTTCCATGGTTATCAATCAGCATAACCCTAAATTAAAAACGATATTCGACAATTCCATTATCCAAATCAAAAATTTCGGGATAATGTTCTCGTAAATTTTGAATCATAAAGTCCAAGGGAACATCTTCAAAATGCCCGTAATCTTCCAGATACTCCATGAATTTCTGCCCCTCTTCATTGTATTCCTGAAATATGGAATCCGTTGTCCCATCAAACTCCAATGGTTTCACATTGCACTTATCGCAGAGTGCCTTGTTAAAAGCCGGGGTGGCTTTTACCCACTGATTGTCCAAGAAAACGTCCACCATACCATGCGGTGTCAAAATATTGGTGCCAAAACGCTCCGTTAAGCGTTCCACGGCAATATGATTGGTCACTTTGGCAAAATGTAAACGTGCGGGTATCCCCAACCCCCGAAGACATGCTGTTAAAAGGACTGCTTTCTCCACGCAATGTCCTTCCGATTTTTTGGCAATGGTGCTGGCACGATAATTCTCGGGGTTCAAACTGATTTGATAGGGATTGTAACGCCACCTGTCCCGTATGACCAGATACATACCCTTTGCCTTTTCCATGGGGGACAGTTCCTCCGATGTAAAAGGCGAAATCAAGTCCTGAATAGCCGCAGAATCATAGTCCAAATATGTGGTTGCTTTTATATACTCCATAACCTTACCCACCACTCACAGGAGGAATTAATGCAATTTCATCATAGGAATTCACTTCGGTTTTATCATCTGCATATGAATTATTGACCGCAATGGCCAAAGATGATAATTTATTGAGTTCGGGATAGGCATTCCCAAGAAATTGCCGTAATTCCCCTACATTCTTGGGCAATTTCCTCCCATTGATAGTTGTACTTGGTATAGAAAGCGAAGGGCTACCAATGATATCCTTGGTAACCCCAAATAATAAAATAGTCATATATGATTTATCCGATTATTTCTTGTTTTTTAGGTTTTAATAACTCTGGAAACTTGGCAAAGGGCTGTTTATAGAGACGGTTCCCGGTGGCTGCTTTTAAGGCATTGGCCACGGCCCCACCAGCTGGAGGCAAAGTGGGTTCGCCCAGTCCAGTGGGTGCAATTTCGTTTTCTATGAAATGGGTCTCCACCAAAGGTGCTTCCTTCATCCGTATCAATCGGTAACGGTCATAATTGCTGGCCAGGGGTTTTCCGTTCTCAAAACCAAAATCACCATACATGGCATGTCCAATACCATCCAGTATACCTCCTTCAATCTGATTTAAAGCCCCTAAAGGATTGACGACAATTCCACAATCCACAACACACGTTACTTTCTTTATCACGGGCTGTCCGTTTTCAATCTCAACATCGGCCACTTCCGCAACGTGGGTATTGTGGCAATAGTAATTCACAAAACCTTGATAAACATTGCTGGGTTTTGTTCCCCAACCCGATTTCTCAACGGCGGTCTCAATTACCTTAATCATGCGTTCCGGGGAATATTGAATACGTTCATCAGCCTCGGCATCCACTTTTTTAAGTAGATCAATACGCATTTGAACTTTGTCCACTTCCATTAACTCTGCAAGCTCGTCAAAGAAGCTCTGTTCCGCGAAAGCCAGGAAATTGGTGTAGGGCGCACGCCAGGCACCTGTGGTAATATTACTTTTGTACACGGCGGCATCCACTTTATAGTTTGCGATGGCTCCCGCCGGGAAAAAGTTAGGGATGAGTCCGTACATATTGGAGTTTACGGCTGCTTCTTTTAAATGGTATGCCGTCACCTTCCCGTCTTTTACCCCCGCTTTGATCCGATACTTCAAGGCCATGCGGTAGATACCATCATTCATATCATCCTCACGGGTATAGACCACTTTGACGGGTTTTCTGATCTTGTCCGCAATTTCTGCGGCCTCCAACACAAAATCCCCATATAGCCTTCGACCAAAACCACCTCCTTGTCGGGTCATTTCCAACTCGATTTCTTCCGGTTTTCTGTCGAGCATTGCAGAAACGGCACCGGCCTTCCATGCCGGTGTTTGTATGGGGCCAACCAAATGTACTTTCTCATCGGTGATATGGGCATAAAAATTCATGGGCTCCATGCAATTATGGGGAAGGAATGGTGCTTCATACGTCCGCTCAAGAATTTGATCGGCCTCGGCAAAGGCCTTTTCCACATTGCCATCCTCACGCATGGTATTGAATTCCTTGCCATCCAATAATTCGTTCATTACCTTATCGTGGTCTTCCGTACTTTCCATCTTTACATCATCTTCCCACGCCGCCTCAATGCTTTCTTTTGCTTTGAATGCCTGCCAGGTGGTCTTTGCCACCACGACTACCTTATCACTGGTTGAGAGAATATTGGCAATGTTGGGTTGTGCTTCAATAAGTTTTCTGGCTTTATCACCAATGGTGAGCACCTCCAAAACACCGGGCATTGATTTTGCTTCGCTGGCGTCAAAGGAAGTTAGTTTTTGTCCAAATGCCGGTGGCCTGACCACAGCGGCATAGACCATGCCTTCTGCTTTGTAATCCAAACCAAATAAAGGTTTCCCTGTAATGATTTCATCAATATCCACGTTTTGGGCATCCTTACCAATAATTTTATAATCCTTGGGTTTTTTCAACGTAACGTTTTCCGGAACCTCCAATTGGGCAGCTTCGGTCACTACTTCCCCATAGCCCAAGGTTTCCCCATTCGGATTGGTAATTACACCTTCACTGACCGTACATTGGGAAGCGTCCACTCCCCAGCGCGCCGCAGCCGCATTGACCAACATTTGTTTGGCCGTGGCTCCGGTCTGCCGAAGGGCATCCCAACCATGCCTAAGGGATTGACTTCCTCCAGCTACCTGCCTTTCAAAGTTTTCCGTATCCAATTTCCCCTGGACCACGTGAACATTTTTCCAAGCCACGTCCAATTCTTCCGCGATGATCATTGGCATGGAGGTTTTTACCCCTTGTCCAATCTCCGGATTGGGGGAAAAAATGGTGACCACCCCATTTTCAGCTATTTTGATAAAAGCATTAAAATCTTTGTAATCCAAGTTGGAAAGATCTACGGGTGGTTCTATCTTCACTTGCGGTTTACACGCCTGAAACAGGTTGAAACCGATTAACATTCCGCCTCCGGCCAAACTTGTGGTCCGCATGAAGGCCCTTCTGCTAAATGCCATTTTAGTATTTGTTGCCATCTGAATTCCTTGTTTGGGTTAACGCATGTTTTCAGCAGCTTTTTCCACTGCCCTATAGATTCGGTTGTAACTGGCACACCTACAAATATTGCCGTTCATGGCATTTTTGATTTCATCCTCCGTTGGGTTGGGATTGCCCTCTAAGAATGCGGAAGCCGTCATGATCTGTCCTGCCTGGCAATATCCACATTGTGGAACGTCAATTTCCTTCCAGGCCTGTTGAACGGGATGTTCCCCAAATTCCGATAGGCCTTCAATTGTAGTGATCGATTTTCCTTCCACCTGTTCCAAGGTCATGGTACAACTCCGCATGGCCGTTCCATCTACATGGACCGTGCAGGCACCACATACATTTATTCCACAACCATACTTTGTTCCAACTAGGTCTAAATGATCCCGCAGTACCCAAAGTAAAGGTGTATCTGCGGCTACATCAACGGACTGGGATACTCCGTTGACGGTAATCTGATACGTTGGCATAGCTTTTTGATTTCTGTTCTCCTGTTGAAGGTACCAAAATTTGAAGTTGCCCTGCCTTTTTTAACCGTAGAAGGACGGCTTTTAACTTTTTTTTACGAACCCTGTTTAAGGATAAGGTCCCTAAATGAAAGCTGATGCTCCGGTCCCAAGGCTCGCCTGCAAAACCCTGTTGCGCTCACTTTGGACAAACCCAAACAAAGGCCAGAGGTTTTTGATGTCAAAAAGTTTTCCAAGACCTACGTTCCCGTCCATTGGATATCCCGGAACCATTTGAATTCAATGCAAGAATCCCTGCTTTTTCTTTTTTTGATTTTTTTTAGGTATTTTGTTGCAACTGGATTTACGTTCAAAATCTCGCGTTATAGTATTTAAGTTCACTTCCATTTGAAAAATACACTCTGGATTACCTGTCTACTGTTTTGGGGCCTCAACGCCCAGGAACTTCCTCCAATCCAAAATTTTTATCCCAAGGATTATCAGGGCGAAAATCAAAATTGGGCCATTTCGCAGTCTGCGGAAAAACTGATTTATGTTGCCAATAGCAAGGGCTTACTGGAGTACAATGGTGCGAATTGGACACTCTATCCCTCACCCAATGAAACCATTATGCGATCTGTCCGGGTGGTAAGGGACCGGATTTATACAGGCTGCTTTATGGAATTCGGTTATTGGAAAAGGGATGCCCTTGGCAGCCTGGTGTATACCTCCTTGTCAAAAAACATTGCCATGGACCTTCTTGAGGATGAGGAGTTCTGGGAGATTTTTGAAGTGGAGGATTATATGGTCTTCCAATCGCTAAAACGGATTTATATCTACAATGTGGATGACGGTTCCGTGAATACGATTGAGTCGAACAGTACCATTACCAAAATGTACCGTGTAGACGAAGATATCTATTTCCAAAGGATGGGACAGGGCCTGTACAAAATAGAATCAGGCAAGGATTTTTTGGTTTTCAACGATGAAATTGTAAAAAACGATGAAGTCATTCATGTTTTTCCCGCCGAAAACGATTTGTTGGTCCTCACTAAGAATAACGGATTTTATAGGCAAAAAGATAGTGTGTTGGTTGCCTCAGAAAACTTTCCCAATGCGTATTTATCGCAGCTAAGTTTGTACGATGGCGTTCAACTGGAAGATGAAAGCTATATTTTGGGCACCATATCCAATGGGTTAATTTACCTTAACAACAATGGGGAACTGCGTTATCAGATAGATCAGGATGAGGGGTTGCTGAACAATACGGTTTTATCCCTGTTTGAAGATATGGACAGAAACATTTGGCTGGGCCTGGATCATGGTATCAGTTATATCAATATAGAAGCGCCCTATAAGGTTTTTAATGATTTTAAAGGTGTTTTGGGCAGTGTCTATGCCTCATCGATCCATGAAGGAAAACTATATCTGGGAACAAATCAGGGTCTTTTTTATAGGGAATTGGACAACACCAAGGATTTTGAATTGATCAATGGAACACAGGGCCAGGTTTGGTGTTTGGAAAAGCTCGATGGCAAACTGTTCTGCGGGCATAACTCAGGTACCTTTTTGGTCAATGGGAACAAGGTGCAAAAAATAGCCTCCGTTCAAGGGACCTGGGACATTGCCGAGTTGAAGGACAAACCAAATTTATTGCTTCAGGGAAATTATGATGGACTCTATGTCCTCGAGAAATCAAAGGGCTCTTGGCGTATGCGAAACAAGATCAAAGGGTTCAACAATAGCTCCCGTTATTTTGAAACCCTGGGAACCCAAATCCTGGTAAACCATGAATACAATGGCGTTTTTAAGATAACCGTGGACAGCACATTTTCCGAGCTTGGGGACATGAAAATCGATACGGTGATAAAGGGTTCCAATTCCGGCATTGTCAAATACAACGGAAAGCTGTTCTACGCGTACAAAAAAGGGATTTTTGAGTATGACGAAACCAATGGGGATTTTCAGAAGGATAGTGTGCTAAGTACCATTTATACGGAAGACGAATACGAATCCGGAAAACTTATTGTGGATGAAAGTGATAATACCTTATGGGTATTTACCACCTCCAACATAAGTTATGTTACCCCTGTACGACTTACCAGGGCTGCCAAAATGAAGCGCATACCACTGACAAAGGAAATGCGGGAAGGGATTTTGGGATACGAAAATATTACGAGATTGGACGATTCCGGAAATTATCTCCTGGGAAAAACCTCTGGGTATATGACCTTTAGTCTCAATGGGATTGTTCCCCGTGATTTTCGTATTTACCTGGCCAATGTTTCCAATGGCATCGCAAAAGGCGAGGAAGCGTTAAGGGACAGATCGCAGAAAGGCAATTTTAAGAGCCATGAAAACAATCTGGGATTCTCCTTTTATGCGCCAGAGTATCATAAATACCTGAACACCCAGTACCAATATCGATTGCGGGGATTTTATGACAGTTGGAGCAACTGGTCGCAAGACCACGAGGCCTACTTCGAAAACCTACCCTTTGGGGATTATGTATTCCACGTGCGCGCAAAGATTGGGGATACCGTTTCTGAAAATACGGCCTCCTACTCCTTTTCCATAGCCAAGCCATGGTACATCTCAAATACCATGATTGTCCTCTATATCCTGGGAATACTCCTGTTTTCATTGTTTATGCATACGCTCTACAGACGGTATTATAAAAAACAACGTCAAAAGCTTATAGAGAAGAACCAAAAGGAATTGGAGTTCGCACAGGTTCAAAATGAGAAAGAGATCATTAGGATAAAAAACAAGCAATTGGAGTTGGAAAACAAGAATAAGGGTAAGGAATTGGCGGCGTCCACAATGAATATCATCAAGAAAAATGAGTTGTTGACGAATATAAAGAGCGAACTAAAGACCATTAGGGACCAGAACATCGTCAAGCCCGTTATTAAGATCATTGATAATAGTCTAAACCAGAATGACGACTGGGAACTTTTCCAGGAAGCATTTAACAATGCCGACAGTGAATTTTTAAAGAATATCAAAAAAATGCATCCTTCCCTATCCCCTAACGATCTTAAATTATGCGCCTACTTAAGACTGAATCTCTCTTCCAAGGAAATAGCCCAATTGTTGAACATATCACCCAAAAGTGTCGAAATCAAACGTTATAGGTTGCGAAAAAAACTGGATTTGCAACACGAAGACAATCTCGTGAACTATATTTTGGAGTTATGATAACCTTAACATAATTTTTCGAAACCTTAACAAAAGCCCCACCCACCTTAACAATACCTCTACAAACCCGTTTTTACACCCTTTATTTACCACTACGGCACACTTTTTAACATTTGTTGAAAACCCTTCAAATACAGGAGTTCAAAAGATTTTGCAATATCAAATTGACAGAATTAATGCCCTTTTTTTAACATGTATACTTTTTGTAGTGGTTCATTTTATGGTATCCGCAATTTTTGCTCATAAGTTTAGTACATCAAAAAATGCTCAATGGATACGATTCAGAAAAAATTACTCAAACTGACTTTTCTCTTATTCACAACGATTGCCTTTACACAGACCGATAAGGTAATGGTTGTGGATGAAGGAGGAGGTCCAAAGTTGGTGGTCAATGGGAAGGATTTTATGATCAATGGGATGAACTGGGATTACATACCCATTGGAACTAACACTGTGAACGCCGCTTTTTGGAAAAAATCCGATGATATCATTAAAGCGGGATTGGATACGGAAATGTCCCTTTTGAAAAACATGGGGGTAAATGTCATTCGTCAATATACCGGAGTACCTGCCAAATGGATTCGGTACATCTATGAGAATTATGGGATTTACACCATGCTGAACCATTCTTTTGGACGTTACGGCCTAACCCTGAATGGTGTCTGGACTCCTGTGACCATTTATGATGACCCAACAACCGTAGATTTTTTGATGTCCGAAATGGAACAATTGGTCAGGGATTATAAGAATACACCAGGGCTCCTCATGTATTTACTGGGGAATGAGAACAATTATGGTCTATTCTGGGCGGGAGCCGAAACCGAAGATTTCCCGGATGATGAGGGCAGAATACAGTTTATAGGGGAAAGCAGGGGAAGGCCCATGTACAGGTTAATGAATGAGGCCGCCAAAATGATGAAAGAACTGGATGCATCACATCCTGTAGCGATTTGCAACGGAGATGTACTGTTCATAGATATTGTAGCTGAGGAGTGTAAAGACGTGGACATCTACGGAACCAATACCTACAGAGGTCTTTCCTTTGGTGATATGTTCCAAGTGGTCAAAGATAAATTGAACAAACCCATAATGTTTACTGAATTTGGTGCGGATGCCTACAATGCCATGGAAAACAAGGAAGATCAGTTCTCCCAGGCCTATTATATGGTGGGCAATTGGAAAGAGATTTATGAGAATGCCGCCGGACTTGGAAAAGTAGGAAATTCCATTGGTGGTTTTACCTTTCAATTCAGTGATGGTTGGTGGAAATTTGGTTTTGATGATAGAAAAAATGCTGATGTTCATGATAACAATGCCTCGTGGTCCAATGGAGGATATGCCAGGGATTTGGCCGCCCCAGGTGCCAATAACATGAACGAGGAATGGTTTGGTATCTGTGCCAAAGGTGCCACAAACCCCAGGGGGCTTTATGAACTATACCCCAGGGCCGCTTATTATGCATTGAAAGAGGCACATCAATTGGATCCCTATGGGCAGGGCGTGAATCTGGACTTTGTACAGAACCATTTTAACAATATTCAATTAATGGATGCCGTACTCAAGGCACGCGGGGATAAAGCTGCACTTAGCGGTGAGGATAGTAAGATGCTCCGTATCAGTAACCTTCAGGCAAAGCTTGCCACTTTTAGCACCGGGGGCAGTCTTATCACCACTCCGGACAATCCCGATCCGAACAATCCCAATACGTTTCCCAACCAATTGGGATTTGACCATATGCAATCCTATTTTGTTGGTGTGGAAGGCAACCCAGCTTCCAATATGCGGGCCGAGGTAAACGTAAACGTCGTTGGAAATGTTGCCCAAAACCCCATCAACGAGCTTTTTTATGAGAACAATTCACGTCCCATTGATGTCAGCACCGATCGTGGGGATGTTATTGTTTCGGACGTCAATAGGGTTCGGATCTATCAAGCGGAATTTGAGTGGAACGCCAAAGAATTCGATTTAAGGGGATTCTATAGAACAGGACATTATCATTGGGGGTATGAAGGCGATTTTTTTGGCTTCTATCCTGAAGCCAACTATGGCCCCAACCTGGATATCTACAACGGGGAAATCCTGGGTGCAGAACTGGATGGTAAGGGGCCGTTAAAAGGCCTAAAGGTTGCTTTGGGTCCCCAACTTTGGTGGGGTTCAAATCCAACCATGCTCTTTAAGTACCAAAGGCACATCGGAAAATTTGATGTCACCGGTATTTACCATAGGGACTTTGAAACAAATATCGTATTTGATGACACTGGACGCCGGGTTTTGGATATAAACCAATTGCGAAGTGGTGTCGTACCGCCCTGGCCAACAGAAAGGGCCTCTATTGCCATAGAACGGGAATTTGGAAAATTTGGAGTCATGGTAGGAGGAATTTGGGCAGGAAGCCCCTTGAATGGCACATCCTTTCAAGACGTTAGGGGTACACCAGGAAACTATGTGGTCTTTGAAGATAGGATCCAGTCCAGCGATAATTGGGGGGGTAAAGCGAAAATCACCTATGAAGGCGGTAAGTTCAATTGGTACGGCCAAGCTTCGGCAATGGGATTGATTGCCAATGGTGGCGCGGACCAAACACTCACCTTTACCGGTTGGAAATTGAGGGATACCGGAAGTGGTAACGTAACTAGTGTATTTTCTGGATTTACGTTCGCTGCAGGAAATTTCCAGATTGCTCCCAACTTTATGTGGCAAAAACCATTGGTAGAGGCCATCCCTCAAGATGTACAGGCGCCAGGTCGACTAAGAAACATTATTGACGATCCTTTTGCGGTGCGTTGGAATCGAGAAACCACTGCAGGTGAAATACTGTTTACCTATGACCCTACTCCAGGTACATGGATGTACGAATGGGACAATGATCGTGCAGAAGATGCCGAGTTTGCCATGAACTTGGGTTTTGTATATCGTCGTCTGCCAACCACCATGGATGCACATATAGGATTTTTAGCCGACCGGACCATTTTTTCCTTCCCAAATTCGGCACCGGCCGAAGACCTTTGGGAAGTACATTCCAGAATGGTATCCAAAATTGGCCCTGATTTCGGTATGGTCGGTAATTTTTATTATGGAAACGGACAGGGAAATGGGGATTCAGATCGGTTGATCAAACGGTTTGGAGGTGATGTTCGCATCCTCTATAAAAACTTCAAATTGCATTACGAACAAAAAATTAACGATTGGGGACCTTATGATTACCATCGCGATTTTAACTTAACGTTCCCCGTGCAATTGATGTTGGACCTCTCCACTACCCTGGGCAAACCGGACTGGTTTATTCTACCAAGTACACAGATAGGGATACGGGGCATATGGCGATCCTTGGATGAATTCTCACCACGGTATGCGCCAACCGCCGTTCCACCTAACACATTTCAGCGAGAGCCCATTCTAAGTCCTGTAGGATTTGATAATGGTAATGAATGGGAAATCATGACATACATACACATCAATATTGGGAAATAAAAAGATAGCACTATGAAAAATCTAATATATATCAATGTAAGACGTGTTCTTTTTCTGAGTTTGGGCATCACTGTTTTTTACAGTTGTGAAAGAGACCTTTCAGAAGACGTACAATTTGCTACATTTCCCATCAATGGTGACATATTTACGGATGACCCGGTAGGTCTTACCGATCAGTTTTTTGATTCTTTTGATCCTGCAACGGGAGCAAACCCGGAAGGTTTTGATAGAGATGATGAGGTCGCTTTTGAAGGGTCAGCGTCCATTCGAATCGATGTCCCCGCGCCGGATGACCCGGATGGGGGTTTTATTGGTGGTATTTTCCTTGATCGCGGTGACGGTAGGGATTTGACCGGTTTTGATGCCCTGACCTTCTATGCCAGAGGCTCTACAACGGCTACTATTGGGGAAGTTGGTTTTGGAACCGATTTTGGGGAAAACAAATTTGCGGTTACCGCTAACAATATTCGACTATCGACGGATTGGCGAAAAATCATCATTCCTATTCCAGATCCTTCAAAATTGGTACAGGAAAGGGGCATGTTTTTCTTTTCGGCCGGTACCCAAAGTACCAATGGTTTTGGGTTTACCTTCTGGATCGATGAGTTGCGGTTTGAACGTTTGGGGACAATAGGGCAATCCAGACCTTCCATCTTGGGAGGCAATGATGGCCGTTTTCCAACAACGGTGGGCGGAAGTCTTACCATTGACCAATTGCAGCAGACGTTTAATTTGGGGTCCGGTATCAATCAAACCGTAATTCCCGCGCCTTCTTATTTTGATTTCAAAAGTTCCGATCCAAATGTGGCGTTTGTCAACGAACTGGGAGAGGTTACTGTGATCAATACCGGTACAACAGAGATCACCGCTTCTATTGCTGGGGTCCTGGCAGCGGGCAGGATATCGGTGGAATCATCGGAAACCGCACAAATAATTTCCATTTTTAGTGATTTGTTTGCCGACGTTCCCGTAGATAATTTCAATGGCTTTTTTGAGAATCAGACAACACAAGGTGGAGTGTTTGATGAGAATGGTAATGACATCATAAAATATACTAACCTCAATTTTGTGAGTATCAATTTCTTTAGCGAGGAAAATAGGATTGATGCCTCCGAAATGACAACCCTTAATTTACAGATCAGGGTTGATGAAACCATTGATACAGGTGATTTCATTAGGTTGGAACTCAATAATTTCCTTAACGGTGTTGAATCGGGATCATCTTTTACCATCCCGTCAACCGAACTGATTGCCAATGAATTTGTAGACTTTGCCATTCCACTTTCGGAGTTTCAAGGGTTAACGGACAGATCGGGACTGGGATTGTTATTCTTTGTCACCGAGGGTACCATATCCAATATTTCGGTGGATAACATCTTTTTCTCTGCCGAATAACAGTTAAATCAGTACTAAGCCATGAAAAATAAAATTTTAAATACACATATGAGATCAACACTGGGTTGCAGGATACTTAGCTTAAGCATATTCCTTCTGGTTTTGGGATGCGAAAATGATGATGCCCAGACCGTAGCTAGGCTCACAACTTTAGTATGGGAGGATAACTTTGATGTAGACGGTGCTCCAGATCCGACTCGTTGGAGGTTTGACCTCGGCGATGGAACCGCACAAGGTATCCCAGGCTGGGGAAACGATGAATTGCAGTACTACACGGATAGACCGGAAAATGTTACGGTCCAAAACGGGTTTTTATTGATCACTGCAAGACAGGAGGATTTCAATGGGGCCGAGTTTACCTCTGCAAGGCTTACCACCCAAGGATTGTTTGAACGGGCCTATGGACGTTTTGAAGCACGTATCCGGGTACCTTTTGGACAAGGTTATTGGCCTGCATTTTGGTTATTGGGAAATAATTGCGATGAAAACCCTTGGCCTGCCTGTGGGGAGATTGACATCATGGAAAATGTAGGCGATGAACCGACCATTGTTTTTGGTAGTGTCCATGGCCCTGGTTATTCAGGTGGGGATTCCATTGGTAAGGACTATGAATTGACCGACGATCGTTTTGATACGGGATTCCACGTCTTTGGAATTGAGTGGTCACCGGAATTTATCAATTATTATGTGGATGGCGATCTGTACCAAAGTATTACACCGGAAGACATAGACGAAGAAACGGATGGTGAAGGCCAATGGATTTTTGACCGTCCTTTTTATATCATCCTTAACGTGGCCGTCGGCGGTAATTTACCCGGCTCCCCAAACAGCGAAACAGTTTTTCCCCAAACCATGCTCGTAGACTACGTACGTGTATATGAACAGTAAAAAGAAAAAACACTCTATTATGAAACAGACAATTGAAGCAATAAAACTACTCTCGGTCTTCTTTTTGGTACTAACATTCTTAGGTTGCGAGGATGACGATACCGTACTACCTGTGGTAGAAGCAGGTTTTACCTTTACACAGGACCAAAATACCGGTACGGTAACCTTTATAAATACCTCTACCAATGCCGATAGCTTTGCCTGGAACTTTGGGGATGGGACAAGCTCAGAGGAGATCAATCCCACAAAAATCTACGCGGCAAATGGTACGTTTACGGTGGTACTCACAGCATCCAGTGTGGCAGGTGCTTCTGGTACTTTTGAAGGTGAAATCACCATTAGTGTCCCAGAACCTCTTGGGCCAATAGCATTGCCCATTAATTTTGACGGCACCAATGTGGATTATGATGCTATTGTAGGCGACAATATTGGGTTCTCCATAGTAACAAACCCAGAAACTGGCAATGGAAACACCACCAGTGTTGGCCAAATGGTAGCTGGTGGCGGTCAATTCCAAAATATACAGTTCCCTTTAGGAACGGCAGTAGACTTTAGCGGTGAAAATAAGACGATTCAATTGGAATTGTTCTCATCAGCTGAAATTGCTGTTTTGATTAAGTTTGAAGAAGGTGTTGATGGCGCACGGGATGTAGAGGTTGGGGCGACCCATACCGGTTCAGGTTGGGAAACATTAAGTTTTGACTTTGCCACGGATGCCGTAGCTAGTTTTATTCAAGATGATCCCCAAAATGGCCAGGCTTTGGTTCCGGATGGTCAATATGGTGAGATGGTATTATTTGTAGGATTCGCTGCTGACCCTGGAGTTGAGGGCACTTTCTTTGTAGATAATATTGTCCAAACCACAACCGACGGCGGAGGCATGGCCACCGAACCAACAATGGCTGCAACGGCACCGACCCAGGATGCAGCAAGCGTGGTTTCGGTGTTCAGCAACGCGTATACCAACATAGGGGGAACAAACCCCAGGGCATTTGGAAATGATGGCGGGGCTACCTTCTCCGAAATCCAAGTGGCCGGTGATGACGTGTGGAGCTATGCCGACACCAATTTTGTGGGCCTCCAGAACGATGCAGGTTTTGACCTCACCGGAAGGACCAACTTCAGTATGGACATTTGGGTGGCCGAGGATGTTTCGTTCAGGGCCGGTCTCATTTCATTTACCAACCCCGCTTCCCGGGAGGACGTAGAGGTGAACTTGACCGGTGGTCAATGGAACAACATCGATGTGGCCCTTACGGACCTGGTACCCTCTATAGGTGGCGAAGGAGCATTGCCCAACGACCCAACGATCAACCAAATCATCTTCGACGTTCTGGGAGATGGGGTTGAGGCAAGCATTTTTGTGGACAACGTATTTTTCTATACAGCCGATGGTGGCGGGGGAATGGCCACCGAACCCGCAATGGCCGCACCAACACCGACCCAGGATGCCGCGAACGTGACTTCGGTGTTTAGCAATGCGTATACCAACGCAGCGGGCACGAACCCCAGGGCGTTTGGAAACGATGGCGGGGCCACGTTCTCCGAGATTCAGGTGGGCGGTGATGACGTGTGGAGCTATGCCGACACCAATTTCGTAGGCTTACAGAACGATACAGGTTTTGACGGAAGGACCAACTTCAGCATGGACATTTGGGTGGCCGAGGACGTTTCGTTCAGGGCCGGTCTCATTTCGTTCACCAATCCCGCTTCCAGGGAGGACGTAGAGGTGAACTTGACCGGTGGTCAATGGAATAACATCGATGTGGCCCTTGCGGACCTGGTACCCTCTATAGGTGGCGAAGGAGCATTGCCCAACGACCCAACGATCAACCAAATCATCTTTGACGTTCTGGGAGATGGGGTTGAGGCAAGCATTTTTGTGGACAACGTATTTTTCTATACAGCCGATGGCGGCGGCGGATCTGCCGTAAGTCCATTCTGTAGGACCCAGATACAAGCCTTTGCCGGTGACGCCGGTTCAGACATCTTTTTGTCGGTTTTCAATGTGGATGCCCAGACCATGCGTGTAGAAATTGAGTCTGCCGATTCAGACCCTGTGGACTTATTGATTCTCCCAGCAGGCGCATGGAATCCTTCCAATGCCGGAATTTCCTTATCACCAGCTGAAGTATCCCCAGGGGTATGGGCCGGAGAGTTCTTCTTTCCAGGTGGAGCACCGGACAATGTGGAGTTCTTTATTGAATGGAGTAAGCTATCGTTTCCAGGAAACTGGAGATCCACGGACCCTGCAGGCTCCCTGGATACGGTTCCTTTTACGGCTACCTGTGATACCTCCGGTGGTGGCGGTGGAAGCGCCAGTGGATGTACGGGCACGGAAATTGCTGCAACAGCACTTCCTTTGGATTTTGAAGGTTGTGAGACATTCCTTGCCTCGGCTAATTTTGGTAGCGGACTAACTTCTGAACTTGCTGCTAATCCATCCAAAACAGGCATCAATACCTCTGATTTTGTTTTAAGAATTGATAAACCGGCAAGCTCGGACGTTTTCGCAGGCATTCAAAATACATTTCCGACCAATTTTGATCTCACGACCACTAACACCTTCAAAGTAAAGGTGTATTCAACAAAAGCCAATGTGAATTTCAGATTTGAGTTGGCGGTTATTCCAAATGATGGCAGTATAGGTAATCCCGCACCTGTGGTAGTCAATATCCCAAATGCCAATGAATGGACCGAGGTAGAATTCACTTTTGTTAATCTACCAGCTTCACCAACTACCTATAATCATTTGGTTATTAAGCCAGATAACGATTTAGTGGACAGTCCTCTTGTTGGGGATGGTACCTACTACATAGATGATTTAATTTTGGAATAAACAAAACAACATTAAAAAACAAAGGAAAGGTCGGTACTGAAAGAAATTTTAAGGGCCGACCTCTTTCATAAAACTTAATACATCAACAACCTAAAGATTGGAAATGTCTGAAACGGATATTTATATCGGGAACTCCAAAATAACCAGGACCCAAAAAGAAATCACGGGAAAACAGGTCAGGTTTGAAAACGAAAATTATTACAGGATTTCAAACTACGATACCATGCGTCCCTTCTTTATGAGCGTGGTGAGCGATTCGAATCACTGGATGTTTATCTCCAGTAATGGAGGTTTGTCCGCCGGGAGGCAGAATTCGGAATCCGCCCTATTTCCCTATTACACGGATGATAAAATAACGGAATCAGCAGATATTACGGGAAGCAAGACCCTACTCCATGTACATTCCGATGATGGGATTTTCTTATGGGAACCTTTTTCAGGGCAGTCTTCGGATGTATATACCATTCAACGAAACCTTTATAAAAACAGTCTTGGCAATAAGATTGTTTTTGAGGAAATCAATGATGATTTGGGCTTGACCTTCAGATACCACTGGAATTCGAGCAATCGATTTGGGTTTGTAAAAAAATCCACACTTGAAAACAATCGTGACAAAGAGGTTAAGGTTACCGTTTTGGATGGTATCCAGAACATTATGCCCTACGGAGTGAATTCGGCCTTGCAAAATGCCAGTAGCAACCTTGTTGACGCCTACAAAAAAAATGAACTGGAAGCGGAAATCGGACTTGGTATTTACGCATTGAGTGCCATTATAGTGGACAAAGCAGAACCCAGTGAAGCTTTAAAAGCTACAACGGTCTGGTCCACTGGGATTGAAAATGCAAGATTTTTGCTTTCTTCATTACAGTTGGATGCTTTCCGAAAAGGACAGCAAATTGAGCAGGAAATCGATATCAAAGCGGAAAGGGGAGCTTACTTTGTTAATGCGGATATCGTTCTAAAACCCAATGGCCAAAAAGATTGGATGTTGGTTGCCGAGGTAAACCAATCCAAAGCAGCTATTGCGGAAACTGCCCATCTGATCAAAACAAAAAAGAATCTTTTTGATGTTATTCAAGACGATGTTGAAAAAGGATCGGCCCTTTTGCTGCAACTCAATGCAGCTGCTGATGGAATACAATTGACTGCGGATAAGCTCAGAAATACACGACATTTTTCCAATTCGCTTTTCAATATCATGCGGGGCGGAATTTTTGATGATGCCTATTCCATTGAAAAAGAGGACTTCATCACCTACATTCAAAAAGCGAATACCGAAGTCTATCTGGAGAAATTGGATAAACTCCATGAACTTCCAGTAAACTTCGCCTATAGCGAGCTCAAGGCCATTGCGGATAATGATGACAATTCGGATTTTAGAAGGCTGGCGATGGAGTATATGCCGTTAAAGTTCAGTCGTAGGCATGGCGATCCCAGTCGCCCCTGGAACAGATTTTCCATCAATACGGAAAATGAAGACGGCAAAAAGATCCTGGATTACGAAGGTAACTGGCGGGATATCTTCCAAAACTGGGAAGCCTTGGCCCATTCCTACCCTGCTTTTATCGAAAGCATGATCTTCAAGTTTGTGAACGCCACTACTTTTGATGGATATAATCCCTATCGGGTGACCAAGGATGGTTTTGATTGGGAGATCATAGAACCGGATGACCCATGGTCCTACATTGGCTATTGGGGCGATCACCAAATCATTTACCTGCTCAAATTTCTTGAGTTCATTGAGGATCACTACCCACAGCAACTGGCATCCTATTTTAATGAGGACATTTTTACCTATGCCAATGTCCCCTACAGGATAAAAAATTATCAAGCAATACTTGAAAATCCAAAGGACACCATTGAATTTAATGAGGAACTGGATGCAAAAATCAATGAAGAACGCCAACAACTGGGTGCGGATGCCGCTTTATTGAAGGATACAAATAATAATATTTATAAGGTAAACCTTCTGGAAAAATTATTGGCAACGGTACTCGCCAAAGTATCGAACTTTATTCCGGAAGGCGGTATCTGGATGAATACGCAACGTCCTGAATGGAACGATGCCAACAATGCTTTGGTGGGCAATGGCGTATCGATGGTTACTCTTTGTTACCTAAGACGATTCCTTCATTTTTTTGAAAAGGTGCTAAAGGATTCCGCTGATACCGAATATCAGGTTTCGGAGGAACTCCTTCAATTCTTTAAAGCGAGCTGGGCTGCATTATCAGACAATTCATCCATGCTCTCAGGTGAAATTTCCAATACGGAAAGGAAGACCCTAATGGATGGATTGGGAAATTCCGGTAGTATTTACCGAAATACCATTTATGAAACAGGTTTTGGCGGTGAAAAGGCCGGGCTTACCAAAGACCATCTCCTGCAATTTGTTCAAATCACCCTGAACTACCTGGAACATAGCATTGAAGCCAACAAAAGGCCGGATAATCTCTACCATGCCTACAATCTGATGACGGTTGAAAACGACCATGAAGTCTCCATTTCCTATCTATCGGAAATGTTGGAGGGTCAAGTTGCCGTTTTGAGTTCGGGCTATATTTCGGGTAAAGCTTCCCTGGAACTTTTGGACGCATTAAAGCAAAGTGCCCTGTTCAGGCCGGACCAGTATAGCTATATTCTTTATCCGAATAAGGAATTGCCCCGTTTTTCCAATAAAAACAACATACCGACCAAAAAGATGGAGCAATCGGAGTTGGTACAAAAACTTTTGGAAGATGGAAATACGAAAATTGTTGAACAAACCATCAATGGCAGCTATCATTTCAATGGCAATTTCAACAATGCCAATAGCTTAAAAGCGGCATTGAAAAGACTTCCGAAAGCATATGATGAATTGGTGGAGAAGGATACCCCACTATTGCTGGAGACTTTTGAACAGGTCTTTGACCATAAGGCATTTACCGGTCGTTCGGGAACTTTCTTTGGTTACGAAGGTTTGGGTTCCATTTACTGGCATATGGTTTCCAAATTATTGTTGAGTGTCCAGGAAACGTGCCTGGCGGCTATTGAAAACAAGGAAAGTGCGGAGACCATAGGTCGATTATTGGAACACTATTATGAAATTAATGAGGGTATAGGGGTACACAAATCCCCTGAACTCTATGGCGCCTTTCCAACAGATCCCTATTCCCATACACCGGAGGGAAAAGGGGCCCAGCAACCAGGTATGACCGGTCAGGTAAAAGAGGACATCTTGAGCCGTTTTGGGGAGTTGGGTGTTTTTGTTCAAGACGGTGAATTGCTATTTAAACCCCATTTACTGCGAAAAGAGGAGTTCTTGAAGCATTCCCAAACGTTCCAATACATAAATGTCAACAAGGAACCTAGGGAAATCCAACTGGAAGAAGGTTCACTTTGTTTTACCTATTGCCAAGTACCCGTTGTATATCAGTTATCCAAAAAAGAAGGGATTAAAATTATGTCCGGTGACCGTGCCATTCAGGAAAACGATGTACTGAAGCTTGACAAAGAAACAAGTGCTTTGATTTTCAATAGATCTGGCGATATCGATCGAATTATAGTTTCAATCCAAAAATAGAATTCAGATGAAGAACATTAAAATTAACATTGTACCCATTGTTTGCCTATTGTTTATTTTAACAATGTTCTCCTGTAAAAACAAGACCAACAACGAAAGCAAAACAGCTACTGTGAAAGAAGAACCGGTATTGAGTGCAAAGGATATTTTAGGAAACCCAAACTATTTGGCCATGTCCTACGGGGGATACAGACATGTGGACCATGGTATTGAGCCCACCCTGGATGAATTAAAAGAGGACATGAAAATTTTGGCCGCCATGGGAGTCGGGATCTTACGTACCTATAAAGTCCATTTACCCCATGCTTCCAATGTGTTAAAGGCAATCAGTGCACTAAAACAAGAAGATCCCAGCTTTGAAATGTATGTGATGCTCGGTGCTTGGATCGATTGTAAAAATGCTTGGACCGACCAGGAGCCCGACCACTATCAAGAAAGCGAAAGAAACGCCATCGAAATTGCCGAAGCCGTCAGATTGGCCAATGCCTATCCCGATATCGTAAAAATCGTGGCGGTAGGCAATGAGGCCATGGTAAAATGGGCCACAAGCTACTATGTGCAACCCGGGGTGATTTTAAAGTGGGTCAATCATTTACAGGACTTGAAAAAATCGGGAAAGCTATCCAAGGATTTATGGATTACGAGCTCTGACAATTTTGCATCCTGGGGCGGTGGCGATGCCGAATATCATGTTGAGGATTTGAATAAATTGATTAAGGCAGTGGACTTTCTTTCCGTACACACCTACCCCATGCACGATACCCACTACAACCCAGATTTCTGGGGAGTGCGTGAATCCGAAAAGGAACTATCGGACCTTGAAAAGATTCATTCGGCTATGCTAAGATCCAAGGAATATGCGATGACACAATACCAAAGTGTGCATGATTATATGAAAAGCTTAGGTGTTGACAAACCTATACATATAGGTGAAACGGGCTGGGCCACTATTTCCAATGGGCATTACGGACCCAATGGCTCAAGGGCCACCGACGAGTATAAAGAAGCGGTGTTCCATGAGCACATAAGGGACTGGACCAATGCCGAAGGGATTTCGTGTTTTTATTTTGAAGGATTTGATGAACCCTGGAAGGACGCGAGGAATCCCAAGGGGTCCGAAAACCATTTTGGACTGTTCACCGTTGATGGGCAGGCAAAATACGCGCTCTGGAGTATGGTGGACCAGGGAACTTTCGAAGGGCTGAAACGCAACGGTAACCCAATAATCAAAACATACGATGGCGATAAGGAAGCATTGTTGCAGGACGTATTGGTACCGCCCATGGCCAGTGAAACCAAAGTTCAACAGTAAGAATGTATTGTAAAACATCGAAGAATGAGAACATTGAACCATTGCATTTTTATCGCATTGACTATCGCTATGTTAGGGTGTAAGCAAAAACAGGAATCCTTGGATGTAACCGTGTACGAAACCTCCGCCGCTGGAAATAAGCTGCAAAAAGTGGAAACGACCACTGTGGCTGGGAATGTAACATCCATACAACTTTTGCCCGATCAGGAGTATCAGACGATTACAGGGTTTGGGGGTTCGTTTACCGAGTCGTCTGCACATTTGTTGAACCAACTGGGCAAACAAAACCGAAACAAGGTTTTGGAAGCCTATTTTGGTGAAAACGGAGCAAGGTATTCGTTGACACGAACCCATATGAATTCCTGTGATTTCTCCTTAACCAATTACTCCTATGCCTCCGTAGATGGTGATATGGAGTTGGAACACTTTTCGATTGAGGAGGACAAAAATGATATCATTCCAATGATTAAGGAGGCCATGGCACTGTCCAAGGATGGATTTAAAATCGTAAGCTCACCATGGACGGCACCCCCCTGGATGAAAGACAACAACGATTGGCGTGGAGGCAAACTGCTGCCCAAATATTACGATACTTGGGCCTTGTTCTTCTCCAAATACGTCGATGCCTATAAAGCTGAAGGGATTGATATTTGGGGTTTTACCGTAGAGAACGAACCTTTGGGCAATGACAATAACTGGGAGAGCATGCACTTTACGCCCCAGGAAATGACACAGTTTGTGCAAAACCATTTGGGCCCGAAACTCGAAGCGGACGGTAAAGGTCATATTAAGGTTTTGGGGTACGATCAAAACCGGGAGCATTTGAAGGAATGGGTAGATGTCATGTATGTGGATGAAGCAGCCTCAAAATACTACGATGGTACAGCAATCCATTGGTATGCGAGTACCTATGAGGTTTTTCCGGAAGCACTTCAGTATGCCCATCAAAAAGCACCGAACAAGCATTTGATACAAACGGAAGCCTGTGTGGATGCCGAAATCCCAAAATGGAAGGATGATGCGTGGTACTGGTCCAAAGAAGCCACGGATTGGGGATGGGACTGGGCTCCGGAAGCAGATAAAAAATACCATCCTAAATATGTGCCCGTATATCGTTATGCCAGGGACATTATAGGTTGTTTAAATAACTGGGTAGACGGTTGGATAGATTGGAATATGGTCCTTGACCGCCAGGGAGGTCCCAATTGGTTCAAGAATTGGTGTGTTGCGCCGGTCATTGTAGATCCCGAAAAGGATGAAATCTATTTTACGCCCTTATACCATACCCTGGCGCATTTTAGCAAATACATAAGGCCCGGGGCCAAAAGGATTGGGTTCAATACTACGGATGGTTCCCTATTGGTCACGGCAGCAAAAAATCCCGACGGGACAATAGCAGTAGTGCTTTTGAATATGGATACCGACCCGAAAAACGTGGAGTTATCCATGGATGGCCGTTCACAGCAGGTGGAAATCAGTTCGCAAGCTATTCAGACCCTGTTGGTCAAACAACTAAATTAATCAAACCGAAAAATTATGAGTGAAGCCATGAGTACCACAGCAAAAGTGCCCTTTGGGCAAAAAGTAGCTTTTGGAGTTGGAATGTTTGCCAACCAAATGTTCCCTGCCATTCTTGGAATTTTTATGGTGGTCCTTGTACAATCATTTGGATTTAATGGGTGGTTGTGGTCCTTGGTCTATTTTTTCCCTAGGATTTTTGATTCCATAACCGATCCCATTATGGGATTCATATCGGACAATACGAAATCCAAATGGGGTAGACGTAAGCAGTACGTGCTAATTGGTGGACTTCTTATGGGGATAGCGTTTACCTTGATGTGGCAATTGTATTCGGACAATACCTTGCAATATAATTTTTGGTATTTCTTTTTATGGTCCATTGTATTTTATCTGGGGCTCACTTTTTTTAGTGTACCCTATGTGGCCATGGGTTATGAAATGAGCGATGATTTTCATGAACGGACCAACATTATGGCCGTGGCTCAATGGATTGGCCAATGGGCTTGGGTCATTGCCCCCTGGTTTTGGGTAATCATGGATGACCCGGATTGGTTTCCAAACCAAGAAATAGCTGTTCGTGAATTGGCCGTTTGGGTGGCCATTCCTTGTGCGATTGCGGCGATGGTACCAGCCATATTCATTAAAAGTAAATCGACCCTTGATGAAGATTATGAGCCATTGAACGTGGCCAATATTGGGGGTAGTCTCAAGAAAATTATAAGTAGTTTCAAAGATGCCTTTAAACTAGCGGAATTTAGAAGGATCTGTGGTGCCACGTTTTTGATTTTCAATGCCTTTAACACCGTGGCCGCCCTAACTTATTTTGTCATTGTTTATAGATTGTTCAATGGTGATGCGGTTGCCACTGGTATTTGGGTTGCCCTTTTCGGATGCATAGGAGCGTTGGGCACAACGTTTATCGTAATTCCTTTGGTTACCTGGATGTCAAAAATAATGGGTAAAAAGAAGGCGTTTATGTGGGCCCAAGCCATTTCAATTGTTGGTTATGTCATGATGTATTTCCTCTTTATACCCGGAAAACCGTGGTTGTACATCATTGCACTGCCCTTTTTCTCTTTTGGGATAGGGAGTTTGTTTACCATTATGATGTCCATGACAGCCGATGTCATCGATATAGATGAGCTCAATTCAGGTAAACGTAGGGAAGGTATCTTTGGTGCCATTTACTGGTGGATGGTCAAAGTGGGCTTTGCCATAGCCGGTGCGCTTAGTGGGGTAATTATTGGTATTGTTGGCTTTAACCCGGATTTGGTCACCACCGAACAACAGGGGGCAGTTGATGGGCTTCATGCATTTTTCTGCTTCTTTCCTATGGTAGGTACCCTATTTGCCATGTTGATTATGAAGAATTACGATGTTTCCGAGGAGCGCGCAAATGAAATACGTGCGAAATTGGAAAAGCGTAAGAACAAGCCAGCCGAAAAACTGACTTCGTACTACCAAACGGACAAGCTACATTCGCTAGCTACCATGGACCTAAATGTCCAGTCAAAGACGGATATCGACTTCCTGGGAAAAACGGATGCCGAAATCAGAAAGATATTTTCAAAATCGCTGACCACCGGACTTCATGGACTTTGCTTCAGTCCGTATTTGGAAGGTCAGGATATTGGTGATTCCCTGTCGGAAGCACAGATACGGCAACGGATGGAGGTCATTTTCCCCTACACCAAATGGGTCCGCTCTTTTTCCTGTACGGAAGGAAATGAGTTTATTCCCCACATCGCCCATGAAAAAGGCTTAAAAACAATGGTTGGGGCTTGGATCGGAAGTGATAAAAAAGAAAATGAAAAGGAAATCAAGGCCCTTATTGACCTGGCCACAAAGGGACAGGTTGATATCGCCGTAGTAGGCAATGAAGCCTTAATGCGGAATGAGGTCACAAAGCAGGAGATTCTGGATTATATCCGCCATGTCAAAAAAGCACTGCCGAACGTTCCGGTCGGTTATGTGGACGCTTATTATCAATTTCTTGAAAACCCGGAATTGATAGATGCCTGCGATGTGGTTTTGGTCAATTGTTATCCATTCTGGGAAGGATGCGATATTCAGTATGCGGCGACTTATTTAAAACAAATGTACACGGTAACCAAAAATGCCGCAGCAGAAAAACCTGTGATCATTACGGAAACGGGCTGGCCCGATCAGGGTACAAATACCGGGGCAGCGGAACCTTCCTCCACAAATGCGATGAAATACTTCATTAACAGTGGTAATTGGGCCACTCAAGAGGGAATCCCCATGTTTTATTTCTCATCCTTTGATGAGTCCTGGAAAGTGCACCATGAGGGGGATGTTGGGGAACGTTGGGGAATTTGGAATAAAAATGAACAACTAAAATATCAATAGAAATGTCATACAGGGAAGGCCATCAGTTTTCACGGGCAAAGCATAATTTCACCGAATACGCTGGGGTTGATTTCAGCAAAATTTCCGACGAGGAATTACGGGCATTGTGGTTGGAAACACTTCAAAACGGAATGCATGGTATTTGCTTTAGCATGTATGAAGATGGGCAAAAACCGGGCGATATCATTACCGAAGAACAAGTGGAACGACGAATCCAAATCCTTAAACCCTTTACCAAATGGGTACGTTCGTTTTCCTGCATTGAGGGAAACGAGCATGTACCTCGCATTGCCCATAAAAATGGACTCCAAACTTTGGTAGGTGCCTGGTTAAGTGACGATTTGGAAGCCAATGAAAAGGAAATAAATGCATTGATCCAATTGGCCAGCGAAGGTTGTGTTACCATAGCGGCAGTGGGCAATGAGGTGCTCTACAGGAATGAACTTAATGAAGAACAACTACTGGGCTATCTCAACAGGGTAAAAGAAGCCATACCGGGTATTCCCGTAGGCTATGTTGATGCCTACTACGAGTTTACGAACCATCCAAAGATTACGGAAACCTGTGATGTTATCCTCTCCAATTGCTATCCGTATTGGGAAGGTTGCCCCATAGAGTATTCCCTGAACCATATGCAACAAATGTATGGGCAGGCCGTTGATGCCGCAAATGGGAAAAAAGTAATCATCACGGAAACCGGATGGCCAAGTGAAGGGAGCAGCCTAAGGGGAGCTGTTTCCTCAGCAGAAAATGCAATGAAATACTTCACCAATACCCAGGTATGGTCGGCCAAGGCCAACATTGAGGTGTTCTATTTCTCATCATTTGACGAATCTTGGAAAACCGGGGATGAGGGGGATGTTGGTGCCTATTGGGGACTTTGGGACAAACATGAAAAACTAAAGTTTTAGAAGGGATGGATTAAACCTACCCTCCCTACCCTACTTTTTTGATCACCAAGCCCGTAGCACTTTGGTTTTATGGGCTATCGTCCTGCTAAAGTCTTAGTAAGACCTGGTGGGGAAGACCACTATGGTTGATTTTATGCTGATATTTTTTGGTTCTACGTGATATCGGTAACATAGGGACCAACCTTCAAAAATGACGGGATAATGGTTTCATAAAGTGTTAAATCGAATTGGGTGCGCACAAAATTCCCGAAATACACACTATTGGTCCGGTTTTTGCGTTTGATGGGAAGAACCAGAACATTATGAATATGAAATCATCAATCAAATTTCTATCCCTTTTTCTATTTGCAGTTGTTTTGTTACAATCATGTGGTAATGCCGATGATGACGTTAATTTCAATATAAATCAAGGTGAACTTGGACAAGGTGAGGAACCTGATGACTGTCTAAACTTTGAGGAAAACGAACTGCTGTTGTCCATTCAGGATCAATTTACAACCCTTCCGGGCAAGGTGTCCATCCTGTTCAAGGTATCCGATAAAGAAGGAAATCCTATTTCGGACCTAACGGCAAATCAATTTACCATTTACGAACAAGGTAGGAATGATGACTGTTTCAGGACCATTTCCGTTTCAGAATCCTTGGCACGTATATCCCCAAACTCACAGGTGTTCACCAATAATACGTTACTGGTACTGGACTTAAGTAATTCGGTACTTCAGGGAAGCTTGGAAGAATTGAAAACAGCCTCTACAAGTTTCGTGAACAATGTGATGCCCGATATTGAAACCGAGTCCTTCAAAATGGCCATTTATTGGTTTGATGGTGAGGACGAACTTCATTTACTCAATCCTTTGACTTCTTCGGTGACCGAATTGACCGCTGCCATTGATGGGATTACCGATGATATCAGTAACGATCCTTCCACCGATTTATACGGTGCGGTAATAAAATCAACAAACAGGGCTGAAGAATTGATAGATGAAGCAAACAGTATTCAAGGCGCGCCCATTGTGGCGGCTTCGGTGGTCCTATTTACGGACGGTACCGATCAGGCCTCACGCTTCACCGAGGAAAGTGCCCTAAATACCGTGAATAACGCCAATCCCAATATTTCCTTTTTTACCATAGGTCTGGGAGCTGAAATTGATCAGGAAATCCTGCAGGAAATTGGGAAAACGTCCAGTGTGGTGGCCAGCAATGCAGCGGAACTGGAAACGACCTTCAATCAAATCTCTGCCCGGGTTTCCGAACAGGCCAACAGTTTTTACCTATTTGAGTACTGCACGCCAAAACGTGACGGCAGTGGGGAAAATAACCTTGTGATCCAATTGACCAATGGTGCACGGCAAGGCGCGGTACAAACCCAATTTGATGCTGATGGCTTTACCGGAGGTTGTGAATAGGATGTATTAGTGTTTTCGTGGGATTTGAGTATCTTCATGCACTTAAATCCAATACGATGAAAATAGCCTTCTCCCCATTCACACTTGCATTGTTCCTGTTGTTGTTTACACTCCCCCTTTGTGCGCAAAAACAGCATCCCTTGGAAGGGCGATGGGACCTGGAGATACAGTTCATGGAAAAAACCGCTCCCTCCTGGTTGGAGGTTAGGCATTCCGGTCATGAAACTTTGGTAGGTCGATTTGTTTTTGCGTTTGGCAGTGCCAGACCGATAGCCGAAATAGAGACCTTTGGGGACAAGTTCACCTTCACGATCCCCAGACAATGGGAACCGGAAGGAAGTGATATGATCCTTCATGGTGAGTTAAAGGATGGCATCATCGAGGGAACCCTTATCTATACCGACGGCAGTATTATTCCCTGGACGGGGAAACCCGTTCCAAAACTGGCCTATGTGGAAAATCCGGATTGGGGAAAACCCATTGCCCTCTTCAATGGTAAGGATTTGGACGGCTGGTATCTGGATTCCGACCAAAATGAATGGTCCGTAGTCAACGGTATCCTTACGAATTCCAAAAGTGGGGCCAACCTTATTAGTAACCAAAAGTTTACCGATTTTAAATTGGTAACGGAATTTAGGTATCCGGAAGGTAGTAATAGTGGTATTTACCTAAGGGGGCGCTATGAGGTCCAAATAGCGGACAACCATGGGCTGGAAGCTTCCGACATTTATTTTGGTGGCATCTACGGCTTTCTGGAACCCAATGAGAACGTTGCTAAACCGGCCGGTGAATGGCAACGCTATGAAATTGAGTTTATTGGTAGCCGTGTAACGATCAAAGCCAATGGTAAGGTCATTATTCACAATCAAACCATTCCTGGGATTACGGGGGGTGCATTGGACAGTAAGGAAGGGGAACCGGGACCGATCATGATTCAAGGGGATCATGGTCCGGTTGAGTTCAGAAAGTTTGAGGTGACCGCGGTAAAATGATACCAACAACCTCAAGTTTGTTTTTTAATCGTTTGTAATAGGGAGCAATTTAATGTCCTTCCAACGGACTTTGATGCCTCCACCATCATGAATCTGTAAGGCTATGGCCCCTTTTCCCTGGCCTATTTTTTTGTCTTCCAAGCGTACCATTTCCACACCGTTTAACCAAGTTGTTACCGTATTGCCAGTGGCCTTAATTCTCATGGTATTCCATTGCCCCATTTTTAGGGCGGAATCCTTTTCATCTTCCGGTTTTATGAGCCAGCCCCTACCGTAGGACTCATAGATGCCTCCCGTATGTTTTTTGGGTGGGGCAACTTCAACCTGCCAGCCCGTGACCTTGGTACCCTCAAAAGTGGAACGGAAAAAGACACCACTGTTTCCATCGGCCTCTTGTTTAAAGCTTAGGGTAAGTTCAAAATCGTCATAATGGGTATTGGTCGACAAATAGCCGTATTCCCCTTTGGGGCCACTTTCACAAATCAATTCCCCATTTTCCACATACCATTGCTCACTGCCATGATTGGTCCACCCGTCTAAATTTTTACCATTAAAAAGGTTGATCTCCTGTGCGGGAACGGTATACACCGAACCAACAACAATGACGATATACAGTAATTTTTTCATGATACGATTTAGTTTAGGGTTTGTTGTGGCAAATTACGCTTTTTAGGGAAATCCACTTTAACGATGAATACGGTCATTTGAACGTTTTAAGGGTACTTCTGGTGGCAAGCAGTAGGGTTTTTGGCATTGTACTTGTTATTATTTCAACAACAACTGGCTACATCCTTTGTTAAAACGATACGGTTATGGATGTATTTAAGGAAATAATGAACAACGGACCTTTGGGGCTATTGCCCTTTTGGAGTAAAAGTATGGTATTGCTATTGTTTTCGGCAATAGTCTCCACTCTATTCACCATGCTTATTATATTGTTGGTTTACGGTTCCCAAGTATCCATTCAGTTTGGATATTGATGCTATCGATAAATGAGTGCATTCCCAAAATCCTGATTGTCCAACGGCTGGGAGAGATCCAAGGGAAATCCATTGATAATGGCATGGGTAAGCTTCCCTCCTTTCTCGAGGAAAAAGGTTGGGTTTTTTCCTACCACAAGCTTGAAATCAGGTAGTTGAAAGCCTTCCGATGCCAAGTTTATTTTAGAGGGCAATTGTACTTTATCCCCAGGGATATTCAGCATGCGTAAATAGCCAAAACCGGCACGCACCCATTTTTCGTAATCCATTAAACGATCAAAGTTGGACAAACTGGGAACAGCTTGGTCCGTAATCCTGGGAGGGACTACCGTATAACCGGTTGCATCAAAAGTTTTGTAACCGTAATAAGTGGAAAGATCCCCTTGGTCCACAATAACACTTTTATAGTGAAAACCATCATGATGCGCATCGTCAATTTCCTGTCTCTGTATCCCCAAATCCAAAATGTACTCTTCACCATTGAGGACATATGTCAGGTTTTCAATCTTTAAGTCGAACAGCTTTCTATCGTTTCTCGGAATCTCCTCATACCGTTCTATGGGAATGTCCTTGTATGCTCCGGTGGCAATGCCGTACAGTGCGGAAAGTATGGAAACATAGTTCAACTTCCGGATTTCCTGTTTTTCCCGATCATTCACATATCCGCCAGATTCAATAAGGATAAGGCTTGTTCCCCATTTTGCAATATTGTCACCAAAAGCCCTGGGTTCAAAGTCATCACTGTAGCGACCTACCTGTCCCGGAGCATATTTTTGGATAACATCGTTCATATATACAATGGCTTTCATGGCGCGTTCCCTTACCTCATTGATGTCCTTTTCATAATTGTACGCCGTGGCCAGGTAGGATATGGTGGCGGGTTTTGGGGTCCGTTCGGCATTGTAATATCGACTCTGATCATGTAGGTTGAAACCAAAGGTAGCGTCCAAGCTATCCCGAATCCTTTTCAATACCCTACCCTCTGGTGATTGTAGTCGAAGCGCATCCCTATTGATATCTATCCCCAAAGCGTTTCTACGTTGAAACACTTCCGCACCGTCCGGATTTACCATGGGCAAAAAGTGCAATTGGGTATTTGCAAGGATGATCTTACGTTCTTTTTTGAAATCATTCGAATCAAAGAAGTTTAGGATATCAAAAATAGCCTGTGTGGCCGTGGGTTCATCCCCATGCATCTGGGACCATAGAAAAATGGGGGTACCTCCCTTTCCCAAACTGATCAAATTTAAATCCCTACCTTCAATGGATTCCCCAACTTTTTTGACCGTAAACTTGGAATTGGTCCTCAACCGATCAATGAGGGGAGTAAGCTGTGCGTACTTTATTCTCCGCTTGTCCAAAGAGGGTTCTTTATAGTTCCCATAGGTGCTGTAGAGACTTTCGGTAAAATCCTGTGCGCTCAATGATAGGGAATGGACAAGGGACAAAATAAGGACAAAAACTATCTTTTTCAATGGGGTTTTATTTCTGGTACCGGTTTAAAATTAAGTCTTTTGGTGGCTTTTCGTACCTTTTGCATGAAATTATCCCCTGGATCGTTTTTTTTTGTCCGATACCCTTCGTCCACTTCCAGCCATAATTCATGCCCCTCAAATGCCGTGTACTCGTGGTGACCGATCAAATAGTCAATATCATATTTCTTCGCCAGATAATGCACCAGTTTTATGTTGGCTTTTACCTGCGCTTTTGTTAGGGGGAATTCCGGGGTTCCCCCAACGTTTTCCACACCAATGGCACAATGGTTTAAACCGATGACATGCCTGGCCATATAGGTTTCCGGCATTAAGCGATATATGGTACCGTCGCGGTCTACAACAAATTGTGAAGAAACATTTAGGCCACTGACATTTTCAATGTCCGGGCGCCAATTCGGTAAGGTAGGGGCATTAAATGCTTCAAAGGTTTTGTCCAATGTGGGAATAACGGTGTGGTGCAATACAATCATCCTAGGAACAATGGTAATGGAGTCCCTTTCCAACTGATAACGGTCTTTAAGGTATTCCTTTGTCAATTTCACCCGTTGCGCATCAAAAATGATGGGTCTCTCCACAAATGTCATTTCCGTTGAACAGGAGATCAACAGAAATACCAAAATGAAGCCCAAGCGATGCATGGCCCTAATTTAAGAGATTTTCCAACACCAGGACATCCACATTGGTTTCAGCCCATTGTTTTGAAAGATTGTCCGGTACGGGAGTAAAAACATAAGTAAAGGAACTCAATAGAATATCCATGTCCCCATCAGCGTCCACATCTCCTTTATCCATCAAAAACCACCTTCCCTGGTTGGGATGCTCCAAAATTTTTGTGCGAAACCGATAGGCATCCGCTTCCTCATTTTCCAAATAGACAAATGTGAGCTGAGGAGCCCTATCATAATTTGGAAACGTACTGATCAGTCCGAAGTCAATATCACCATCGGCATCAAAATCATCGGCAATCAAACGTGTAGCGCCATTTAAAGGATAAAAGAACACTTCGGAAAAATTGTTTTGGCCATCATTGAGGTGGATGCGCATTCCATGGTACGGTTTATGTACATAGGACTTATCGGCATTGTCCCCATTTACGGTAACGATATCATCAAAACCATCGTTATTGTAATCCACCAACTCAAACCAACTGCTTCCATACACCGAGCTAAATTCAAGAACCTTTTCCGCCTCAAATACCAGATCTTCTTTTTGGTATAAAATGGTAATGCTTTCCCAAGCCTGGGACGTAATGGTGACCAAATCCAACTTCCCGTCCCGATCCATGTCCTTCGCAATGGTCCTGATGCATCCGGGCAGATTTAACAGTACTTTCTTGTCATACACACCCGTATCTTTTTGAACCAACAGGGACAATCGACCTGTTTCATTTCCAAATTCGGAGACAACCATTTCCAAAGTTCCGTCCCCATTTAAATCCTCGACCAAATTATGGACCGGTCTATGGAAGGCATGGTTCAAGGCAAGGGTGTCTTTTCCTTGCTTGAGGATAATCTTTCCCCTTTCCAGTTCTGAAGGGTCAAGGATGCCCACCTCGGAAATAAACTCTGTGTCCTTGTTTTTGTTATACCAAGTAACGGGAGTTTCCCCTTGAAAAAGCTTTGCAACGCTTTCGGACTGGAAATCATACCGTTTTACACTGCCACTAATATCTCCCAGCACCATGGTATTATCCTCTTCCTCATATTCCAGAAAGGTAAAGAATGCCCCATTTTGGTCGTCCAGTTCCAATATTTTGGGCCTAAAACCGGAGAGCAGTTCCTGTTTTGGCAATGGTGTTTCGGGAAGTTGCTCCGGTGCCAGTGAAATCACATAATTTTGTAACGCGATCCAGTCATTAAGTTTTATCTCAGGTCGAAAACCTGTTTTTGCCTGATCGGGAGCTTCATAGAGTTCTTTGATCTTCATTCGGGACTCCATATCGGGTAAAACGTAATTCTCCCAAATGTCCTTGGGCAAGTTTCCGATCTCAGGGGCCAGATGACAACTGGCACAATAGTTTTCGTACAGGACAACTTCCCGTTTTTCAGGTTCTGGGGCACAGGAAAACAATATTGTAACCAGCAAAAGGGAAACGACCATTCTTAGGGCCAAGGTATTATTGCACATAAGGTATGTTTTGATTTTTTGGGTATTAAGGTAATGGGACATAGGTCGCATCATTTGGCATCATGGGAAATTCCTTTCTCCTCCAAGCTTCTTTGGCACTGGCTATTTTTTCTTTTGATGAAGCCACAAAATTCCAGAATATGTGCCGTTCCTCGGGGAAGGGAATTCCACCAAAAAGGAGGATATGGGAATTGGGCCATAAGGAAATGGAACAGGTATCTTCCACTTTGGAAACCAAAATATGCCCTTTTTCAATCTGTTCCCCGCATGCTTGTATTCCACCTTCCACAATACAGATGCCGATTTCCCCCTTCAGTTCATCCTTTACTTGGAAATCATAGGAGTCAATGTTTTTTATTTCCACCATAAATAGTTCCGAATGTACGGGTACCGGGGACTTTCTGCCATAGCCCTCCCCTGCTACCAGCGTAAATTTTGCGGAACCATCATGCCAACTGGGCAACTCATGACCTGGGATATGGTGGAACTCCGGTTCCATCTCCTCCAAGTGCTTGGGTAAGGCTACCCAAATCTGATAGCCATGGGCCGTAAAGCTCCTACCATTCCGAAGATGTTCCGGAGTACGTTCGGTATGGGAGACACCCTTTCCGGCGGTCATCCAGTTCACGGACCCTGGTTGAATCAACTGTTTGGAGCCCATACTGTCCTCGTGCATTAGCGCTCCTTCCAGCATATACGTCAAAGTAGAAAGTCCAATATGTGGATGTTGGTCCACATCCATATAAGTTGTTGGGCCCAATTTTGTAGGTCCCATATGATCAATAAAAATAAAGGGGCCTATCATTCGTTTTTTGCGAAAAGGAATCAATCGACCTACCAGAAAATCGCCAATATCACGACTTCGTTCTTCAATGATCAAACCTAAGTTGGACATGATTTTAATAGTTATATTTAGGTTCTGAAAAATACAACAAATACCGCTCCTTGTCCATGAAATGGTTTAAAAGAATCCTGTTTTTACTCGCTATCATTATCGTTCTGGTAATTGTCGAAAATTATCCCAAGCTCACCATTATTTCTGGCTATGCTTCTAAGTATATGGCCTCCAGTGTTTTGGTTGGAGATAGAATGCCTGCTTCCATCAATACCGTGGATTTGGACATTCCTTTGGTGAATTTGGCCACTACGGAGTTTGTAGACGATAGTGGATTTGCCATGTCGAATGTGTACGGCCTACAGGAACGGAAAGCTATAGACCGAAAGGGTCTTGGGGCCGTACTGGTCAATAAGGACTATGAGGACGGTGAACCTTATTTGCAACCCAACAGACAACAAAGATTTGATTCCCTACCCTACCCCCTTGGCCACTTGGCCCCCAAAGATTCCATATTTCCCGAAATTGACTATGATAAACTGAACCAGGCCGTGGCATTACCTTTTGGAAATCCGGAAGTCCAAAAAACACGAACCCTATTGGTACTGTACAAAGGACAGCTTTTACATGAACGCTATGTGGAAGGTTTTGACGCCACTACCCCAATTTTGGGTTGGTCCATGACCAAAAGTGTTTTAGCAACCTTATATGGTGTTTTGGAACATCAGGGAAAACTGCAAATGGATTTGCCCGCCCCCGTTGCCGAGTGGGAAAATGATGAACGCAAAAACATTACGCTAAACCATCTGTTGCGGATGCAGAGCGGATTAAAGTGGGAAGAAGACTATGGCAAAATCTCCGATGTTACCAAAATGTTGTTCCTGGAAAGTGATATGACAGCGGCACAAAAAGCGAAGGAGGCCATTGCGGCACCCACGGAAATCTGGAATTATTCTTCCGGGACAAGCAATCTGTTGTCCGGAATCCTTAGAGAACAGTTCGCAACCCATCAAGCGTATCTCAATTTTCCGTATGCTTCCTTAATTGATAAAATTGGTGCCCATTCCATGCTCATTGAAGCCGATTTGGAAGGCAATTATGTGGGCTCCTCATATGGATGGGCCAGTACAAGGGACTGGGGCCGCTTGGGACAACTTTACCTAAATAAGGGACAATGGAAGGATGAACAACTCTTTGCTCCGGAATGGGTCGATTATATCACTGAGCCCACGGCGCATTCCGATGGAACCTACGGAGCACATTTTTGGTTGAATTCCGGTGGAATTTACCCTGATGTTCCCAAAGACCTGTATTCCATGAATGGGTATCAAGGTCAATACGTCTTTATGATTCCTTCAAAGCATTTGGTGGTAGTACGGACAGGACTGGCAGAATTTCCGGAATTCGATATCAATGGCTTTCTTTCCACCCTGGTCAGTGCCATAGAATAAAGGGGGAAATTTAACCCTGATTTCATTTTTGCCTTGCCACACCACAAAACAAGGGGCGTTCACAACAATAATTTCCGTAAGGAAGGCTCTAGTGGTACATTTACATCATAATATTAAAGCAAGTAAATTTTTTCATTTTCATATAGTGTTCTCGTTAAAAGGGCCTTAGTTTAAACGCTAGGGTCCTTTTTAGTTGGTAGCACTATAGTTTACATTTCAGGCAAAAAAACCTGTTGTACCGATTCCCCATTTTAGCAGAACCACCTAAGGAATCCATTTGTCCTTGCCAAAATTTGGTTTTCGTTTTTCTAAAAAAGCATTTCTTCCTTCTATGGCCTCATCGGTCATATACGCCAAACGTGTGGCCTCTCCCGCGAATACCTGTTGTCCTACCATACCATCATCCGTGAGGTTCATGGCAAACTTCAACATTTTAATGGAAGTTGGCGATTTCGCCAGAACCTCCTGTGCCCATTGGTAGGCCGTAGCTTCCAACTCCCCATGTGGGACAACGGCATTGACCATCCCCATTTCATAGGCTTCCTGGGCCGAATAATTACGCCCCAAAAAAAAGATTTCCCTTGCTTTTTTCTGTCCCACCATTTTAGCCAAATAGGCAGATCCATATCCCCCATCAAAACTGGTCACATCGGCATCGGTCTGTTTAAATATGGCATGCTCCTTACTGGCCAAGGTCATATCACAGACCACGTGTAGGCTATGTCCTCCACCTACGGCCCAGCCCGGGACTACGGCAATGACCACCTTGGGCATAAAGCGAATTAACCGTTGTACTTCCAAAATGTTCAGACGATGGTATCCATCTTCCCCTACGTAGCCTTGATGTCCCCTGGCCTTTTGATCACCACCACTGCAAAACGCCCAACCCCCGTCCTTGGGTGAGGGCCCCTCCCCAGAAAGGAGAACAACCCCTATTGAGGTATCCTCCTGGGCATCATAAAATGCGCGGTACAACTCGCTTGTGGTTTTGGGACGAAAGGCATTGCGGACCTCTGGTCGATTAAAGGCGATACGGGCGACACCCTCACATTTTTTATACGTAATATCTTCAAATTCGATGGCGGTTTGCCAGTTAGGTGCGTCTTTCATTTATTTCAATTGAATTTTAATACTTCCTTGAACAACAAATAGGTGACCACCGCTCCTGCGATTGATAGAAAGTTTCCAACAACAAAGTAGTCATTACTCACTTTTCTTTCTTTATCGCTATCCAATCGTGTCCCTAGTTTTATGGCACCAAATAATACCAAAGCACCTCCCTGCAGGTTTGATAACAACAAAAATGCGAGAAACAACCTTTCCAAAAACCCCTTGAGCCATGAAGTGAACTTTTCCGTATTGTTCGTAATGGGGTTTTTGGGATTCAACCATTTTGAAACGGCATAGAATATAATGATCAAAAATACTTCGACCATGATCCAATAAAGGATTTGATATTTTATATCACTCATTACCTATAATTTGAAAAACAAGCTGTTTTACGATATTGTATTCATCGATTCGCAATGATTTCCCTTTTTTCCATGCACCTGAGCGCGTTTTATAAAGTCCTATTCTTTTAAGATCCTTGTAATCCTTATGCTTTAGAAAGGCCGATACGATCTCAAATTCCGACAGTTTCCATTCAGACTTTATGGATTGATAGAGTTTCATGCACAATCGTAGCTGATCATCCAGGTGTTCGTTTATAGCAATGAAATAGTTATCCCCGGCTTCTTTTGCCGTTGTGAGGGCCTCCCTGGCCCTGGTCAGTCCGGGACCATACATTTCATAAGCAATCTCTTTGTTGATTTCAGTTTCTATTTCCCCAAAGACCAAGGAATATCTAAGCCCATAGGGATAGTGCGCTTCTATGATCTGCTCCTCCAAAAAAAATAGCAGATCAAAAAGGGTTTTGGTGCTATTGACAATACCTTGAAATTCATCACCCAGGGTAATGGTCAATGGTGAAATGATGTGATGGGTAAACTCGGTATTTGCTAATTTTACCAATGCTTTGAATTGGTGCATGAAATCATCATTTTTATTGATGTGACGACTTGAGATAATATCCGCCATTATGATATGATGACTTGCTGCCATTCTTGTTTCTTGTTTTTGGAAATATATGAATTTATTTCCTTTTTATGGAAACAATAAGAGAAATTTCCGCTTTATGGAAATATAGAAACAGGCTTTGGGGCCGTTTACCCCTCTCACCAAAAAGAAGTACGACGGACAGCCATTTAAAGCAACCATCTTGGAAGATTGCCATCAATCTAAAAAGGAATGGCAATGAAAAGGTTTATAGTATTCGTCCTATCGTTCATAATATTTAGCTGTAGTACTGATGATCAAATCAACGCTGAATACTCGGAATATATCACAGGGAACTCAATAGATACGGACATCAATTTTATGCCCGAAGAGATATACAACACCAACGAAACACAAGAACCATCGTTAACACTAAAATTAATTACTGCCGAAGATTTCCCCTGTATTACGTATATTTTATCCACAACGGAATTTACTCGTGGCAATGAAATTATCATACGATTTGATGATATCATCAAACCGGAATGGTGTTTTACTGCCATTGGACCTGCAGTTTCCTATCTTGATTTACCGGAAAACACCAAGAAAGTTACTTTTATCAATGGAAATGTAGTCGATCAATACGCTGTGGAAATCAATCAGGAAAAAGTTTCAATCACACGTATCGAAAAGAACTTTACAACTTCTTTGTACCCCACCACTTTTAGAATTCCAAAAAACTCATTTGCTTACGTTTGTGGCACAAACACGGATAACACCAATATTTACAATGATTTTCTAGCACTATTGGAACAGAATCCGGACTTTGTGGAGTTTGAGTTTGAAGGGGAAGGAAGAATACCCTATCCTGAAAGTTCTGATGGAAATTGGGTCAACCATCCTTCTAGATTCTTCCTATATTCAGATGTTGGGGAATTTGCCAATTTGGCCAATATCCTTACTGACTTTTCATCAGAAAACATTGAAGAAAATTCCGGAGTGACCATTTTAATCCAGGGTTGGAACAATATCATATATGGCAGTTGGATACAAAACTAAAAGCTGTGCAAATACCATATTCCCATTTCCTTTGTTTCCCTTAAAATTTGTTGACCATTACCATTGGAAGGCTAACTTTATATAGCTTTATGTAGGCAACGAGGCATGGTAGCCACTAAATCCTAAGCAGAAAAAACCGGACTATTGTCCAGTTTCCAAGTTTTCAATCATTATGGATATAAACCTTTAGTAGTTATTCATTGAACTCATTTAAAACAAAAAACATGAAAGATTTTATGATGCTGTTCCACAGCGAGCCCGATCCTGATTTTAACCCAACTCCAGCGCAAATAGAAGAAGAGGTCAAAGCCTGGCAAGATTGGATGGACGGAATTGGCGCACAAGGCAAACTCAAAAATCCGGGTGAGGCCCTGGGATTTGAAGGAAAGACCATGCATGCGGATGGAACCATTACCGATGGCCCCTATGCAGAAGTAAAAGAGATTGTGGGAGGTTTTATGATCGTATCGGCAGTTTCCATTGAAGAAACCATCCAACTTAGTAAGGGATGTCCCGTACTGAGTAGCGGCGGCAAAGTGGAAATTAGGGATATTATGGTCCTGGACGGTATGTAATACATCGTGTAACGGTAAGCAATCCTATGGACAACGAACAACTGTCCGAGATATTTAAGTCTGAGTACAGCAACTTGATTGCTGTACTCTGCAATTATTATGGGCTGGCCGATCTGCAATTGGCGGAGGATATTGTATCCGAAACCTTTCTTAGGGCCACAAAGGCCTGGTCCCATAAGGGCATTCCCAACTTTCCAAAAGCATGGCTTCGGAAAGTTGCCCAGAATCTGCTGTACGAACACTACAGAAGAAAAAAAATCTACACGGAAAAAATCATCCCTCAACTGGATGCGGGAAACGGACAAACCAACCCTATCGAGATTACGGACAAAATAATTGAAGACAGTCAGCTTCAGATGCTGTTTGTGCTCTGTGATCCCAAACTCAATAACGAATCCCAGCTTTGTATTGCCCTGCGAATTTTATGTGGTTTCAGTATTGATGAGATTGCCAAGGCGCTTTTATCAAACAGAGAAACCATTACCAAAAGAATATACCGGGCCAAAAAAGCCATTAAAGAACGTAATCGAATTGAAACGAATCTTGCGGCAGACCAATATGTTTCAAGGCTTGACAATGTATTGCGGGTCATTTATCTACTGTTTAACGAAGGGTATTACAGCAGTGTCAATGAAGAAAGTATCCGTCACGAAATATGCTGGGAAGCCCTACGATTGAGTCTTTTCCTGTCTCGGCAAAAAATCTTTCCAAAACCAAAAATATACGCCCTTATCGCCCTAATGTGTTTCCATGCCTCCAGATTGGATGCCAGGACATTCGGGGAACACGGTGATCTTTTGTACCATGAACAAGATAAAGGAAAATGGGACAAGGATTTAATTCAAAAAGGCAGAAAATACCTAAAGCGCTCTGCGGCCGGCAATGAGGTAACCAAGTACCATCTGGAGGCTGCGATCGCTTATTGGCACACCGAGGAAACCAAGGAAAAATGGAATAGCATATTGGCGTTGTACGACCAATTGCTCGCTATAGCATATTCGCCTATCATAGCCATGAATCGGACGTATGCCATGGCCAAAGCAAATTCCGTGGATGAGGCCATTCAAGAAGCCCATAAATTGGAGCTAAAGGAGAACCACCACTATTTCTGTTTGTTGGCCGAACTTTATCGTATGAAGAACAATACGGATATGGAAATGGACTGTTTACACAAAGCCATGGCATTCGCCAACAAGAAAAATGAAAAGGAATTGATCCAGGACAGATTGGAAAAAGCAAGGGGATGACCAGGGGTTTCCTTTGCCGTCCAGTGGGCTTGTCAACGGAAACCATTTTTTGTATCCTGTTACGGAAAATTTAAAATGTCTTCCCTTGTTGAATCATTATCTTTGCCCCGCTAGAAGAGGAACATGGAACCCATTCATTCAAAAACCCTACAGGACTTAGAATTTCCCGCCGTTTTGGAACAACTTGCTGCCCGTTGTACCACGGAATTGGGCAAGGAATCTGCAATGGAACTTGAACCGCTGACCCACCAGGAAACCCTGATGCAACAATTGGGGCAAACCTCGGAATATTTGGCTTCCTTTTCCAATGAAAACCGTATTCCCAACCATGGTTTTGATGCAATCACCAAGGAATTGAAATTACTTCAAATAGAAAATACTGTTTTGGAGGTTTCCGGATTTCGGCGGATTGCCCATTTATGTACTACCATATCCCTGCACAAGAAGTTTTTTAAAGAGTTCAAGGAATACTATCCGCTATTGTTTGCATTCACGGAGGGAATCCAGGAAAACACCTTTATCCCCAACGAGATTGGAGCGGTCATTGACAAATTCGGAGAGATTCGCGATAACGCCTCGGTCGAGTTAAAACGGATTCGTTTGGATATCAATACGGTGCGCGGTAAGATCAATCAAAGTTTTGGCGCTGCCCTTTCCCGTTATCTGTCGGCCGATTTTTTGGACGACATTAAGGAATCCATTGTGGAAAACAGGAGGGTTTTGGCCGTTAAGGCCATGCACCGCCGTAAAGTGAAGGGTACGGTCATGGGAAATTCAAAAACGGGAAGTATCGTATATATTGTTCCCGAAACCACTTTACAGTATAGCACGGAACTTAGCAATCTGGAGTTTGAGGAAAAAGAGGAAATTCGACGCATCCTGTTGGAACTCACCAATGCCATTCGCCCAGAGGCTTCGGCATTGGAAACCTTCCAGTACTTTTTGACCCATATGGATATGACCGCGGCCAAGGCCAAATACGCATCGGAAATGAACGCGCTGTTGCCTGAAATCAGTGCGGAACGAAAACTGATCCTGCGAGACGCCTACCACCCACTGCTGTATTTGACCAACAAACAAAAAAAGGAAAGAACCTGGCCACAGACCATAGAACTACAACAAAACAATCGGATTATCGTGATTTCCGGTCCCAATGCAGGAGGAAAAAGTATTACGTTGAAGACCATTGGGTTACTTCAGGTAATGCTCCAATCCGGACTGTTAATCCCTGTTCATGAAAGGAGCACAGTATGTTTTTTTGATAAGGTCTTGACGGATATTGGTGATAACCAATCCATAGAAAACCATTTGAGCACTTATAGTTATCGCTTAAAGAACATGAACCAGTTTTTAAAGCGATGCAATAACCGTACGCTATTCTTGATCGATGAATTCGGAACGGGCTCAGATCCGGAACTTGGAGGTGCCCTGGCGGAAGCCTTTTTGGAAGTGTTTTATGAGCACGAAGCATTTGGTGTGATTACTACCCATTATGCCAATTTAAAATTGTTGGCCAATGAAATGCCCCATATGACCAATGCCAATATGCAATTTGACAACAGAACCCTGGAACCAACTTTTCAACTGGTTTTAGGGGAGGCAGGGAGTTCCTTTACGTTTGAGGTGGCCCAAAAGAATGGTATCCCCTACTCCTTGATCAACAAAGCGAAAAAGAAGATAGACCGTGGCAAGGTGCGTTTTGACGCCACCATTTCCAAATTGCAAAAAGAACGCTCCAAAATGTCCAAAACGGAATCGCGTTTACAGGACGAAGAGACCAAAGCCAAAGAGGAAGCCGCACGTTTGGAGAAGTTAAACGCCAAGATAAAGTCGAAACTCGAGAATTACCAGGAACTCTATGATCACAACCAACGTATGATCCATTTGGGCAATAAGGTGAATGATATTGCCGAACGCTATTTTCATGATCAGAAAAAACGACCATTGATTTCTGAGCTGTTACGCATTGTGGAAACCGAAAACAGCAAACGCAAAAAATCCTCTGTCAAAGAAGCTAAGGCCAAAAAGGCCCTTAAAAAGCAAACCGCCAATGAATTGGAGCAGAAGTTGGTAAAAGTGCGGAAGGAAAAAGTGGTAAAAAAGAAAAAAGCCCTCCAAGCCGAAAAAGCCAAACCCAGACCTGTCTTCAAGATTGGGGACCGGGTTCGCATGCATGATGGCAAAGCAATCGGCAGTATCGATACCTTGGAAAAAGGAAAAGCCATAGTGAACTATGGTCTTTTTACCACCAACGTAAGTGTGGATTTGTTGGAGTTGGTGGAGGCCAAGAAATGACGATGTACTTTTTTAAAGAAATTCCCATCTTAAATTATAACCCAACACAGCAAAGAATACAGGTTTTTTGGGTAAAATTGTAAGAAACCTAATTTCATAGTACTTTTTATTCATTAAATCATTTTCCAATGAAACAAAGAATCCTCATTGTCGTAGTCAGTTTATTTTTTGTCGTCTCTTGTCGTACAAAATCAGAATCCAGTGCTACCACCGAAGCAGCGCAAGAAATTGAAGCGCCAACACCAGACTTTCAAATCTCATTGGCCCAATGGTCATTTCACAACGCATTTTTAGGGCCTAAGAAAGAAGGCTATTGGCAGTGGTTCGTAAAAACGTTACAAGAATCACCTGATGACATCTTATTGGGTGACGCAGATCCTAAAGACTTTCCAAAAATGGCTGCCGAATTTGGAGTCAAGTCCATTGAACTGGTGAACACCTTCTACTATGGAAAAGTTGATGATCAAGCCTTTTGGGACGATTTTAAACGGCGGTGTGAAGAAGCGGGAGTTTCTGTTGGATTGATTATGTGTGATGCATTGGGGAATCTTGGGGATGCCGATGCGGAAGCCAGAAAAAAAGCCGTGGAAAATCATTACAAATGGGTGGATATTGCAAAGTTTTTGGGAGCACACTCCATTCGGGTCAATGCCGCCGGAGAAGGAAGTGCTAAAGAGGTGGCGTCCAATGCTGTTGACGGTCTTACGCAATTGGGCGAATATGGGGCTACCCAGGGCATCGACATTCTTGTGGAAAATCACGGCGGTTATTCCTCAAATGGGACTTGGCTGGCGGGAGTTATGGCCCAAGTGAATATGGACAATGTGGGCACACTTCCGGATTACGGCAACTTCTGTATTGAGCGTGGCCCTGATGGTTGCGTCAATGAATACGATCGTTATAAAGGAATGTCCGAATTAATGCCATATGCAAAAGGGGTGAGTGCAAAATCACACGATTTTGACGAGAGCGGCAATGAAACCCAAACCGATTTCTATAAAATGTTGAAAATTGTAAAGGATTCCGGTTTCAAAGGGTTTATCGGTATAGAATATGAAGGCAGTACGCTTTCCGAAGAAGAGGGAATTGCCGCAACACTGGCCCTTTTAAATAAGGCGATTGATAGCATACAGTAAGAAATCCGGAATAAAATCCGAGGGAAAGTGGACTTTTGAATCCACTTCATTACCACTAAATTCATAACAGCCGGCATCAGATTGTTGAATGCACAACCTGAGTGGCCGGCTGCTACTCATTTTTTTGGGTTTGAATTCTTATATAATACGTTCTACGGTAAAGTTTGTCCAGAACTTGTAGGGCCCACTTCATCAAAAATCAGTCGATAATTCTTTGCTTCTCCCGATAGTTACACATCATCCATATCATGCTCAGGTTTGAACAATTCGATGTCCCTATTTTCATTAATTAGAGGTGAGCGCGACGAAGGGAAATCCGTATTTCCCGCATACGTTCGAAACGACAGCATCATTGGAAATTTCATTTTTCATGGGAATACACTAACGGCCCAACACATCAAAATCCATAAACTGCTTCGTGTTTGTCCATTCCATAGTAGATAAATTGACCAAAGGCCTCTATGCCTGAGGTATGACCTCTGCCCTAGCCTTATCCGGACTTTTGGTGTTTGGGTTTCGTCAACGGATGAAAAGAAACCGTATAGCACGTGAAAAACAGGAGGAAATCTATAGACGGGAGATAGAACATAAAAAGAAGGAACTCACCAGCCAAACCCTTCATCTGGTGCAAAAGAACACCTTTATCCAGGAGTTGATGGAAAATCTGGAAAGCCTGAAAAGCTCTCCCGAAAAGTTCAAAACGAAATTCCGTCGCATGGTGATGCTGCTCAAAAGGGAAAATGCCTCCGACAAGGACTGGGAGATCTTCAAAACCCATTTTTCGGAGGTCCATAACGACTTTGACCAAAAACTAAAAACGCTCTATGCCGACATTACCGAAAAGGAAATCCGCCTGGTCGCCTTTTTACGAATGAAACTGACCAACAAAGAGATCGCGGCTACCTTAAATGTGTTACCTGACAGTATTTTGAAATCCAAATATCGTCTAAAGAAGAAGTTGGGATTAGATAAGGAGACCGATTTGGGAAGTTTCTTGAACACCTTATAAGTTTTACGCTACATGGGCAATCTCTTATAAACAAGTTTTTATATCTTTTTTTGAGCGAAAAAGACTAATTTTGTTATTGACCTATACATATCTTATATTCCTCTCAGCGTTAGCCATAGGCTAAAAAATTAATAAACCGAAAACCATAATGGAATGAAGAACATATTGATAACATTAATACTAGGGTTAATAACTTATAATTCTTTTGGGCAATGGAGTAATACTTCAGATAATGTAACTCAAGGAGCTGTAAACCTAAGAACCTATCTTCTATTTGATGCGGATGGAGATTTTACTGGTGGCAATTATTTCACAATTCAAGATGACCCAACAGATAATTATCTTAGAATGGGATACGGCTTTAACAATCATTTAAGTATTAATTCATCGGGCAGAATTGGAATAGGGACGAATAATCCGAGTGCAAGTTTAGATGTCAATGGGAATGCATTTTTTTCTGGTAGAGCAGATTTGTTTTCAGGGACAATTATTGGCCCAAAACAAAACTTAAATGGAAAGCTTTGGATTGACAGACATGCCACTCAAGGGAAAACTTTCTTTACACCTTATGATGACGGTGCTTGGCAATGGGAAAGAGAATTTGGTTACGACCATACGCATAACTCTTGGTATGTATCCAGTAGTTTTGGAATAGGCACAACAAACACTAAAGGTTATAAATTGGGGGTCAAGGGAAAAATAGCGGCTGAAGAAGTAAAAGTTAGCCTATATAACGGTTGGTCTGACTTTGTATTTGGAAAAGATTATTATTTGCCAACACTTGAAGAAGTTGAAAACCACATTAAAGAAAAAGGCCATTTAAAAGATATCCCAAGCGCAAAAGAAGTAGCAAAAAATGGAGTTTTATTAGGGGAAATGAATTCAAAGTTGCTTCAAAAGATTGAAGAACTCACGCTTTATCTCATCGAACAGAATAAGCGAAATAAAGAACAACAAGAGAGAATTGAAAAGCTTGAAAAGCTTAATTCTGAGCTTTTGAAGAAGTTCAGGAATCAATAATCATAACGGGCATTAGATTCATAGGCTAACTAAGACATCTTGAAAAAGGATTTTGGGTAGATACTTTCAGCGCATTTAGATAAACTAACCCAAGAATTAAGATTTCTTACCTCTCTACAACGCTCAGGGTTCGAAATGACTTCATTTTTTGCGCTTTTCTACGAATGAAACTGACCACCAAAGAGATTGCCGCTACCTTAAATGTGTTACCCGACAGTATTTTGAAATCCAAATATCGTTTAAAAAAGAAGTTGGGACTGGATAAAGAAACGGATTTGACCACTTTCTTAAATACATTATAAAATCTAGGCATTCAATCCCACCTGCGGTATCTTTGCAATAGTAATTGTCATTTCGAAATGAGATGCGAAGCATCGATTGAGAAATCTGGATTTCTCGTCGCTTCACTCACTCGAAATGACAAATCGAAACCATGAACGTGGAACAAGGCAAAAAAATAATCCTCTTTGACGGCGTATGCAACCTTTGCAACGGAGCCATTCAATTTGTTATCAAGCGGGACAAAAATGATGTCTTCCGCTATGCGGCGCTACAAAGTGAAATTGGCCAGGAAATGATTGCCGAGCGGGGTATTGATACCGCTAAAACGGATTCCATCATATTGGTTGCGCCAGGGCTTGCCTATTATACCAAATCAGAGGCTGCACTGGAGATTGCCAGGGAGTTTGGCGGTCTATGGAAGGTATTGTTGGTGTTTAAGTGGGTACCTTCCTCCTTAAGGGACAGTCTATATGATGTGGTGGCGCGAAACCGATACAAATGGTTCGGTCGCAAGGATCAATGCATGATTCCGACCCCGGAACTGCAGGCTAAATTTTTGGGTTGACTCATTCAAACCTCCCCTTCCCTAATCCATTTTCGGCATTGGATCACTTGGTGTTTTTAAACTGTTTTTTTTGATGGAAGTTTGATTTCAATTTTAAACTGACCGTCATGAAAAATCTCATCGTATTCCTGTTATGGATCCCCAGTATCCTTTTCCCCAATGACCAAAAGGTTCCTTCCAAAATCAAGGCCGTTACCGTTTATTTAAGCGGAGCCCAAATCACCCGAACCGCAACATGTACCTTAAAGGAAGGCTCCAACGAAGTAGTTTTCACAGGACTTTCCCACAAGATCGATGAAAGTAGCATACAGGTTTCCGGACTTGATGCCGTTTCCATCCTTTCCATAGCCTATAGCATCAATTATCTGGAGAAATCGGAAAGTAATCCGCAGGTAAAGGAGTGGGAAGATCGAATCAAAGCGTTGGAACATCAAATCACCTTGTTAAAAAATCGAATCCATGGGTTGGAGGAAGAGGAAAAGGTAATTACCACCAATCGGATGGTGAGTACGGCAACTCAGGCCTTAAACCTGGAAAAGGTAAAGGAAATCAGTCAATACTATCGTGAGCGCATTACGGCCATTAAGAATGAAGTATTCGAAACCAACCTGGAAATCGATGCATTGAAAATGGAGGTCACGATGCTACAAAAACAATTGGCCGAAGCCAATGGCGCCCCTGAAGAAGAACAAGGGGAAATCACCATTAAATTTGATGTCCCAAAGGCCACCAATCTAATGATGACCCTAAAATATATGGTCAATGACGCTGGCTGGGTGCCCAATTATGATATTAAGTCCACAGCATTGAATGCTCCCCTTAGCCTTGCCTATAAGGCCAACGTTTATCAAAATACAGGACAGGACTGGAGCAAGGTCAATGTAGTGCTTTCCACAGGAAATCCGGACTACAACATTAGCAAACCCAAATTGGACGCCCACTACCTTAATTTTACCACGGCTTATTCCAAAAGGTATTCCCCTTCCCAAAAGAAAAAAGGTTATGCCTTTAATCCAAGTGTCAAAAAAGTAGCGGGTACAGTAACCGATGCTTCTGGGCTGCCCCTGCCTGGAGTCAATATCGTAATCAAGGGAACCAATAAAGGCACCCAAACCGATTTTGATGGCAATTATAGCCTTGAAGTGCCCTATGGCCAGGAACTCAACTTCAGTTATATCGGTATGATTGATCAGGACATTCCACTGTATTCCTCAATCATTAATGTAAGCATGGAAGAAGATGCTCAAAGACTGGAGGAAGTGGTGGTCACTGGTTATAGCGGCCAAAGCCGTAATTTGACCGGGGCGGCTTTAGGAATACGGATACGGGGAGCTGCTTCCATTAAAAATTATGCTGAACCCCTTTATATCATTGATGGTGTTCCCGTGGATGGTTTTGTAGAAGGCGATTTGGATGCCAGCGAAATTCAAAACGTGGACATCTTAAAGGGAAGTGATGCCACCGCCTTATACGGTAGCCGTGCCGCAACTGGCGTAATCCTGATCACCACTAAAAAAAGTAATACCAAGGAGGGTGCCACCAAAACGGAATTTGTCATCAAAAAGTCCTATTCCATCCCCTCCAATAATGACATTACGGCCATTGAGATCAATACCTTTAGGCTTCCAGCGACCTATGAGTATTTTGCGGCTCCGATCATCAATGAAAATGTATTCCTAACTGCCAGTTTTACCGATTGGGAAAAGCACCAGCTCTTGCCCGGTGAAGCCAATATATATTTTGAGGGAACCTATGCGGGAAAGACCGTATTGGATCCCTATACCACCAAAAAGGAAATGGTACTTTCCCTGGGAATTGACACCAATATTACCATTACCCGAAAACAGGAACGCAATTTTAAAAGCAAATCGTTTACCGGGAACAACCGTATTCTGAACAGGACCTATAACCTGGAAGTTAAGAACAACAAGGGTGTCGCCATTGACTTGAAGTTGGTGGACAGGATTCCCAAATCCCAGGACAAGGAAATAAAGGTGGATGATGTGGTCACCAACAACGCGACCTACGAAACAAAAAAGGGCCTGCTGACCTGGACCATGAACCTAAAGCCCTTGGAAAGTAAAACCGAACATTTTTCCTTTCAAGTAAAATATCCTCGGGGAAAATACATATCGCTTTAAAACCTTTGGGTGGCAGAAATGTCACCCTTTTTTTGTTTAGTCAAACGAAATTGGATCCGTCAGTAATTTGATGATCTCTTCGTCGCCCTCAAATTGTTTTTGCCAGTTGTAGACCACTTGTTTATAGGGATTATACCCCAACAAAACCAGTTTTTGATTCCTGTAATTTTCAACCATACGATAGATTCTGTTCGGACTTTTCCCAGGGTTTGAATCCAGGTATGATTTGAGCTGTTCGCCTATAGCCTCCCTCCAGGAGAGCGATTCCAGCAAATCTTTTCGTGTAATTTCATCCAAGCCCGGAGCCTCCTTCATTTTTTCCATTTTGGCTTTTGAAAACAATTGTCGGTTTAAAAGGGAAACCCATGGTTGCTTTGGGGCGTCTTTAAACTTTTTCTTGACTTCTTCAATGGATTTCCCTTCAATGGATGTTAAAGCAACATAAATGGAATCCGGTATAACCACATCACGCTGCAGCAATCCCAACAATGCCCTTCCCGGACGGGCAATGATATAGTTATGATGATCAATCCTTTCTTTGATCAGAATGGTATCCACCCTAAGGACGTCATTTTCATCATAAAGCTCGCGTTCTTCGGTGATCAAAAACAGGGCCTCCTTCTCATCGTAGCGGTTTAGGTCCCCATAGCTCCCAAAGACATACAGGGTTTTGGGAATAGCGGAATGTCCGCTTTCCTGTGCATACAACTTTGGGCAAAAAAGGACAGCACTAAGGGTAATGATTCCAAACCAACGCCCTATCCGGGACAGTTTCATAATAAAGTGTATTAAGTGTCTTAAAGTAGGGCAAAGCACTGAACACTTCGCAAATTCGTGTATGGAAGGTGTCCTTTTATTTACATTCGGTTACAAAAGGTTCATATGTAGTGATTTTCCATGCTAAGAAACGGAATCGCAAAAATTTTAAGAAAATAATAGTCGTACTACCATCTTTTTAACAATAGCTGGCATACAATTTGTTACTTCTTTAGGTAAAGGCCAAAAGGCTTGGGCACGGTTATGGGTGAATTTCAATAGGACCACAACGGAGAATTTTCCTTTACGTCGTACCAACGTTTTGGCTCAGAAAACTACTAATATTAATTCAAAATAGTTGTGCTATGAAAAATCTAATTACGCTCTTTCTTGTTATGTGTTCGGTATTGGCCTTTGCGCAAGGGAGCACAAAAAACGACATCATTTTTACCAAAGATGGTCAATTGATTCAAGCTAAAGTCGTAAAAGTAACCGCTACCACGATCAGTTTCAATTATCCTGGGGAAACGGTTATCAATGAAGTTGAAAAAAGTGCCCTGGAAAAAATTGTATTTGCCAGTGGGCGTACCCAAACCTTTGGGAAAAGTGCTTCCACACCAACAAAAAAGGGAGAAACCGTTTTCGTCCCTGCGGAAAAACCCGGGCCTATTCCCAAAGAGGAAATCTTCCTTAATGAGCGTATTGAGGATATGAGCATTGCAGTTGTTCCTGCATCGTTCAACAAAAATGGAAACTACAGCAAAGAACTCTCCAGTGAACTGAGCAGTTACATTACGGGGTACCTGGCCAAAAAGTCCGCGGAACACCAATTGAAGATACAGGATATGACCAAGACCATACGCAGTCTTGTGGACAATGGTATTGGCTATCAGGAATTGAAATCGGCTTCCATAAGCCAGTTGCGAAATGCTTTGGGCACCGAGTTTTTATTAAAGATTGAAGTTGAGGAGAATCAAACCAAAACCACCGCCAAGGCTGGAGGTTTCTTTGACGATGCCAAGGAAACCGTAAGTGGGAATACCAAAACCACTGTCCATTTAAAAGTTTACGGCATGGAAAATGACAATGAAATCCATATGGCCTCCATGACCTACGAGCAAATGAAGCCAACAAACAATTGGCAAGCCTTGTCCGGATACATGATTGACCAGTTCATTGCTTTAAAAAGCCTTTAGATAGTTATACATCCCCAATCCTCTATGGGTTTGGGGATTTTTTATTTACGAGGAATACCGGCTACTTTAGGTTGTTCAGAATAAAATCCAAGGTAGTATTGGTATTCAATTTTTGGTCAAAAGAAAGGCTTCGATGGGTTATTTTATGTGCTAGCCCCAATTTGCCAAGGTGTTTGATGTTTTCGAGGTCGTCCAGGGAGATTTTTCCCATAAACAGCACGTCCATATCCTGTTCTTGCTTGTACCGCTTGTAGATTTTTCTTAGACCACTAAGGTACAACCGGTCTTTTGTGAAACCTCCACCCCGATGCGCCCGTAAGGTAATGCTAAAGGCTTCCTCCCTATTGAGCTTGTATTTGTTATGGATTAAGTCAAAGGTGTCCGCAAAACCGTAGCCCTTGATCAAACTATCCGAAGCCATGACCCGATAGGCCAATTCCTTTAAACGCTTTAACGTCAACGCCCCGCCCATGTATTCGCTCAATACGGCCAAGCCCTCCTGTGCTTCCACATTCGTGGGCATGCCGTTGGAAAATATTTTTAGTGGTTGCATTAGGCCATTATACGTGGTGACCAAATGCACCCCTATTTCATGATGTGCAAGCGTTAGCAATTGGTTCTTACTGAATTTGGCGTTCTTTTTAATAATAAGGGTCTTTGAGCTATTGCTTACCATGGCCTCTGCTGCGATATGGGTCGAAAACCTGATGTTCAATGGAAAATCGTACTGTTTCGCAAACTCCAAAAAATAGTCCCTAGCCTCCAAAGGGGTATGGACCTTTTGCATATCCAGGGATAGGGGCTCATCTTCATAATGAAGTATAAACTGCGCATTCTGCACGTCTTTTTCCGTTGGAGTCCCATAAACACTAAGGGAATTGTAATAAAAGCTTTTTCCCTTACCAATGGTTTCTATGCACTGGATCATATTGGAGTAGTAGTTGATGATTTCCTCATACATTCTCCGAATGGTATCATCCTCTATACGCTCCAAGCGTTGTGCAAAGAAGAGACGCTGTAGTTTGTAGGGATTGAACTTTACCTTGGGATAATTAAAATGCGGTTCAATGGTATATTTTGATGCAAAAAAGCGGTGCTTTTCCTTTTCTACATTAATGGGATTGACATAACTGAGCAACTCGATCTTATGAATCAATCGGTCTAAGTTGCCGTCTATTTCAAAAACATGGGGAAACTCTTGCTGCAGTTGCTTTTGGTCTTGGGTAGCTAACATGTACTCTTTTCAAACTCAGTGGCCTGCAAAGGTATCAATTCTTGCAATTGTTTCTCCACCGTGGCCACAACTTCCGGAAAGATAACGCCCGTGAGCTCATCGCAGTATATTTTGGAAATCTCGGTCGCCAATACCAGGGTATTTGCAAAGTGTTTTGTGATGTATTTTAAAAAATGGCCGTTCCCCTGAAAGGTGTCATTGATTTTTGATGTGGATGCCATACCATAAGGCAGGCTTAACCCACCAAGTTTGGTACTCCATGAATCCACGATGGCCCCAAACCGATGGTTATCAATATTGGTCGTTCCCAAATTCCAGACCGGTACTTCCCGCTCCCAACGTTTCCAGTTGTAACTGTGCATATCAAAGACAATGATCTTAGGGAACAGTGTTTCCAGTTTGGCCACTAAAGCATGGACCACCTGGTAAAAACCATCGTGTTTTTTAAGGCTTTTTTGTTTCATTTCGTTGGACAGTGGTACTTTCCAAAGCTGTTTTCCCCAAGCTGTATCAAAAACCGCGCTTTCCGGAGGTCGATTTAAATCATATTCAAATCTACTGTCCAGTCCTGCAATAACTATGGGATGGGATTGAACCATCTGTTTGGTACAGGGGTCTTCCTCATACCAACGTTCATATGCCGTGTGCAAACAGTTTTCCCAAAGTTCTTTGCGGAACTGATGCCCATCATGCACGGCGCCACAGATATAGGGCACATAGCCATCAACCTTTATCGTGAAGGAGTAATCCTCCGAAACGGCTTCAAAGGGAATCTGCTGGTTGATGTTCGAAATGATCTCAGGAATGGAAAGCCTATGCATCCTCCACCTCTTTTCGCAAACGGGATCGACGGTCAAAGGCCTGTAGTTTTACGGTGACCTTACTTTCAATGAAATCGATTACCTGACATTGGATTTTGGTTTTGTACACTTTGTTCATATACGTAATCCCACCCGGGGACATCACATTTACTTCGACCAACTTTCCCCCAATAACATCAATCCCCACAAAAAACAATCCGTCCTTGACCAATTTGGGACCGATCTGTTTGCACAGCGCCTTTTCCTCCTTGCTCATGGAATGCTTGGCCACCGATCCCCCTGCGGAGACATTGGAACGATGATCATCACTTCCAGGTACTCTTCGCATGGCCCCAATGGGTTCCCCATTTAATAGGAGTATGCGGACATCCCCTAAATCCGCACCTTCAATATATTCTTGAAGTATAACATAGTTAGAAGTTCCATCTGAGTTGGTTACATAAAAATCCAAAAGCGATTTTATATTGCTCATCGCCGATTTTTCAATCAAAATAACCCCTGATCCCCCAAAACCATTTAACGGCTTCAATATCATTTTATCCGCAGTTGATTCCTTAATCTGCTGGACCAAGTATTTTTTGTTTTTGGACACATGGGTCACAGGAATAATATTGCTATGGCTGTCCCCAAATGCCGCTGTATAGAGCTTATTGTTCGCTTCGCGAAGTCCTTGAAGGGAATTCATAATAAAAACATCGTCCTTTACGGAATCCAAAAAATTGAGCATTAAAGGATCCAATGGCGGATTGGCACGCATGAAAATCACGTCAAAACCTGCCAAGGGCAGCATTTCTTCCCTGATCTTGGCCTGTTTATAAAATGTTTTTAATGGGGCGGGAACCTTATCCATACGCCCAATAACGGTACAGAAGGCACTGGTAACGCTATTTCGGATGGTGAGATTTGCCGGGGTACAAATGGCTACACCGTGCTTACGTTTTACACATTCGTGGATTAGGGCGAGACTGGTATCGTTTTCTGGGTCAATTTCTTCCCAGGGATACATTAAGAAGCAAATATTCATCTCATCTACAGTTTGTTTGAACCCTTAAAGTAAAGGATGTTTACAAGAAAACAAAGTTCAGACCCCAGAAGCTGTAAGATTTAAGGTTTATTTTACCTCATCATAGTGGTCGTCCCACTCTTTGATATGGGGTTCGCCCAATTTCCCAACGGATTTGGCCACTACCATGGAGACCGTAGCATCTCCCGTTACATTGACCACCGTACGGCACATATCCAAGGGGCGGTCCACCGCAAAGATAAGGGCAAGGCCTATGGCCAATTTATCTGCTGGAAATCCTATGGATTCCAGTACAATCACCAACATTACCATTCCGGCGCCGGGCACGGCCGCGGAACCAATGGAGGCCAATAAGGCGGTCAACACAATGGTCAACTGGTCGCCAAAAGTCAAGTCAAACCCCAAGGCCTGTGAAATGAAGACTGCGGCAACACCTTGGTATAAGCTAGTCCCATCCATATTGATGGTTGCGCCTACGGGAAGTACAAAACTGGAAACCTCCTTGTCAACTCCAATGTGTTCTTCGACCCGTTCCATGGTTACGGGCAGGGTTGCGGCACTGGAACTTGTGGAAAATGCCAATAATTGTGCAGGGCTTATCTCCTTTAGGAACCAAAAGGGATTCTTTTTGGTAAACATAGTTACCACAAGGGTATAAAAAACAATCATCAGGAGCAAGCCAACAACAACGACACCGGAATATTTAAGCAGGGCCAGCAAGAGATCGGGATCACTTGAGGATACCACTACGCCGGCCAAAAGGGCAAATACGGCGTAAGGGGCGGTGAGCATTATCAGATCCACCATCTTGAGCACCACATCATTCAAGGCGTCAAAAAAGTCCTTGAGCGGTTTCGCCCTTTCTTCCCCAATGAGCAACATGGAAATGCCCAAGAAGATGGTAAAAAAGATGACCTGCAACATCAACGCATTGTTGCTCATGGCTTTTAAGGCGTTATCCGGGACCATGTCCACCAAAAACTGTAAAGGGCCACTTTCCTTTTGGTTCATGGCTTCGTTCATCTTTGATTGCACCCCTTCGGAATTGGCGTAGGTCTCCGTCAATTTGGTTACGGTTTCTTCGGAAATTCCGTTCCCAGGTTTCGTAATATTTACCAAAAGCAGACCAATACTGATTGCTACCACGGTTGTCATGATATATATCCCAATAGTGCGCAAGCCTATGTTCCTGAATTTGGAAATATCCTTTAAATCCGAGATTCCTTTGACCAAGGAAGCTATAATCAAGGGAATGGCAATAAGTTTTAGGAGTTTGACAAAAATGGTACCAAAAGGTTGGATCCAATCAGAAACGAAGTCCTTACCCCAATCTATACCGGTCATTATAAAACCAAAGACAATACCCAGAACCATCCCAATAAGGATTTTCCAGTGAAGTTCAAGTTTACGCATAATCAAGATTTGGGAGTCAAGATAAGGTTTTGGGACAAAATGCCCTAAATCTTTTAAATTTTGTTGGCCCGGGCCCGTAAAGCAAAATCTGCCAAGACCAGGGCGGTCATCGCCTCTACAATAGGTACGGCCCTGGGCACCACACAGGGATCATGCCTTCCTTTCCCTTGGGTGGTAACGGTGTTCCCATCCTTATCGATTGTCTCGTAGCCCTGAAGAACAGTGGCGACCGGTTTAAAGGCAACATTGAAATAGATATCCATTCCATTACTGATACCCCCCTGGACACCTCCACTTTTATTCGTTTTTGTGGTTCCGTCGGAATTAAAGGAGTCGTTATGTTCACTCCCCAGCATCCTTACCCCGTCAAAACCACTTCCATATTCAAAGCCTTTTACGGCGTTGATGGAGAGCATGGCCTTGCCCAAATCGGCATGCAGCTTATCGAAGACCGGTTCGCCAAGACCAATCGGTACATTTTGAGCCACACAGCTAATAACACCCCCAATGGTGTCCCCTTGTTTTTTGATGGATTTGATGTATTCCTCCATCTTTTTGGCCATTTCGGTATCTGGACAGCGCACCGGGTTGGATTCGGTCAATGTAAAATCCAGTTCTTGATACGGCTTATTGAGTTTTAGTTCCCCAACCTGTGAAACAAAGGCATTGATTTTTATGTGGGACAACAACTGTTTTGCCACGGCCCCTGCCACTACCCTACTTGCCGTTTCCCGGGCCGAACTTCTTCCTCCACCCCGATAATCACGAAAACCATATTTCTTATCGTATACATAATCTGCATGGGAAGGACGGTAAGAATCCTTAATATGGGAGTAATCCTTGGATTTTTGATTGGTATTGTAGATGGTAAATCCTATGGGGGTTCCTGTGGTCTTCCCTTCAAAAATTCCCGAAAGGAACTCCACGGTATCGGGTTCCTTTCGTTGGGTCACAATGGCCGATTGGCCGGGCTTGCGGCGATTCAGTTCGTTTTGTATCGTCTCTAAATCCAATTCCAATCCTGAAGGACAGCCATCGATTACCCCACCAATGGCCGTACCGTGGGACTCACCAAAGGTCGTTAAACGAAATAGGCTTCCAAAAGTGTTTCCGGCCATAGTTTCCCTGTTAAGCGCCAAAGGTAAATTTTATACCGTTCATACAAAAACATACCAATCGGTTAAACTTTACCAAACACTTTAATCTTGTGGTAATCTTTAGTTAACCGTAAACTCACAAACAATTGACATCTTATTCATTTACAGTTTATTCCTACACACTTACTTTGTATGAAACTATTCTACATTGAAAAAAAGGAAGATTGAGGTTGCCGTAATTTCCGATGTACATTTAGGCACCTACGGTTGCCATGCCGATGAACTTATTGCCTATCTCAATAGCATTCAGCCCAAGAAACTGGTGCTTAATGGGGACATCATTGATATTTGGCAATTCAGTAAACGCTATTTTCCCGCATCACATCTTAAGGTATTGAAAAAACTGATTGGTATGGCTTCCAAGGGCACCGAAGTATTCTACATTACCGGGAATCATGATGAGATGCTCCGAAAATTTGCCCCTACCAGCATGGGCAACGTAAAAATTCTAAATAAACTCGTCCTTAACCTGGATGGTAAGAAAGCGTGGATATTCCATGGGGACGTATTCGATATTTCCATTCAAAAGGCCAAATGGATCGCCAGACTTGGGAGTTATGGCTATGATTTCCTTATCCTGCTCAATAGCTTGGTGAACTGGTGCTTGAAAAAACTGGGGCGTGAGAAATATTCCCTTTCAAAACGCATAAAAAACAGTGTCAAGACTGCGGTGAAATATATTAATGATTTTGAAAGGGTGGCCACTGAACTCGCTATTGAAAACCATTACGATTATGTTGTTTGCGGACACATCCATCAACCTAAAAAGGAAGTGGTCGAAAACAAGCATGGGAAAACAACATATCTAAATTCAGGGGACTGGGTGGAAAACCTGACCGCTTTGGAATACTCCTTTAAACGATGGAAAGTCTACCGATACAATCATGATAAGCTTTCCCCATTCTTTGTGGATGAGGATTTAAAGGAAATGGACATGAACGAATTGATTGCGTCCATTACCAATACATCCGATATCGAGGACATGGAAGTCCATGAGGAGCAAGAGGAGAAATCACTGGACAAGCAAGGCTTCACGGAGAATAGTGACGGGATGTAGCGCCTTTTTTCCCGTACCATCAAAAATCTGATGCCTACAACTGGTGCCATTTGCCGCTATAATGGTTTGGGGTGACGATTTTCTGACCGCAGGAAACAATTTAAGCTCCCCTATGGACATGCTTACGTCATAATGCTCCTTCTCATAGCCAAAGGAACCTGCCATTCCACAGCATCCGGAAGGGATAATGGTTACTTTGTAATTTTTGGGAAGGTTCAGGATATCAAAAGTAACTTTTTGGTTGGAAAGCGCTTTTTGATGACAATGTCCGTGAATTTTTATTTCTTTCTTTTCCGAAGTAAACATAAGGTCCGAAATATGTCCTTCCTCTATTTCCCTGGCTAAAAATTCTTCTATTAAAAATGAATTTTCACCCAATTCCCTTAAGTCATTTGATGCGCTGACCAATCGTTTGTATTCGTCCCTAAAAGAGAGTATTGCAGAAGGTTCAATTCCCAAAATTGGAAGCTGCTTTTTTATGTAGGGCGCAATCTTTTCAAGATTGGTCTCGGCCAATTTTTTGGCTTCCTTTAAAAAACCTTTGGAAAGGTAGGTACGGCCACTTTCGGCATAAAACAGATGGATTTTATAGCCCAGTTGATGTAACAATCGAATTGCATCCCGTCCCACTTCAACATCCAGATACGTAGTAAATTCATCGAGGTAGAGCACCACTTCCCTTCCGTTTTCAATTTGGGGAAGTTTATCCAGGAATTTCTGAAAATCAAACCGATATACCTTTGGAAGCGAACGTTCCTTGGCCACGCCCGTAGCTTTTTTCAGCAGGGTTCCTATTGGTGAACCATAAACGAGATTGGTCATACCGGATATCCTGCTGGCCAAGCTATTGATCTTGGTGTTATGAGCAAAAAGCTTGGAACGAAGCGAATATCCGTTGGCTTCCTGGTATTGGTATTGGAATTCCGATTTTAAACTGGCCACATCCACATTACTGGGACATTCGCTGGCACAGGCCTTGCAGCTGATACATAGATCAAAAACGGCCTTTAATTCCTTATGGTCAAAACGGTTGGGTTTTTCCGAGTTGGTTAAAAACTCCCGTAAGGCATTTGCCCTGGCCCTAGTGGTATCCTTTTCATTTTTAGTGGCATGGTAGCTGGGACACATCCCACCCTTCATTTCATGGGATTTTCTGCAATCCCCACTCCCATTGCACTTTTCCGTAGCCCTAAGAATACCTTCACTATCCGAAAAATCAAGTAATGTCTTGATTTCAGGTTCTTTCCTATCGATATCATATCGCAATGATTGGTCCATTGGGAAAGGGTCAACAATTTTTCCGGGATTAAAAATATTGTTGGGATCAAAGTAGGATTTAATGCGTCTGAGGAGTTCGTAGTTCTTGTTGCCGATCATTAAGGGAATAAACTCCGCCCTGACAATACCGTCGCCATGTTCCCCACTAAAACTTCCATTATACTTTTTGGTTAAATGGGCAACCTCGGTGGTAATCTTGCGGAACAGTGCCACATCATCCGATTTCTTAAGATTTAAAATGGGCCTTAAATGGAGTTCTCCGGCACCGGCATGGGCATAGTACACGGCTTGCTGGCGATACCCCTCCATAATTGCCGTGAACTCCGCGATGAAATCCTTTAGATCGTCCAGGGCCACCGCTGTGTCCTCAATACACGCTACCGCTTTTCTATCCCCTACGATGTTTCCCAAAAGGCCAAGACCCGCCTTTCGCAATTCTATGGCTTTTTGGATATCGCCGTCATATAAAACCGGACTGGCATAGCTACGTCCCGTTTTATCAGTGGTTCCCAATAGATCGGTAACCGCTTTCTCCCGCCCTTCAATGGAATCTGCCTTCACTTCCAGCATTAGGATGGCCGCAGGGTCCCCTTCCACAAAAAAGCGATTTTCCAGTTGTTGTCGGTTGTTTTTGGTGCAATCCAAAATTACCTTGTCCATCATTTCACATAGATGGAGTTGGTGTTGCATTACTGGGGCCACATCGGCCAGACAGTCTTCCAAAGTATGGTATTGGGTACATACCATGGCCGCATATTCCGGGGGGAGTGCGTCCAATTGAAGTGTGATTTCAGTGGTAATTGCCAAAGTGCCCTCACTACCACACAGCAACTTGCAAAAATTAAAGGCCTTTTTTGAGTCCCCAAAAACTTCATTCTTGAGCAATTCATCCACGGCATACCCCGTATTTCGACGATGTATTTTAGGACTGGGGAACTCTCTTTCGATTTCAGCCACAATTTCTTGATTTGAAAGCTCCGCTTCCAACTTGGCGTACAGTTGTCCCTCCAAGTCCTTCTGTGCGGCTTTGGTACGGAACCCGGTTTGGGTAACTTCCCCAAAGGACACTTCATTTCCATCGGAAAGCACCGCCTTCAAGGCCACTACTTTGTCCCGTGTTACCCCATATTGGATCGATGTGGTCCCGGAACTGTTATTGCCCACCATACCACCTATCATACAACGATTTGAGGTAGAAGTATCCGGTCCAAAGAACAGACCGTGGGGTTTTAAAAACCGATTTAGTTCATCCCTGACCACGCCAGGTTGTACAACTACTTGTTGTTTTTCCTTGTCCAAATGGAGAATCTTGGTCAGATATCTGGAGGTATCCACTATGATGCCATCACCAACACATTGACCGGCCAAAGACGTTCCCGCCGACCTTGGAATCAACCCCACTTTGTTCCCAGTGGCAAAAAGGACCAGTTTTTTTAGATCATCCCCATTTTTTGGGTAGGCGACCGCCAAAGGAATTTTTCGGTACACGGAAGCGTCCGTTGCATAGATGGATTTTGTGAGGTCATCATACATTAACTCCCCTTTCAGTTCTTGGGAAAGTGAAAAAAGTGAAGATTTATTCAATGTGGAACAATTTTTGGACGGTAAAATAAGTTTTGTTTCCAAAGTTATGGACAAAACTATTCTTTAATTTTCAACTAAAAACGAACTGTATGAAGATTACCACATTTTTTAGTATTACATTTTTATTTGCAACTTCTTTCCTAGGCGCCCAGAGCATTGCCGATCATGCCCTCGGACTGCGTTTGGGGGACAGCGATGGTCTTGGCGCGGAGATTTCATATCAAAAATCCATTGGCCGGTACAATCGAGCCGAATTCAATTTAGGTTGGCGGGACAGTCGGGAGTTTGATGCTTTTAAACTTACTGGACTGTACCAATGGGTGCATAATTTGGACGGCGGATTCAATTGGTATTACGGTTTTGGTGGCGGTATTGGTAATGTGGATTTTGAAGCCGTACCCAACGGCGATGATGATGATGGGTTCTTTGTATTTGGTGCCGGAAACATTGGACTGGAATACGATTTTGACATCCCCTTGTTGATTTCATTGGACTTTAGACCGGAATTGGGCCTCATTGGCTATGATGGGTTTGATGACAACTTTGACTTTGATATTGCACTGGGTATCCGTTACCAATTTTAGCCTTTTTGATCCCATTATATATGAAGTGCTCCCAGGAGCACTTTTTTTATGCCTTGCAATATCATTACCTTTGGACCAAATTTTAAATCAGTCATGAAAAAATTTGTTGTAGGTCTTCTGGTTACCGTTCTTTTTGCGGCTTGTAATTCCACTCCCGAAGGATATGTGCTCAATGGCGAATTGCGGGGGGATGTAGAGAATGGCACAAAGGTCTTTTTAAAAACTGCCGATTCCCTAAGAAGGGCATTGGTAGACATTGATACCGCCACCGTGGAAAATGGGCAATTTACCTTTTTGGGTAATTCGGATGTTCCCCAAATGTATTATCTGTTTGTTGATGGAATTAGGGGCAATTCCCCAGTGATTATGGAAAATGGGGAAATTACCTTTAAAGCACAAGTGGACAGTCTCATCTTTGCTGAAGTAAAAGGTACCCCCCAAAACAATTTGTTCATGGATTATCTGGAAGAATCCAGAAGATTGGGTTCCATGTCCAAAACAATGAACGATGATTTTAGGAAAGCCAGCCTTGCCAAGGATACGGCTACGGTTGAGGCACTACGGGCCGAGTATTTTGAACTGCAGGAGAGAGCAAAGGATTTTGAACTGGATTTTGTTAAGGCGCATCCGGATGCACTGATATCTGCCTTGATTTTGGAAAAAATAATGGCATCGAAGGTGTTGCCCTTTGATGAGGTTCAAAGCCTTTATGAAGCCCTTACCCCAGAAGTTAAAGACTCCAAACCTGGGAAGCGCATGGAAAAAGAACTGGAAAAGGCAAAAACTACGGCCATAGGCACCAAAGCTCCCGAGTTTTCGGGACCTACACCCAACGGGGAACAATTGGCCCTGAACGATGTTAAGGGAAAATTGACCTTAATCGATTTTTGGGCCGCATGGTGCAAGCCGTGCCGGATGGAAAACCCCAATATTGTCTCCGTCTATGAAAAATACAAGGATAAAGGACTTAATGTGGTTGGTGTTTCCCTAGATCGAAAAAAGGAAGACTGGATAAATGCCATAGAAAGTGACGGATTGTCCTGGAACCATGTATCCCATCTTCAATATTTTAACGATCCCATTGCACAGATGTACCAGGTAAATGCCATACCGGCTGCTTTTTTATTGGATGAAAATGGGGTCATTGTTGCCAAAAACCTGCGCGGGCCGGCCCTGGAGCAGAAAGTTGCGGAGCTTTTGAATTAAAATAACGTAAGTTCCATAGAAGAAAATTACGTCATTTTGAGTGTTTTTGCGATAGTAAAAATGTATCGAAAAACCTGCCTGGCCGGCAAGGCAGGCAAGTAATTTTCTTGCAAAATCCTGTTCGATACAATTTTTCTTCATTTCATGACGAAAAACCACTCAGTTTGACGGATTTTGGTTGATAAAAAATGATATCGAACTCACTTCAGAATTTATCTTGAACGTCATCAAAGTCTCCCGTTACCGTTGCTCCCTCTGCAATCCGGACGTCCCCAAAAATATTGATACGGGAATTGTCGCCCAAAAATTCCAACCTGGCATTTTCCCCAAGGATGAGGTCCCCATAAACCGTAAGATCTCCCTCTATCCTGACCGTTGCATTTTCGGCCAAAGAGAAGTTTCTCCTTCTATTGTTTCGTGCGGTAACCAGTGTTCCACGCAATTCAAACAAGGCATTGGCGCTTATATCCACGGCATTTCTGACCGTCCAAGTACCACATAAGAGCAATGCACCGTCAACACTCATGTTCGATAGGCGTCGGGAACCACTGTAGGCCAGTTCGTCCTGTGCCCCAACCCTAAGGTTTGCACTCCCCGAATATCTGGGGGTGTCCGCACATCTCGCCGCCAAATCGTCCGAAGGCTTGTTCATTTTGATAATTTGCAGGCCCCTTTTTCCCGAAGCCGCGAAAATGTAATCCCCTCTGGAAGCTACATAATTGATGGAACCTTGGAGTTCAATGATCCCAACGATGTCCACCCCCTCGTTATCTTCGGAAAGGCAGAGTCCCGCCCCACCATTTGCCATCAGCAATACGTCTTCATTTAGGGCCGTGGCATTGGTCACAATATTAGTTTGGGCAACTTCTGAAGGATTGATTGGAATGGGAACATGTTCGATTAATGCCCCCGTTGCAGTATTATAGATTCCCGCTCCTTTTGAACCTTCCGCAACCACAACTTTCTCATCGGAGAAATCAAGTGTCCGTTTGTCCGCCAATCTAAAGTCGGAATCAATGGGAATCTGTCGGGTCTCAGCGAAATTGGCATCCAGGAAGCGTACCCCAAAACTGGCATCCAAGACCGCAATTTGGCCGTTGTTCATGGCCAGGGAACGCAAATCCGGATAAGGGGTTTCATTAATAATCTCCAAACTGTTCTTATCAAATTCCGTGACATAGCCATCCCGGCCACTGGTCATAATAACCGAGCTTGGGGTAATGATAATATCATTGGCCACAAATCCTTCCTGAAACCCATAAAATATGCCACTGGAAAGATTGAACCTTCCGTTGGAAACAGCAATTTTGGCCACAAAGGAGTTCGCCGAAGCGGTAACCGATTTTTCAGCATCCACACCACCGGCCGCATATACAAATCCATTATCAAACTTTAAGGAATTGATATCCGCGTTCAAATAGTACAAACGTGAGGTAACCCTTGGTTGCAAGGGATCGCCAACATAAATAATATCGATACCACCCACATAATCGGAATCAATGGTGTTATAGGAGACATACGCATAGTCACCCACAATATGGACATGGGAAGCCGTTAAGTTTTCCCCACCGTTAAAAGAAGGGGGATTGACCTGTGCGGCAAGGGTCAATGGATAATCACCGGCTTGCTCGTCATTGGATTTGGACTGGACCCCAATATTTTGGTCTTCTTCATAAATATCCAAAACCCCACTGTCATCGTAATTGATGCTGTTGTCCAATACCGCTGGATTGGTTTCCATTTGAATATCATCTTCCCCGTTCACAAAAACAGTGGTGGAATCGGAACAGGAAATTGAGAAAATAAGGGTGAAAAGACTAGGTAGTAGTATTCTTTTCATAACATGTAGGCTTTAAAAAGTTTAGGTGCTACTGTAACGAAGCCATGTCCTGTATGTTATGTGAATTGTAGTACTTTTTCGATAAAATGCAGGTTTTTATTGAATTATTCTCAATAAATAAGAATATTCTTACAAAGAAATGCAACAATTTATAATTTTCCCGCTTTCTCCAAAACGAAAAGAATAATAATGGGTACTGCCAATAAGATGACCATTAATGTATCCGTTGCCAATAACGAAGGCTTAAAGATCAATGTGGTCACGTACCCCCCTATTGCCCCACCAAAATGGGCGCTATGACCAATATTGCCAATCCTGCTTTTCATTCCATAAATGGAATACAACAAATAGCCGATACCCAACACATAGGCCGGTAATGGAATGGGTATGAACATAATGCCCAAACGCATATCCGGTTGCAATAAAATAGCAGCGTACAGAATACCCGTAACGGCGCCACTGGCGCCTACCGCACTGTAGTAGGGTTCGTCCTTATGAAAAAACAAGGCCAAAAGGCTGCCCGCAAGCAGACTGATGAAATACATGATCACAAACTTGGAAGGGCCAAACCAGGTGATGACCACATTGGCGAAAAAAAATAAGGTAATCATGTTGAACAACAAATGGGAAAAATCCACGTGTAAAAAACCGGAAGTGACCGTGCGTTCGCGTTGTCCACCATTTACGGCACCAATACTGAACTTGTAGCGTTCAAAAAAAGCACGATCGTTAAACCCTTTTACAGATACGAGAAAATTGGCGGCAATAATGGCTATCGTAGCCATATGCAAGTTGTACATGATTGACGGTTTGGCCGTAAATATAGCTATATTTGACCATTCAAATTACGTATGCAATTACTGGTTTATCTCTTGGCCTATCCCCTGCTGTGGTTGGTTTCAAGACTTCCATTCGGCTTATTGCACTTCATCTCGGACGCGTTGTACCCCTTGATTTACAATGTCATCGGTTATCGTAAAAAAGTGGTGCGTGAAAACCTATCCCTGGTCTTTCCCGATAAGACTGAGTCCGAACGCCTTTCCATTGAAAAGGGCTTCTTTAAACATATGTGCGATATGTTTCTCGAAATGGTAAAAACCATTGGCATATCCAATAAACAATTACAGAAAAGATTTGTTTTTACCAATTTGGAAGTTTTGCACCAACTTGAGAAAAAGGGTAAAAGTGTTATGCTGATGTTTCCCCATTATGCAAGTTGGGAATGGGTCATTGCACTCGATGCCCATATCAAATCCAAAGGTTATGCCATTTATTTGCCCATTCAAAACAAGTACTTTGACAAATTGGTAAGGGATATTCGGGAAAAATTTGGTACTACCTTGATCACTACAAAAACGACGAGGGCCATTGTCTCCAAAAACAGAAAAGAAGGGCAATTAAGCATGTACGGTATTTTAAGCGATCAATCCCCTATGATCAGTAAGGCACAACATTTTACGGATTTTATGGGAATAACCGTTCCCGTGCATGTTGGTGCGGAGGACTTGTGCAAAAATCTGGATTTACCGGCCGTATACTTGAAAGTAACCAAAAGGAAAAGGGGTCATTACGAGGGTAGTTTTAAGCTGCTGGCGGAACATCCCAGGGATTATACCGATTTTGCAATTACGGATATGTTTTTAAACGAGGTGGAAAAATCCATACAGGAAAAACCTGAATTTTACTTTTGGACACATAAAAGATGGAAGCATCGGAATAAAGTTCCGACAAAATACCTGGACATTTCCAAAAACCAGTGAATTGAAAATTCAAATCCAAGAAAACCTTTTTTTGAGGCTACTGTTGCTGGGATGTATTTTGCTTTTAAACTCCTGCTTTACCATGCGAACTTCCCCAAGAAAGACCAAACTATTTTTTGCTGAAAAGAATATCGCCTTTGTCGATTCCGCGGTACGGATTAAAAATCGCACCATACGTTATATACAGACCGGGAGTACGGACAAACAGACCCTCGTTTTCGTTCATGGCTCACCGGGAAGCTGGGATGCCTGGAAATCATACCTTAGTGATACCGTCCTGCTTAAACACTTTAGGATGATTGCCCCCGATCGTCCCGGTTTTGGGTTCAGCAATTTCCGAAAAAGCTCAAATTTGGATGAACAGGCCCTATTGTTAAATGCGCTTGTCAGCCAACTTAAGAATGGGGAAGTCACCACTTTGGTGGGGCATTCCTATGGAGGGCCTTTAATTGTAAAAATGGCCCTTCAAAACCCCAGTCTGTTCCATAACCTATATATTCTTGCGGGCGCTGTGGATCCAGAAGCCGAAAAACCTGAAAAATGGCGAAAGCCCTTGACCTGGGTGCCTTTGAAGTATTTGGTCCCGGGGGCCCTAAAACCTTCCAATGATGAGATTTGGATGCTAAAAAAAGATTTGTGGAACATGAAACCGGGATTGGCCGCCTTATACCAAAACACCGTTATTATCCACGGTACCAAGGACAAATTGGTTCCCTACAGCAATGTGGATTTTATGCAAAAGGAATTTGTGAACGTCTCCAACCTGGAAGTCATCCGAATTGAAGATGAAAACCATTTTATCGTATGGAACCGTGAAGGGTTGATTAAAGAAAAACTATTGGATTTGGTCAAATAGTGTCGTTTTTATCCCGTAAGCTATTACAACGTAGTTACGACTCAACAAAAAAATAGATGCTATGAAAAGAGTATTCGTATCCCTCGTAATGACTTTGACCTTATCCACTGGCCTTTTTTCGCAGACATTCAACTCCATACCCATGAACAGGGAAATCTCCCAATTGTCAAACGGTTGGTATAAATTTAAGCTTGATGGTGCAGTCTTTGACGTGGAAGTTGAGTTCGGAAAATACAAAAAGGGAAATATTAGCTGGTTTGATGGCAGTACCTATTCCGGAGATCTGAACGGTGTTCATATCTCTGGAAAAGGAAGCTACACTTGGCCGGACGGTTCCCAATACCAAGGCAGCTTTAGAAGGCATCAACGTCATGGCAAAGGTTCCCAAATCGCCAAGGATGGTTCCAAATGGAGCGGTAAATGGAAGAACGACCAAAAAAATGGCAAGGGTACAACCTTTGATACTAATGGAGCCATTTTACAATATGGTGTTTGGGGAGCTGGTCAACTTCTGGAGAAATAAGGGTTGGTAATGATCAACAGCACGGTGTTGGCAGTTGCATACGTTATGGAAGTGATATATGATATTTCTGGGAACAGTTCAAGTGACATTCCGTATCTTGATGACCTAATCCGTTTCAATGAAAGATATCGATATTGCCCGCCAAGTGGATTTAAAACCCATTACGGCCATTGCGGAAAAGTTAGGTGTTCCTGTTGCGCAAATTGAACCTTATGGTAAGGATAAGGCCAAGATTCCGGTAGAGCTGATAGACCATGACAAAGTGGGACAATCCAACTTGATCCTGGTTTCTGCCATTTCCCCTACCCCTGCAGGTGAAGGAAAGACGACCATGTCCATTGGTCTTACCGAAGGCCTGAACCGGTTGGGGAAAAAAGCGACCGTAGTACTTCGGGAACCTTCATTGGGACCGGTGTTTGGAATCAAAGGAGGGGCTACCGGCGGAGGCTACTCCCAAGTATTGCCCATGGAGGACATCAACCTTCATTTTACCGGGGATTTTGCGGCAATTGAAAAAGCCCACAATCTCCTATCTGCATTGATTGACAACAATATCCAAAGTAAAACGGCTTCCTTAAACCTGGATCCCAGGACCATTTCGTGGAAACGGGTAGTGGATATGAACGACCGATCCTTACGCCACGTAATCGTTGGTCTGGGAGGAACAGCTTCGGGAATTCCAAGGGAAACCGGATTTGATATCACGGCAGCTTCTGAAATCATGGCCATCCTTTGCCTGGCCAACGATTTGAAGGATCTTAAAAAGCGTCTCGGTTCCATTTTTGTTGGCTACACCTTTGAGGGACAGCCCCTTTATGCCAGGGATTTGAAAGCCGAAGGGGCCATGACCGTACTTCTTAAAGACGCCATAAAGCCCAATTTGGTTCAAACCATTGAAGGAAATCCGGCCATTATCCATGGCGGGCCCTTTGCGAACATCGCCCAAGGTACCAACTCGGTCATTGCCACCAGAATGGGAATGACTTTTTCGGAGTATACGGTGACCGAAGCCGGTTTCGGATTCGATTTGGGTGCCGAAAAGTTCTTTGACATTAAATGTCAAAGTGCGGGACTCTCCCCAAAGGCAGTGGTGTTGACCACCACCATCCGCGCATTAAAATATCATGGTGGGCAGGCCTTGACCGATTTAAAGGAACCCAACACGGAAGCACTTCAAAAAGGGATTTCCAATTTGGAAAAGCATGTGGAGAACATTAAACAGTTCAACGTGGAGCCCATTATTGCCATTAATCGTTTTGTCACCGATAGTGATGATGAAATCGCCCTTATTCAATCAACGGCAAAAGCGTTGGGGGTCCGCGTAGCCTTGGCCGAGGTCTGGGCAAAAGGTGGCGAAGGCGCATTGGATTTGGCCAAACATGTGGTGGAGGTGTGCCAAGGGGCGAATACTACGTTTACGCCCATGTATGATTGGAAGGATTCCATTATGGCCAAAATTGAAAAAATTGCCACCTCCATTTATGGCGCAGAACATGTGGATTATAGCGTACAGGCAAAAAAGGACCTAAGAAAAATCAAGAATTTGGAATTGGAGCATTTGCCCGTTTGTATCGCAAAGACCCAAAAATCGCTCTCGGACAATCCCAAACTATTGGGAAGGCCCAAAGATTTTATTATTACCGTTCGTGAAATTGAGATTGCCGCCGGTGCTGGATTTGTAATCCCCATTACCGGAAATATCATGCGGATGCCCGGATTGCCCGCTAAACCGGCATCAGAACATATTGACATTGATAATGAAGGAAATGTTTCAGGCCTATTTTAGGATAAATTACGTCAAAGTTAGGCCATGGCATTTTGGTCAATTTCCTATTCGTAACTTTCGAAATCATCCCTAAATGACACTCATGAAAAATATCGTATCCCTATTTCTAGTACTACCCTTCTTCTTTCTACACTCCCAGGAAACACAGGTATCAGAAGAAATCATGGAATCCATAAAAAAACAGGTTTGGACCCCTTTTATGGAAGCTTATGCGGAACTGGACGCGAAAAAACTAAAATCAATACATGCCACGGATATCTTTCGTGTCACCATCGATCAAAATGCAGTACGGACGGGTGAGGCTTATCTGGATGAATTTGGGGGCTTTTTGGAACAAGTGAAGGATCGTAATGGTCAATTGGGAATTGCCTTTGCCATCTTGACCACTGCCATTGACAGTTCTGGTGATTTGGCCTATCAAACCGGATACTATGAATTTAGTTCACGAGGTGAAAACGACCCGAACTTAGTAGTTAGGGGCTATGGCCATTTTAACGTTGGATTGCGAAAGACCAATGGGGTTTGGAAACTTTTTCTGGATTCGGATAAAAGAATCGATATTACCAAAGCTGAATTTGAAGGGCAGGAAATCGTATATCGGTTAAAGCCGTAACTCAAATACCCGCTATCCCCTTAATTTCCTCAATAATCCGGTCGGCCAACCCATCAGCTTCGGCCTGACTTTTTGCTTCGGTATAAATACGGATAATGGGTTCGGTGTTTGATTTTCTAAGGTGCACCCAATTTTCCGGGAAATCAATCTTCACCCCGTCAACCGTACTGATATCCTCATGCTTGTACTTATTGTACATGGCCTCCAATAACGCATCAACATCCAAATCCGGTGTCAATTGAATTTTCTTTTTACTCATAAAGTAAGCAGGATAACTCGCCCGCAACTCGGCAACGGTACCTTCCCGTTCGGAAAGCAACATTAGGAACAAAGCTGTTCCCACCAAAGCGTCACGACCATAATGACTTTCCGGATATATGATACCGCCATTACCTTCTCCTCCGATTACCGCATTGGTGGCCTTCATTTTTGCAACTACATTGACCTCGCCCACGGCAGCGGCCTCATAACTTCCGCCATGTTTCTCGGTCACATCCCGTAAGGCACGGGAAGAAGAAAGGTTGGACACGGTATTGCCTTTGGTCTTACCCAGCACGTAATCTGCACACGCCACCAAAGTATATTCCTCACCGAACATCTCGCCATCATTGCTTATAAAAGCAAGACGATCCACATCGGGATCCACAACGATGCCAAAATCAGCTTTTTCCTCTACCACTTTTTTACAGATATCCCCCAAATGTTCCTTTAAGGGTTCTGGATTATGGGGAAAATGCCCGGTGGGTTCGCAATAGAGTTCCACAACCTCCACGCCAAGATGTTTTAAAAGTCTGGGGATGGCAATACCTCCAGTAGAGTTTACACCATCAACAACCACCTTAAATCCGCCTTTGCGAATGGTTTCCGCATCAACCAGACGCAGGTCCAGAACTTCTTCAATATGCTTCTCAATAAAGGTGTCATTTTTGGTAATGGTTCCCAAGTCATCCACCTCCGCAAAATAGAAATCCTCCTTTTCCGCCAGGTCCAGGATTTTGGCACCCTCGGTTGCATCCAAAAACTCACCCTTTTCGTTTAAAAGTTTTAGGGCATTCCATTGTTTGGGATTATGGCTGGCGGTTAGGATAATCCCACCATCGGCCTTTTTCAGGGGAACAGCAATTTCTACCGTAGGTGTTGTGGACAATCCCAGATCCACAACATCAATTCCGAGACCAATCAAAGTTGATATGACCAAATTTTGAATCATTTCACCGGAAAGTCGGGCATCACGGCCAATCACCACCTTAAGATTTTCCCTTTGGGTATGATCCTTCAACCATGCGCCATAGGCGGCAGCAAACTTTACAGTATCGATTGGGGTCAGATTATCCCCGGTATTCCCACCAATGGTTCCCCGAATTCCTGAAATGGATTTGATCAGTGTCATATTGTTAAAAAGTTTTTGCAAATATATGCGGACCATGGTTACCGAATGTTGCCAATTTGTAAATTCGAATGGTGAATTTTTTAGCCCATATCTATCTTTCCTTTGAAGACCCCGAAATTACCTTGGGCAACTTTTTTGCCGATCATATCCGTGGCAACAAATACAAGCACCTTCCCCATAAACTTCAGAAAGGGGTTTTATTGCATAGGGCCATTGATTCCTTTACGGATGCCCACCCCATTCCAAGAATAAGCAGTAAACGATTACACAAAAACTACAGTCACTATAGCAGGGTTATTGTGGACATTTACTACGATCATTTTTTGGCCAAAAACTGGATGGATTATTCGGACACCCCCTTACTGGAATTTGTAGCGGGATTCTATGATCTTTTGGAAAGCAATTATGATATATTGCCATTGGGCACGCAACGTATGATGCCCTATATGATTGCGGATAACTGGCTCTATAACTATTCCAACCTTGAAGGTATTTCCCGCGTATTGAACGGGATGAACCAACGCACACAGAATAAATCCAAAATGAATTTGGCCATTTTGGATTTAAAGGCGCACTATTCAGACTTTGAGAATGAGTTCAAATCTTTTTTTGCAGAATTGATTACCTTTTCCCAACAAAAATTCAACGAATTATGCGCAAGCTAACAGTACTGCTTTCCTTACTCCTTTTCGTTCATTGCAAACAGGCTCCCATAATCCCCACCGGCTTGGTCACCGAGAAAGCCATGGTGGTCTCCGCTCGCGAAGAAGCATCCAAAATTGGAGTCGCTATTATGGAGAAAGGCGGAAATGCCTTTGATGCCATGGTCGCTACGGAATTGGCTTTGGCGGTTGCCTACCCTTTTGCTGGAAATCTTGGCGGTGGTGGGTTTATGGTATATCGGAAAAAAAATGGTGAAGTAGGTGGTTTGGATTACAGGGAGAAAGCACCATTGGCCGCCCATAGGGATATGTATCTGGATTCTTTGGGCAATGTAATTCCGAATATGAGTACGGTTGGCGCAACCGCGGTGGGTGTTCCGGGAACAGTGGCCGGTGTTTTTGAAGTACATGAAAAATTTGGTTCCCTACCCATCGCAACTATACTAAAACCTATCATTGCCCTTGCAAAAAAAGGGGTTGTGGTCACGGAAAAACAGGCAAAACGGCTGGAAGGATACCGAGAGCGTTTTATTGAAGTCAATGGGGATAGCACCAAATTCGCACATCCCTTTAAAGCTGGGGACACCATTAAATATCCTGCCCTGGCCGCCACATTGACCAAATTGTCGGTTGAAGGAAAAGACGGGTTCTATACCGGTGAAATTGCAAAAAAATTAGCTGATTTTATCCAAGGGAGAGGCGGTTTTATCACCACCGAGGATTTGGAAAAATATGAAGCCGTATGGAGACAGCCGATTATTTTTGAATATAAGGACCTGAAAATCATAAGTATGAGTCCGCCCAGTAGCGGTGGCGTTACCATGAACCAAATGTTCAAAATGATGGAGCCCTATGCCATTGGTGACTATGGACACAACTCCACCAAGGCCATTCAGCTGTTTACCGAAGCGGCTCGAAGGGCCTATGCCGACCGAAACTACTTCCTGGGCGACCCGGATTTTGTTGATATCCCAATAGATCTTTTGGTTGGCCAAAACTATCTGGCGGAGCGGTTTTCCGACTTTTCCTTTGAAGCAGCAACCCCCTCAGAACGTGTTTCCCATGGTGTCGTGGAGGTTGTGGAAAGTATGGAAACCACCCACTACTCCATTGTTGATGATGAAGGAAATGCCATATCGGCCACCACCACTTTGAATGGGGGCTATGGCTCCAAGCTTTACCATCCCGAATTGGGCTTCTTTTTGAACAATGAAATGGACGATTTCAGTTCTAAGATCGGGGTGCCAAATATGTTTGGCCTTATTGGAGCGGAGGCCAATAGCATTGCACCGGAAAAACGGATGTTAAGTAGTATGACACCCACTATTGTAGAAAAGGACGGAGCACTCTATATGGTAGTTGGCACACCTGGTGGTTCCACCATCATTACCGCTGTTGCCCAGACCATCCTAAATGTATATGAATTCAATCTGAGTATGCAAGAGGCGGTTAACGCACCTCGTTTTCACCACCAGTGGTTACCGGATATGATCATGTTTGAAGAGGAAGGCTTTTCCACGGAGCTAAAGGAGGAACTCAAATCCAAAGGGTATCCCATTTTGGAAGGGAGGACCCGTATTATTGGTAAGGTGGATGCCATTCGCATATTGCCCGATGGCCAATTGGAAGGAGGAGCCGATAAACGTGGGGATGATAAAGCAATGGGGTTTTAATGGCTGGGTTGGATGTCGTATTACTTACTGCCGATGCGTATTTGGATACGGAAACCCAAAATCCATTGGCGCGCAACGTGGTTTTGGAGGACGGCTTGGTTGCCGAGGCCTTAAAAAACGAAGGGTTGAATTTGGACATAAAATCGTGGTCCGATCCCCTATTTGATTGGAACAGCACGGATTATGTACTGATTCGTACGCCCTGGGACTATTTTGAACGCTTTGAAGATTTTATGCTATGGTTCCAAACCACTTCAAAACAAACCAAGTTCATCAATAGCGCGGCCCTTATCCATTGGAATATTGACAAGAATTATTTGAAGGAACTTCAGGAAAGAGGTATCCGTTTGCCCAATACGTACTTTATTCCCTCGGCTTCAAACAGTTCACTGGAAGAAGCCATGGCCCTCGCCGAACAACAGTTCGGACACAAATGTAATACCTGGGTATTGAAACCCTGTATTGCAGCGGGCGCGTTCAATACGTATAAATTTAGTACGGAACAAGCAAAAGGATATCAAGAGCGGTACAAAAAGCTGATTCAAAAGCAAGACTTTATGCTTCAGGAATTTCAACAAAGTGTTGTGCGCAAAGGGGAAATTTCCTTGATGTTGTTCAATGGCGAGTATTCCCATGCCGTTCTTAAGAAAGCCAAACCCGGTGATTTTCGTGTACAGGATGATTATGGGGGTACGGTGGAATTGTACGAAGCTTCGAACAAAGAAATTGCCTTTGCCCAAGAGGTAGTTCAGGTATGCAAGGAAATGCCATTGTATGCCCGGGTAGATATTTTGGAAGACAATAGGGGAAAACTCGCTTTGGCCGAATTGGAAATTTTTGAGCCTGAACTTTGGTTCCGGTTTAAACCCAATTCCGCAAAAGCACTGGCCCATTCGATAAAAGAAACTTTTTTTACATGAAACGAATTCTAAAGATTTTAGGAATTGGATTGGGATCGGTGATTCTTATCGGATTGATTTTTGGCATTATCGCCCATGAAGCCTTACCAGAAGGACGTACGGGTCCGGAGGCGGACAGACTCGCCCAAAAAATGTTGGACGCTTTGAACCATGAAAAATATAGCCAGACCCGCTATCTGGAATGGTCCTATCAAGGGGGGCGTAATCAGTATAAATGGGATAAGGAGCTGGGGCTATGCCAGGTAAAATGGGACGACCATGAAGTTGATTTAAACCTATCAAAACCTAATGAAAGTAAGGTCATAAAAAAGGGTGAGCCACTTCCAAAAGATGAAGGAAAGGCGATTGTGGAAAAAGCCTTGACCTATTTTAACAACGATTCCTTTTGGCTGGTAGCGCCATACAAGGTGTTCGATGCGGGAACCACACGCAGTATCGTGGTTTTGGAAGACGGCACGGAAGGTTTATTGATTACGTATAACAGTGGTGGGACCACACCAGGGGACAGTTATTTATGGGAGCTCAATCCCAATGGATTTCCCAATAGCTATAAAATGTGGGTGAAAATCATCCCCATAGGAGGATTGGAAGCCTCATGGGACGATTGGATGGAAGTGGAAAGCGGTGCTTTTTTACCCAAAAGTCATAAGTTGGGGCCTATTACCTTAAGTATGGGTGATGTAAAGGGGTACAACTAATTGCACAAATCTTCTGAAACCGTTAACTTCATCCTATGCTAAAAGGTCATGGAATTGTTTTTGCACTTGGGATGCTTTCGCTATGTTTTTTAGGGGCGTGCAATCCTAAAAATGAACCGCCCAAAGGGGTTGATCTTTCAAAGCACGCTGCAAAAATCAATTCCGAAGCTTCCCTTGAAAAAGGCAGCAGTTATCTTTCCGTATACTCCGATGTATACAGTTATTCCGAGCAATTAAAACACAGCTTAACGGCAACGATCAGTTTAAGGAACCTGGATGAATCCAATCCAATATACATTTACAGGGCAGAATATTTTGATACCAGTGGAAAAAAGATCCTGGACTACGTACCACAGCCCATTGCATTAAAACCTTTGGAGACCATAAACATCATCATTGAAGAGACTGATGAAAGTGGTGGCACCGGAGCTAATTTTGTTTTCGATTGGGCAATTCCCAAGGGCGGTATTGAACCGTTGTTTGAAGCCATAATGATTTCTACCAAAGGGCAACAAGGGCTTTCCTTTGCCACTACGGGACATCGTATTAGATGAGTCTTTGGAGGTGGATCATAGTTCAGTCAGTCCAAACTCGGATAGGATGATCTCCCATTCCTGGGTCTCCGCAATTTCCAATATCCGTTGTGAAATGGCCTGTTCCAATACTACGGCGTCCTTTTTGATTCCAAAGGCATAAAACTGCACATCAAACTTCAGGGGTAATAGTTCCAATTGCTTTAAGTCGGCATCTTTCTTAATTCGATATTGCAGGATGGGTTCGTCATAAATAAAGGCATGAATAAAAACAATTCTATTCCGGAAAGAATGAACTATCTTTAAAATTGGTTAGTTTCCTTCTTAGTTTTTCTTCATTCACAAAAATCCTACTTGCAGCGTAATTCCTTTTTATGAATTCTTGAGATACCTTTTCCGGATCGCCCTCTAGGTCCTTTCGTTTAAAAAGGTGAACTCTATTGCATCTATTAGAGTTGAATAACTCAGCCAGTAATGTTTTATCTGTAGTGCCCAAAGAATGCCCCAACACTAATATTTGGTAGACATTAAAACTTTCCAAAGCGGATTCATAAATTTGGTTGTAATTCGAGTCTCTTTGATATTCAAAGGTCTTGAAATAGGTAAGAAATTCGTCGATTTCCAATTCCTTAATTTCTTCATAGTCTGAATTCTTGTCATTCCCATATCCGAAAATAATATCATCATCCGCTAATGAACCATGCATATAGTTTAATTTATATTTCAAACCATTTCCAAAACTTTCCAAATAAGGTTCAATGGTATTGGTATAGTTGAAATTAACGATGTAAACGTTTTTTACATTGACCAAATGTTTTTCGAAAAAAGACTGGACATTGGGGGATTTGGTTATTTCTATAGAGTTAAGGTATTTGGACAATAGAGTTTTTATCTCAGCAAACTCCTCGTTTAGCTTTTTCAAATTGGTTGTATCAAACTTAATTCCCTTCTTTATTGCCTCATTTTTAAAACTAACTAGCTCAGAGAAATAGGCGTTTTCAATATCGAACCAGTTTAGATATTGGCTATCATATAGTTTTCCAAGTAAGGAATTGCTTATAAACTGTTGGATTTCTGATGGTTTTTCTTTTAGATATTGTACTACTTTTTCAGGTCTATTCTGTAAAATCTCCCACCAAATCACATCCATATAATTGTCGAGGTCAACCTCACTAACAGTTTTTTTTAAAATTTGATCTATGAAATCTCGTTTGAATAAACCATTACTTTTCTCTGCATTCCTAACAATATTTTCAAGACCAAGTACAATTTCATTTTCTATTAAGTGATCTGCAAAATCTGAAAAACGGGTTTTTAAATCGTGGGCAAGGTCAAAACCATTGCCAATAATCATGATGATGTTTTGGGTATACATATTTTTTTACTTGTAATAAATATCTCACTTTAATTATGTTTGGACAACCTCAGATTTTACGAACCTAAGCCTATTTTTTACGAAACTTAAAGTTTACGTGGCCCCAGTTATGGCAATATCACTCACTATTTGTTCAACTGTTTAAAAAAAGGATTTCTTTTGAGCCAAAAATTTCAGTAGTTTTTATTTTTAATAGTAGTTATTAATTTAAGCCTTAATGAACAAGGGAGAGATTATATTATATGATGACAAGCCAAGTATAGAAATTCGACTGTATGATGATACCATTTGGTTAAATCAAAAACAAATGGCTGAGTTGTTTGATAGGGATAGTGATACCATAGGTCTGCATTTAAAGAATATTTTTTCTTCTAAAGAATTGGATAAAAAAGCAACTACCGAGAAATACTCGGTGGTTCAAAAAGAGGGAAACAGACAAGTAAGGCGTAACGTACTATTTTATAATCTTGATGCAATAATATCCGTTGGTTACCGTGTAAACTCAAAACGAGGTACTCAATTCAGAATTTGGGCCAATAGTGTTTTAAAGGAATATTTGGTCAAGGGCTACGTTATAAATGAAAAACGGTTGGCTCAAAAAGAAGAAGAAATTCAAATACTTAAAAACGGGATTTCAATACTAGGAAGAGCAATAGAAGAAAAGTCAAATGATAACAATGAGTGGTTAAGACAATTTGCCAAAGGCTTAGAACTACTTGATGATTATGATCATGAGAGTTTAGACAAGAAAGGACTGACGAAAAAGAAGACCACTTACCCGAGCTTGGGAGAATATCAAAAGCTCGTGGAGCAAATGCGTAAGGAGTTTGATTCAGATGTATTCGGGAAGGAAAAGGACAAAAATTTTCAAAGCTCATTAGCGCAGATTGAAAAAGGTTTTGGAACAAAGGATTTCTATCCTACAATAGAGGGAAAAGCTGCAACCTTACTCTATCTGATTACCAAAAACCATTCTTTTATAGATGGTAATAAGCGTATTGCTGCAGCCTGCTTCCTCAAGTTTCTTAGTGCAAACAATATGCTTGTTTCCCGAAAAGGAAAACCCATAATAAGTAATGATACACTGGCAAGCTTAACTCTTTTTATTGCCTCGAGCAAGCCAGAGGAAATGGAAACGGTAAAACAATTGGTAATTAGTGTTTTAAATCGAAATAGATGATTAAGGCTTAGAAAGCTCAAAAAAAGCATCCAATTGATGGTTCTTTAAGGCTTTTAGACCGGGGACAACCCCTTCAAACTCTTCAACATCCTTAAAAAAATGGACTTTTAAAAAATCCCTGGCCTCGGAACCTTTTATAGTGCCTACCTTTCGTTCTTTAAATGCATTAAAACTATCATTGCTGTTCGCAAGTTGATCGACCGTGAGACTGGAGGCAATACTTGCCGTTAACCCGGAAACAAAGAGCAATCCACTGAGCATTAGCCCCATTGCTGCAATTTTGCCCCCTCTGGTCCTTGGGGATTTATCGCCATACCCTACAGTGGTCAGGGTTACGGCGGACCACCATAGTCCGTCCCAAACCCCTTTATGGTTTTTACGGAACTCTGGATTTCCCCTGCGTTCAAAAAACCATGCAACCGTACCAAAGAAAAGTAGAATAACGAGCAGTAGCAAAAACCCTTTTAGGAAATTCAACTTAAAGAACGAAGCAATAAACTGTCGCAGTTTTTGAAAAGAGGATTCTTGTGCCACGGCAACCGAAGAATGTGAGGCAAAAAACGAATGCGTAAATTCCATATCCTTACTTCTATGGCCCGTAATGGTCAAGGGATTGATGGACACATCCACATCGCCGCGTTTTAGGGCATCCAACATGTCGGAGAAATTCATTTGCTTCAGCTTGTATTCCAGTTCCAGGTCGTTCGCCACCTGCCTCCAAAGCCAAACATTTATTCCCTCCAACAAGCCATCTTCCTGAATGATAAATGGCGCTGCGGGTGCGTAGGCCACCACTAAGGTATCCTTGGAGGCCTGTCCCATTAAAAACTGAATGGTCATAAAGAACAGAAGTAATGGTTTGGTCATACGCTTGACTGGTATTTCAATTTAAATACATCGATTCGTCGTCACCCATAAAAATTTTGAACAATTTGGGGTACAATGACCTATATCATTGTTAATAAAAGAAGTTCCCCATAGTTTCGTACCCGATTTAAATATAATCAATATGGTAGCTAGAACTAAATCACTGATTGCAATTGCCTTACTGACTTGCTGTATTATGTATGCACAAAAGGGTTTTGAAAAGGAAATAGGGTTTGATGATGATCCAATTCCAATAGAATTGATCGAATTGAACGGTGTAGTGAGTAGTGTTTATGAAGCTTCTTGTGATTTTACCTATGGAAAATCCGAAACGGAACTTCATCTTTTGGTCTTAACCGATGAAGAACAAGAAGTACATGTCCATTTAGGACCGGTTTGGGCCACCTCCATCTGGACTGATGGTGTAGAAGGACATGTCGTTAGCCTTATTGTTTTCTCCATAGAGCATCTTCCCCATAACCATTACGTTGCCAAAGAACTACATTGGGACGGCCATAATGCGGAATTTAGGGATGAATATTTAAAACCATTTTGGGTCAACGGCTATAACCAAGGAATTTGGTAAAATCCAGGCAGGTAGTACAGGAACGTTAGGACTTTCGGTTAAAATCATTTTTACCTGTATTACCTGCTTTTTCCATACCACCATCCGTGATACGTTTTAAATGGAAGCAGGTAAAAACCGTCCATTCGAATTTTTCCCATAAGAAAGGCCTGCCTACCGGATACAGACAGGTCTAAGCGGTGTGCTGCGCACGGGCTGTTTCCCATTTGTCCTATAATTAGCCGTGGCGCCTGTGCTGGGCGTAGTCGAAGCATCAAAACCCATCCGTATCGAACAGCACCTGCCCAAAAGGCAAGATAGGCGTTCGGGCGTGTTGCCGCGCGCCAACGCTTATGGCCTTCATAAAGGCAAATGCCTTTGCATTTTCTTTTATACACCATTCCCAGCCGCTTGGCCCAGACCAAAAAAGGCTAGCCTTTCGTCCTTTTTCGTAATTCTCGTAAACTGGAAAATCCAGGAAAGATTTTTTCTGGAAATTCCTTGCCCGCGGCAGTCAGGCCCGCAAGTTTGCCTCAAAAGCTTAGGACGATTTTTTGGAAAGTCTAGTAGACTTTTCAAAAAACGGGCCAGATGGTAGCGTTGGCAAAAGAGCATAAATTTCTAAGCACTTGCTTACCCCAATATATTGAGCTTATCAATGAACCCATTTAGCCATTTGAAAAAGTCTAAATGAGTTCAACATTAAAACAGTTGTTGAATAGTTTTCATTGATAAAAACATTTTACCGCTATCTGGAAGTTTTATAAAACCATATTTTGTGTAAAAGCTGTCCGCATCTTCATCAATTGGGTCCACAATTACCGCAAATGAGCCAATCTCTTTTGAAACCAAATAACTTCTTTTTAATGCTTCTATTAGAAGTTTCTTTCCAAGACCTTTTCCTTTGAATTTGGTGTCAACAGCTAATCTGCCAAGTAAACTTGTTGGAATTGAAGTATATGATTTGGGAAGTTTTTTCTTAAAGCTTTCGGGGACCTGTTCAAGAGGGATACTATTATTGGATAGGGTGAAATATCCTTGCACTATTTTGTCTTCCTCAACAAAAACAAAGCAAGCCGATAATTTTCTCTTAACATCTTGACCTGCTTGTTTTTGAATATAATTGTCGAGCATCTCTTTTCCACAAGAAAACTCTTTTTTGATATGGGAACTATCTAAACTCTCTGTTAGAAAAATCATTCAGAAACCGCTTCATTGTATTGTTTAGCAGCTTCAATCAAACTTTTATTGGGCTTTTCTGCATTTACAATGGCATCAAAGAAAATTTCGCTGTCCCTTTGACTTTCAAGGACTCTTTCCCAATCACTAACAATTGACTTTGCTTTTTCCTGGGTAGCGGATATAACAAAATCGGTTAAACTGCGAAAGCCTCCTAACCTAGCAGCCCTTTCAAAAAAGATTTTCTGCTTCTTAGGTAGTCTGGTATCAAATCTGGCTTTCTCTTCGTTAATCGCTTCTGTTCCCATGATTATTTTTTTCAAATGTACGTACAGTTTCCGTACCAAGCAACATTTTGTACGCTTTTTTTCCGTACAAATTTATATCTCCCTTTCTTCCAATCAATTGTATGTACCAGAATTATTTATAACCGAAGCGTTAAGAAGTAAGTTACTTTTCTTTTTTTCTTGATGCTTCAACGTTGCACAGCAGAGCTAAAAAAGAAACAACCTATCCTAACGCCCACCTTGCCTTTCGGACAGGTGCCGTTCGGTACGGGCAAGTATCGGGAACAAGCTTATGATGGTAAAAGTGCTATTTCTCGATACCGTTTTTATGGGCCCGCCTCAAGAACCGCTCAAATTGAGAAGCCTTTAGCAAAGCCATTTCGGATACTTCCACTAGTTTTTAAGTTGTCTCTTTAATTCTTCCATCGATTCCTGCAATTGTTTGAGCAGGCCATGGTTGCTTGTGGGATTCAAATCAAAGGTGAGTTTACTACTGACTTCCCAAATCTCTTGGATTTGAAAGGGTTTGATGTCATACGGTGGATAATTTTCATTGGTGGATATCAGGGTAATGTTATTGGAGTTCGGTCGTTTTTCAATTTTTTTGACCATAACGGAATCCTGAAGCACCACCACGTACATTTTATTGGGACTTACATGATCTATATGTTCTATGGCACGGGCCATCACCCAATCATTGGGATACAGATTGGGGAGCATACTGTCCCCTTCCACCTGAAAACCTCGATAGGTGGCATTACGAAACTCTGGAATGGGGAGGTCAAAAGCGGGTAATTGTTTGTACCAACTGGTGTCCGCAATGTTTTGGGGATACCCCGCCGCAGCTTTGGCGTTGACCAAAACCATGTTATCATTGTCCTGGCTGTCTACGGTCACTACTTTGGGGATGACACTGGTTTTGGCAGTATCCAGATGTTTGGCATCACTCTCCCCAAACAACCACAACGGATTTATTTTAAACTGTCGCAACAATTCCGAAACCACCTTACCGGACAATTTGGTCTTTCCCCGTTCAATATCCGCAGTGGTATTGGAAACCCCCAATAGCTTGGCAAATTCTGCCTGGGTATAGCCCAAATCCCTTCGTATTTCAGAAAACCTTTTAAGTGTCAATTCATTTTCCATACCCAAATATAGTGTATTTGGAATATTTCCAAAAATATTTTTGGACTATTTCCATATTTAGGAATATTTCCATACTTTTGATTGGAATATTTCCAAGTAGATGAACTTTGAACGTATTAAGGAGAAACTGAACATTTTGGCGGATGCTGCCAAATATGATGTTTCCTGCGCCAGTAGCGGAAGTACCAGGATCAACAAGAACAAAGGTCTGGGCAACGCTACCCGCATGGGAATCTGCCATAGTTATACAGAAGATGGCCGTTGTGTTTCCCTTTTAAAAATATTGCTGACCAATCATTGCATTTATGATTGTGCCTATTGCGTGTCCCGCAGGAGCAACGACATCAAAAGGGCCGGTTTTAGGATTCAGGAAGTAGTGGATTTGACCATCAACTTCTATCGTAGAAACTATATCGAGGGGCTTTTTTTAAGCTCCGGAATCTTTAAAAGTCCCGACCATACCATGGAACGTTTGGTCCGTGTGGCCAAAAAATTGAGGGAAGAGGAGAATTTTAATGGTTACATCCATTTAAAGTCCATTCCGGGATGTAGTGACGAATTGATGTACGAGGCCGGGTTGTATGCGGACCGATTGTCGGTCAACATAGAAATCCCCACCATTTCCGGCCTTAAACTATTGGCACCGGAAAAGGAGCATCAAGACTTTACCAAACCCATGCGCAAAGTGAAAAATGAAATTGTCCGGTACCATAATGAACGAAAGCTTATCCGAAGTACCCCAAAATATGCCCCCGCAGGGCAAAGCACACAAATGATCGTAGGTGCAACTGGGGAGAGCGATAAGGACATCATGTATTCCGCTACCTATTATTATAAGACCTACAGTATGAAACGGGTCTATTATTCCGGTTATGTCCCGGTCTTGGAAGATAGTCGTTTGCCTTCCCTAACGGCCAAAGTACCGATGCTTAGGGAGAATAGATTGTATCAAACGGATTGGTTGTTGCGCTTTTATGGGTTTGCCGTAAATGAACTATTGAACGATGCCCATCCCAATTTGGATGTGGATGTGGATCCCAAGCTTTCCTGGGCCTTGCGGAATTTACATCATTTTCCCGTGGACATCAATAAGGGGGACAAGCGAATGCTGGCACGGGTACCAGGGTTGGGGATGCAATCCGTTGGGAAGATTTTGAGTGCGAGACGATTTCGAAAATTGAACTGGGACCATCTCAAAAAAATGGGGGTGGCCCTCAACCGCGCTAAGTATTTTATGGTGTGTGATTCCCGCCATTGGGAACGCCGCGATTTGGATGCGGATAAAGTTAAAGGACTGATTTTGCAAAACTCCTCCGGGAAGTTCAGAAATCAGTACGGTCAACAATTGTCATTGTTTAACCAATGATTGGAAAATTCGTCAATTCGAGTGATTTTATTGGAGTTGAGCGCAGTGAAACTCAGAAAATAGTATGGAGGATAGAATTTTTGAAACATATGCCCGCCTGTTCTCGATACAATTCCAACAAGTTGGAACCACTCGAACTGACACGGAAAGTCAAAAATGAGAATACCATGGAGAGAACACTAAGGAAAACGGACTATTTGGAACGCAAGCGCCAGGCCATTTTGGACATGGGCTATACGTATGTCAGATTTCGAAGTAGGGCGAAAAAGTCGCTGCGAACGCTAAAAAGAATCATGCAAAATAATATAAATCATTTCGAATGTCACATAGAGCGCAGTTGAAACGGATACGGGAAATCCAGGTTTTTGCCTTCTCTTCAACAGGATTGTGGCGACACACCGAAATGATAACATCAAAAAACAAAATATCATGAAAAACGCAACAATGGATTCCCGCCTACACGGGAACGACAAAAAAACCACACTCATTTACGACGGGAGCTTCAACGGCTTTCTTACCGCTGTTTTCATTGCCTTTGAAGAAAAATTAAACGTGGCGGACATTCAAAAGAACGGTCAGGCCCAAAATGGACTGTTTTCAGAGAACGAAACCATCTTTACCAATGTGGATAAGGCCAAGCGGGTGTGGAATGGGGTCCGTGCCAAAAGCTATAATGCCATTAGCAACATTTACTTTGCCTTTTTAAGTGAAACCGAAGGCGTGGAACGGCTTCTTTTTGAATACATCAAAAAATTGATGGCCCAGAAGGGAAAACAGGCCGATTTTTCCGATGGAACCGTTCTGTACATTTCACAGTTGGCCAGAAAAGTGGGACGCGAAAAACATCGTATGGAAGCCTTTGTCCGTTTTCAGTTGACCAAGGACACTATTTATTTTGCCAATATAGAACCGGACTTTGATGTATTACCACTAATATCCAAACATTTTCGAAATCGGTATGCCGACCAGCAATGGTTGATTTATGATGTAAAGCGACGTTATGGGATTTTTTATGATTTGGAAGGGGTAGAAATCGTTTCCCTGAACCTGGACAAAATCCATTTTAACCGTACCCGAAAGAGCAAGGCCTTTACGGATGGGGAATACGAATATCAAGACCTTTGGAACAATTATTTTAAAAGTACCCACATTAAATCGCGAATCAATAGAAAATTACATACGCAACATATCCCTAAACGCTATTGGAAGTACCTCTCTGAGAAAAAGGCTGTCTAGATTTTTCGGTGCTTCCATTATTGTATGTGAACTTTATGAAAGTAAATTAGCGTTCCCTGAGCACAGTCGAAGGGTGAGGAAAAAACAAGCAATCTAAAAAGTGGCTTACAAACAACTCAAATTATGGTTTGACCGGGACTTGGCAGTACTATTGGCCGATAAACTGCTAAGCAATGGAGTTCAATTTGACAAAGATGCTTTTGTCCATATCGCTACCCAGGAACTGGATGATCTGGAACTCAAAGGTCGCGTCGAGTATATCGCTGATGCGTTGTACCAGCATCTGCCCTTTGATTATCAAGAGGCAATTTCAAAACTAGTTGCCATTCTTGGACCGGAAAATGAAAAGGAAACGGGCATGTTCAAGGAGTTTTACTGGGTGATGCCCATTGCCAAATATGTTGAGAAATATGGTTTGGTCGATTTTGATGTTTCCATGCACGCCATTTATGAAATTACCAAACGCAATACCGGGGAATACACCATTCGTCCCTTTCTGGAAAAGCATCCTGAAAAAACCCTAAGTCTTCTGGAGCAATGGGCAAAGGACCCCAACAAACATGTCCGGCGATTGGCCAGTGAAGGGGTACGTCCGCGATTGCCCTGGGCAGCAAAATTGGACCAATTTATCCAGGACCCCTCGTCCATTCTCCCCATTTTGGAAAACCTTAAAGACGACCCCAGTAAATATGTGCAAAAGTCTGTGGCCAATTGCATCAATGATGTTTTAAAGGACAATACTGAAGTTGGAAAAACACTGATTGAAAGTTGGGTGCCCAACGCCTCCAAAGAACGGAAATGGATTATAAAACATGCCCTACGGAATTTGGTGAAGGCCAATGCGGATTGGGCAGTTAAGATTGTGGCACAGTAGAAAATCGAATGTCCTTCCCGTGCCTAAGCAGTATTGAAAGTTTCTATCCAGGGAATTGGGAGGTCAACCGTTTACACATGACGAACATTAAAGTAAGGATAAGGCCAGTTCGGCCATCACTTTAAACGAAGCCTCGCGTTCCTTATGACTTAATTGTTCCTTGGTCACCAAAGAATCCGAAATGGTCAATAGGGTCAATGCTTCTATGCCGTATTTAGCGGCCAGGGTGTAGATACCGGCCGTTTCCATTTCCACGCAGAGTATACCATAATCTGCCCATTTTTTGTAATAGTCGGGGTTGTCGTCATAAAAAATATCCGAGGACAAGATATTCCCCGCTTTTATAGGAATATTCCGTTCCGTAGCATAGCGAATGGCCTTTTGAAACAGTTCAAAACTGGCTGTTGGCGCATAATTGGCATGGGGAAATCGGGAAGCATTCACATTGGAGTCCGTGGAGGCCGCCATGGCCACTACAATATCATTGAGCTGTACATCCGCTTGATAGGAACCTGCGGAGCCTACACGAATAATCTGCTTTACCCCATACTCTTTGACGAGTTCATTGCAATACACCAAGGTGGAGGGAATCCCCATTCCACCGCCCTGTACGGATACCTTTTTTCCTTTATAAGTTCCCGTATAGCCCAACATACCGCGAACTTGATTGTAGCAAAAGACCGCTTCCAAAAAGGTCTCTGCAATCCATTTGGCACGCAACGGATCTCCAGGTAACAATACTGTTGGGGCAATTTCCCCGTCTTTGGCTTCAAGATGTACGGACATAGCGGTTATTTAGGTTTTGACCAAAATGGGTCCTGAGGAAGTTCCGATTCGGGAAACACCCAGTTCAATATATTGCAGGGCAGCCGATCTATCCCGAATGCCTCCGGACGCTTTTATTAGGGCTTTATCGCCCACAATGGATTTCATTAACCGAACATCGTCCAAAGTGGCCCCGCCGGAACCAAAACCTGTGGATGTTTTTACAAAATCGGCACCTGCAGTTACCGCAAGGTGGCAGGCCCTTTTCTTTTCATCATCGGTCAGATAACAGGTCTCCAGAATGACCTTCAATACCTTCTCCCTTATCCCTTGCTTAATTTGGGCGATTTCATGCTGTACGTTGGCATCCCTTCCGGACTTTAACCAGCCAACATTGAGGACCATATCCACTTCGTCCGCGCCCTTATTCACGGCATCTTTTGCTTCAAAGATTTTTGCCTCCGTGGTCATGGCTCCCAAAGGAAACCCAATGACCGTTGCTATTTGGGTGGCCTGCCCCTGCAGTTGGTCTACCGCCAATTCCACATAACAGCCATTTACACAAACGGCCTTAAACTCATAGACAATGGCCTCTTGACACAGTTTTTTAATATCGCCCTCGGTAGCTTGAGGTTTTAAAAGGGTATGGTCAATATATGGTGCTAAATCCATTAACGGTCAATTATTTGGTTCGTTCCCCTACAAACTGATCACTTTTATTTTTGAAGAGCACATTAAAACTCGTCAAGGACCCATAAATTCGGGTGACGTATTGTTGCAAATCCACCTTTTCCTGATCGTCCAGATTTTTACTGCTGTTGATTTTTTGCTCCATGACCCGCAGCCGGTCCCGCACCATAACAATTTTATGAAAAAAGGTGTCGATGGGCATTTCCTTGTTCGCCACATTATCCCCGGGTTCCAAGATGAGTTTCCCCCCTCTCCATTTATCCGCAATGGCCACTCGCTCATGGGTGTCGCCCCACTTTTTTAGGATGGATACCAAGGAGCTTTCCACGTCAAAAAGGCTTACGGTGTCTACATCATCGTCGGATCGTTCAATAACTTCAAAATCGGCATCCAAATCTAGGGTCTCCAATCCATTTTCGATAAACGTGACCCAATAATGTTGGGAGGATACATTGGTGACCACCCCTTTTCCATATTCTGGATGGTCTATACGAGAGCCTATGCCCAATAGTTTCATAGCATACGTTTTGATAAAAACCTTCAATTCGAGTGCTTTGCGGAGCGCAAATGGTATCGAGAATAGATTTACCATATTTGTTCCCGATACAATTCCAATCCCGATAGCTATCGGGTCGGAATTACTCGAACTGACATTAGTGTTCGATTCTTCGGCTCAAAAATACCCTACTCCTTTTCAAAAGACAACAGGGTAGTGTAAAAATCTTGGTAAATCGCATTGGCATCAATGCTTTTGTAAAAGGTAATTGGACGTTTACCACTATCACGGGAAGTGGTAATACGTTCTGTTTCAGCAAAATTGGGATTGATGTATGCCGCGACCAATGCCAAATCCCACAATACCCTACTTTTTCGGGAACCGTCCAAATGTCCGTCCCAACGTTTTAGTAAAAACCGCCCTATATCATAGTTTCCAATTTCCCTGGAAAGATCTTTATATGCAATTTCCATGGCAACGGCCACACTTACGGGCATAATGGAAAGCTTAACCTCTGAATCCAATAGATAATCCAAAGCAAATGGATCCATCATGGGGTTGAAATCATTTCGTTTTAAGACTCCGGAATTAAAATCCATTGTTGTTCCCAACCAATATACATTCAGTTTTTTGGCAATTTCGGGTTCAATTAACACAGCGGAGGCGACATTGGTCAATGCGCCCAAAGCCAGAATGGTAATTTGTTCATTTGCCTTGGCCTGTTTTATGATTTCGTAGGCGGCCGCAGAATGTTGGGCACGATCCCCCCAATCGTACATACGTGCCATTGCGCCGCGAAGGGTTTTTACCTCCAATCCCAATTCGCCCAATAGTTGCTGATTCAATCGATGACTGTTCTCCATGGAACGCGGTTCGGCCCAATGGCTGGTTTGCCAGTGGGCAGCATTTAAGGCCGTAACTTCAACCTTGGGCTCCAGTAAAATTCTGACAAGGGCGTACAGATCGTCGACTTCATTGCCCGTATCGGCATCTACAATGACCTGCCGTTTTTGCGCATGCCCAAAAAGCATTCCCAACAGCACAAAAAAAAGAACGGGGTATCGCATGAATTAGGTGTATTTTCCTAAAAATACCTGAAAACATTTACAAAACCACAACATAACCCTACTTCTTTTTTAGTTCCCAAAACCGTATTTTTGCAGCTTTGCTGTGACTCAATGATAAATTACGAGGAAAACATCGAGGTTAAGGGCGCTCGCGTGCACAACCTCAAAAATATCGATGTCACCATACCCCGTGAAAAGTTGGTGGTCATTACCGGACTTTCCGGTAGCGGAAAATCTTCCTTGGCCTTTGACACCATTTATGCCGAAGGACAACGCCGTTACATCGAAACGTTTTCGGCCTATGCCAGACAATTCTTAGGGGGATTGGAACGCCCGGATGTGGACAAAATTGATGGACTCTCCCCCGTAATTGCCATTGAGCAAAAGACTACTTCAAAATCACCCCGTTCCACCGTAGGGACCATTACCGAGGTGTACGATTTTCTTCGCCTTCTTTTTGCCCGCGCAAGTGACGCCTATAGCTACAATACGGGTGAAAAAATGGTCAGCTATAGTGATGAACAGATAAAGCAGTTGATCGTACAGGCATACGAGGGCAAAAAAATCAATGTCCTGGCACCGGTAATCAAATCCCGTAAAGGGCATTATCGCGAGCTTTTTGAGCAAATCGGCAAGCAGGGTTTTGTTAAGGCCAGAGTGGATGGGGAAATCCTGGATATTGTCAAGGGGTTGAAGGTGGACCGCTATAAAACGCACGATATCGAAATTGTTATTGATCGACTGAAGATCACAGCAGGTGAAGAGTTGGACAAGCGCTTGACCGAAACCATAAATACGGCCATGTACAGTGGCAATAACGTACTTATGATCCTGGAAGAGGGGGAATCCGAGCCACGTTATTTTAGTAGGGATTTGATGTGTCCCAGTACGGGTATCTCCTACCCCACACCGGAACCCAACACGTTCTCCTTCAACTCCCCAAAGGGAATGTGCCCTGAATGCAATGGACTCGGCCATGTATATGAAGTGAACGAGGAAAAAATATTTCCCAATAAAAAACTGTCCATAAAAGCCGGCGGTATCGCCCCATTGGGGGAATACAAACGCTCCTGGGCCTTTAAACAGTTGGAAACCATTGGCCAACGTTATGGTTTTGACCTGGAAACACCCATTGAAAAAATTCCTGCCGAAGCCATGGACGTCATTCTCAATGGTGGTAAGGAAAGTTTTTCCGTGAATTCCAAAACACTGGGGGTGAGAAGGGAATACAGTATTGATTACGAGGGTATTTCCAATTTTATAAAAAATCAGTTTGAAGAGGCCAATTCCACTTCAATAAAACGATGGGCAAAGGAATATATGGACAAGATCTGTTGCCCCAGTTGCGAAGGCTCAAGATTGCGCAAAGAATCCCTCTACTTTAAAATCCAGGGCAAGAATATTGCAGAATTGGCGCAGATGGATATTGCCGAATTGGCTGCCTTCTTCAATACCCTGAACAATACATTGGAAGGTAACCAAAAGAAAATCGCCGAGGAAATAGTCAAGGAAATTAACGCCAGGATTGGATTTCTGCTCGATGTAGGTTTGGATTACCTCTCCTTGAATCGGGGTTCCAAAACCCTATCCGGAGGAGAGGCGCAACGCATCCGTTTGGCCACGCAGATCGGCTCCCAATTGGTTGGGGTACTTTACATCTTGGATGAACCCAGTATTGGACTGCACCAAAGGGACAACGCACGTTTGATCCAGAGCTTGCAGTCGCTCAGAAATATTGGCAATTCGGTTATCGTTGTAGAACATGACCGGGATATGATAGAAGCTGCGGACCATGTAATTGACATTGGGCCTAAAGCCGGAAAACACGGTGGCGAAATCATTTCGGAAGGCCCACCCGAGGAATTGACCTCCCATCATACCCTAACAGCGGATTATATTACTGGGGAAAGGGAAATTGAAGTACCGTCAAAACGCAGGAAAGGGACCGGTAAAAAGATTACCCTTTCAGGTTGTACGGGAAACAACTTAAAGAATATAAGTGTTGATTTTCCCTTGGGCAAAATGATTGGTGTGACCGGGGTCTCCGGCAGTGGAAAATCCACCTTGATCAATGAGACGCTCTATCCAATCATGAACGCCCATTATTTTAATGGTGTTAAAAAACCCATGCCCTACAAAAAGATTACCGGCCTGGAACATATCGATAAGGTAATCGATATCAACCAATCCCCCATAGGACGTACACCGCGTTCCAATCCAGCTACCTATACGGGTGTATTTAGTGAAATACGCTCCTTGTTTTCAAAGACCACTGAGGCCACCATTAGGGGATACAAACCAGGACGGTTCAGCTTTAATGTCCAAGGAGGACGATGTGAAACCTGCCAGGGTGGTGGATTGAAAATCATTGAAATGAATTTCCTCCCCGATGTTTATGTGGAATGTGAAACTTGCAACGGCAAGCGTTTTAATCGGGAAACCCTGGAGATTCGTTACAAAGGCAAGTCCATTGCCGATGTTTTGGAAATGACGATTGACGAAGCCGTGGATTTTTTTGAAAACATTCCTAAAATCCATCGAAAACTAAAGACCATTAAGGATGTAGGTCTGGGCTATATTTCATTGGGACAGCAATCCACCACATTGTCCGGTGGGGAGGCCCAGCGCGTAAAACTGGCCACGGAACTGTCCAAAAGGGATACGGGCAATACCTTTTACATTTTGGACGAACCTACTACAGGCCTGCATTTTGAGGACATCCGTGTTTTGATGGAAGTATTGAATAAGTTGGTCGACAAAGGCAATACCGTCCTTGTCATAGAACACAATATGGATGTCATTAAAATGATGGACCATATTATTGATATTGGTTACGAAGGAGGACGTGGCGGTGGTATGGTCGTTGCCAAAGGAACACCGGAACAGGTAATTAAAAATGGAAAGGGTTACACTGCCCAATTTTTGAAGAAAGAATTGGAAAACTCCAATAAAAAAATAGCCAAAGCCGTTTATACAGAATAGTATGAGAAAAGAACAGCACCATAAAGGCTGGAACGAAATCAAAACCAATGATTCGTGGGCCATTTTTAAGATAATGGGTGAATTTGTCAATGGGTTTGAACGGATGAGCCTCATAGGTCCCTGCGTGTCCATTTTTGGTTCAGCAAGGATACGCCCTGGCGATACCTACTATGAACTGGCAGTGAATGTAGCCAGGCGTATTGCAGAATCGGGATACGGCGTTATCACCGGAGGTGGTCCGGGTATCATGGAAGCAGGTAATAAGGGAGCGAATATGGCCGGGGGAACTTCTGTGGGCCTAAACATCGATCTTCCTTTTGAACAACATGATAATCCCTTTATTGATTCCGATAAAAGTTTGGATTTTGACTATTTCTTTGTCCGAAAGGTAATGTTTGTGAAGTACAGTCAAGGTTTTGTGGTCATGCCAGGTGGTTTTGGGACTTTGGATGAGCTTTTTGAGGCGATGACATTGATCCAAACCAACAAAATACACACTTTTCCCATCATTTTGGTTGGTACCGAATTCTGGAGTGGCCTGCTGGACTGGATTAAAAGTACCATGCTGGAAGCAGGAAACATTAGCGCCCACGACATGGATCTGATTCGGCTTGTGGATACGGAAGATGAAGTGGTTGAAATTATAGATGCCTTTTACAAGGGCAATACCTTAAGTCCCAATTTTTAAACCCGTAAGCGCTCTTGAAAGTTCCCTTTGTCCATTACACCTTGTTTTTAGCGATTGTCCTGTATGGTTTACCAGGACATGCCCAGCATAAAAATAGGGTCACGGCCACTTTACGGGGAGAGGACCACACCATTACCATCAGTCAACAGTTTTCCTATACCAACCAATCCCAGACAGGATTGAATGTTTTGTATTTCAATGATTGGAACCATTCGTATTCCAGCAAAAAAACAGCGCTTGCCAAAAGGTTTGGCGAAGAGTTCAATAGGAGTCTTCACCTGGCCAAGGATAAGAACAGGGGCTTCACGGAAATCACGAGTATAGTTGATAAGGACTACCGGGGATTGGAATGGGAAAGAACCGAGGAAAGGGAAATTATTAGGGTGACCCTTGCCGAAACCCTGGAGCCAGGGGCATCAATCGATTTGTTTTTTACCTATGATGTGGATTTGCCCAGTAGCCGCTATACCGATTATGGCCATGGCTATATGGGGGGATATTATTTACGGGATTGGTACCTTACCCCAGCAGTTTTTGATAAAGAGTGGAAACTCTATGCCAATAAGGACTTGAATGACCTGAATACCGAAATTACCGATACGGAAATACGATTAAATTTTCCAAAGGGATTACATCTGGCCACCAATTATGAAGTGGTCACGCTTACCAATATTTCTATAAGCAACCATGCCTATCTCACGGCAAAAAATCGAAAGAATTGCCAGATTGTGCTTACACCGGAAAAGCGGTTTACAACCCATGCCACATCCTTCCTAACGGTAACTACCGATATAGAAGCTTCAAAATACGATAAGACCTCACAGGGCATCTCCATTGATAGGGTGGCAAACTTTATCGAAAGGAATTTGGGGCACTATCCCCATAAGAACCTATTGGTGGCCGAAGTGGATTATGCCAGAAACCCCTTATATGGATTGGGACTATTGCCCAGTTTTATAAGGCCCTATCGTGAGCAGTTCCAATTTGAGATGAAATTCCTCAAAACGGCTTTGTACAATTTTGTGGAAGAGACCTTGTTTTTGGATGAGCGCAAGGAGCGATGGGTTCATGATGGAATTGTCAATTACCTCATGATCAAGTACGTTGATGAATATTATCCCGATCAAAAGTTTACCGGAAAACTATCCAAGGTATGGGGCTTTCGTTCCTACAATCTGGCCCAAATGCATTTTAATGAGCAATATTACCTTTTGCAAATGACGTCTGTAAGACGAAATGATCATCAGCCGCTCTCTACCCCCAACGATTCCCTAACACGCTGGAACCAGAAGATTGCCAACCGCTATAAGGCCGGGCTCGGTTTGGCCTATCTTGGTGAATATATAGGTTATGAACATGTGGACAACAGTATTACCGAGTTTTTTGAGGAATTTAAACTAAAGCCACATGTCAATGCATTGGACATGGAACGTATCCTTAAAAAGAGATCGGAAAAAGATATCAACTGGTTTTTTGATGAGTATGTCGCCCTCCGTAATAATATTGACTTTAAAATCAAAAAAGTATCAAAAACGGAGGATTCCATTTCCTTCACCATTAAAAATAAAACGGGCAGTAAGGTCCCCATATCACTTTTTGGACTCCAAAAAGATTCCATCGTTTCAAAATACTGGTTTACGGGCATCGACACCACCAGTAGTTTTACGGTTCCCAACAACGGTGAAAACCGGTTGGTGCTGAATTACGACAAAAAAATTCCTGAGGTAAACCAGGACAATAACTGGAAGAGTCTCAACGGTTTTTTTTCCAGCAATAAAAAATTACAGTTCCGTTTTTTTAAGGACACCGAAAACCCCTATTACAACCAATTGTTTTACGTGCCCGAATTTAAATTTAATGTCAACGATGGCCTGTCTGCCGGGGTTAGTTTAAACAACAGGCCTTTTATCTTAAGACCTTTCTCTTTTGACATTAAGCCGAGGTATGCCACAAAAGAAAGATCCATAGTCGGTAGTGCAAACCTTACCAAGCGGCAGTTTTTCAATGAGGGAAAGTTGAATTTCATCAGTTATTCCCTTAGTGGCGGAACTTCTTTTTTTGATGAAAGATCCCGATTTACCACCATTACCCCTTCCATAAACTTTGTTTGGCGTCCTGAGGATTTTATTTCCAATCGGAGGCAATTTATGTTTTTTAGGGTGCGAAATGTATTTCGGAACATTGACGAAAACATTATTGACCAAATCGATACCGAACCCGATTTTACGGTCTTTAACCTACGTTACGGAGATATCGACAACAATATTCTCCGGTTTCGTTCATGGATTGTTGATGCTCAGGTAGCAGGGGATTTTTCAAAAGTGTCCTTTGAATGGGAACAACGTACCCTGTTCGACAATAATCGCCAATTGAATTTACGACTCTATGCCGGAAAATTCATTACCAACAATTCGAACTCTGATTTTTTTAGTTTTGCCCTAGATCGTCCAACGGATTATTTATTTGACCTACCCTATCTCAACAGATCTCAAAATGCCACAGGCTTTACCAGTCAGCAATTCATTTTGGCGGAAGGGGGATTCAAATCCATTTTTGACGATCGTTTTGGCAATGATTGGATACTTACGGGGAATCTTAGCTTTAACCTTTGGCAATGGCTGGAGTTATATGGGGACATTGGAGGTATAAAGGATCAGGATGAACGGGCAAGATTCAAGTATGGCTATGGGGTGCGTTTGAATTTGGTAACGGACTTTTTTGAACTGTATTTTCCCATTTATTCCAACAACGGTTACGAAATTGCACAGCCCAATTATGGGGAACGTATCCGATTTGTAGTTACGGTAAGTCCAAGAATACTAACGGGACTGTTTACAAGACGATGGTTTTAATTGCGAAATCAACAATATTTCCTTCACAAAGGAAGCTTTAATTGTTATTTTCTTCTTTTAAAGCGCCATTTTTTGCTATTTTAAGAATAAAATATGACAAAAGTCGTTTTTTTAAAAGCGCTCTTTTTGATATTTTTGCACCAAATTCCTAACTAGATGAAAACTGACCCTAAAACAAGCAATGACATTTCGTTTGAGGATTTTAAAGATCAAATCTTAAATGATTACAGGATTGCCGTTGTGAGTAGGGAATGCAGTCTCCTGGGCCGTAGGGAGGTTTTGACCGGAAAGGCAAAATTTGGGATTTTTGGAGATGGTAAGGAGTTGCCACAGTTGGCAATGGCCAGGGCTTTTAGGGACGGTGATTTTAGAAGTGGTTATTACAGGGACCAAACATTTATGATGGCTTTGGGCTATTTGGGGCCAAAAGAATTCTTTCATGGATTGTATGCCACTACGGATTTGAACAAAGATCCCATGAGTGCCGGTCGCCAAATGGGAGGACATTTTGTGACACACAGTCTTAACGAAGATGGGACATGGAAGGATTTGACCAAACAAAAGAACAGTAGTGCGGACATCTCCTGTACCGCTGGACAGATGCCCCGTTTATTAGGTTTGGCCCAAGCCTCCAAAATATATAGGGAGGTTCCGGAAATTGACCCAACCAATTTCTCCAATAACGGGAATGAAGTTGCTTGGGGAACCATAGGAAATGCCAGTACCAGTGAAGGGCACTTTTTTGAGACCTTAAACGCTGCAGGAGTTATGCAGGTACCCATGGTCATCAGTATTTGGGACGATGAATATGGGATATCCGTACCCCAGGAGTTCCATACCATAAAAAGTGATATTTCCGAAGCATTGAGTGGATTCCAAAAAACCGATACAAAAAATGGGTTTGAACTTATAAAAGTACCTGGTTGGGATTATACGGCATTGATACATGCCTATGAAAATGCATCGGATAGTGCAAGGGAATCCCATATCCCCGTATTAATACACGTAACCGAGCTTACCCAACCCCAGGGGCATTCAACTTCGGGCTCCCACGAACGATATAAAAGTGCCGAGCGCCTTGAATGGGAACGCGAAAATGACTGCAATAAACGGTTCCGGGAATGGATTATCCAAAACAACATCGCCGGAGAGGAGACCTTAAAGAATATTGAGAAGTCCTGTAAACAGGAGGTAAGAAATGCCAAGAAGGAAGCATGGGCCGAGTTCCTATCCCCCAATCTTACCGAGAAAAGGAGGGTTATAGGGCTTTTGGAAAACCTGGCAGCTTTCAGCCCCAATAAATCGTTTATCAATAAGGTCAAAAATGATCTCATTGCCATAGATGAACCTATTAAAAGGGATTTGGTTTCCCATGCTAGAAAGTCTTTGCGATATGTCATTGGGGAGGAAAACGAATCCAAAAAAGCACTGCAGGCCTGGGTAAATGGTTACCTTACGAAAACACAACCAAAATACAGTTCACATCTTTATAGTGAACTCCCAAGCAATGCCACCAAAATACCCGAAGTCAAACCCGTTTACGCAGAAAATGGGGAAACAGTTGATGGAAGAATCATCCTCAGGGACAATTTCGACAAACTTTTTGAAAAATATCCCAAAGCCCTTGTTTTTGGGGAGGATACCGGAAATATTGGGGACGTAAACCAAGGACTGGAAGGTTTGCAAAACAAATATGGAAAATTACGCATCGCAGATACTGGAATACGGGAGACCACCATTGTCGGACAGGGCATCGGAATGGCCCTTCGGGGATTAAGGCCCATTGCGGAAATTCAATATTTGGACTACATCCTTTATGCCATTCAAACCTTGAGCGATGACCTGGCGACCCTTCACTACCGAACGGTAGGTAAGCAAATGGCCCCATTGATTATCCGTACCCGGGGACATCGATTGGAAGGTATCTGGCACTCCGGGTCCCCAATGGGTGGATTGGTTCATTTGTTGCGTGGGATGCATATCCTGGTTCCAAGAAACATGACCAAAGCTGCTGGTTTTTACAATACCCTTATGCAGGGTAATGAGCCTGCCCTGGTTATTGAAAGCTTAAATGGATATCGCTTAAAAGAACCAAAACCTACCAACCTTGGGAAATTCCGTACACCAATAGGTGTTGTGGAAACCGTTAAGGAAGGAACCGATATTACCTTGGTGTCCTACGGCTCCACATTGCGAATGGTACTTAAAGTGGCCAAGGAGCTTTTGGAAGTTGGTATTGATGCTGAAGTCATTGATGCCCAATCACTGCTTCCTTTTGATATTCATCACGACGTGGTAAAAAGTATTCAGAAGACCAATAGGTTATTGGTCATTGATGAGGACGTTCCCGGAGGTGGGTCCGCTTACCTGTTGCAGGAAATTGTGGAAAAACAAGGCGCCTATCACTATCTGGACAGTGCACCGCAAACCTTATCCGCCAAAGCGCATCGTCCCGCCTATGCCACGGATGGTGATTATTTTTCAAAACCCAACGAAGAGGATATTTTTGAAAAGGTGTATGCCATTATGCACGAAGCGCAACCGAATGATTATCCAAGTTTGAGATAAAAGATTTCATTCCTTGGGGCCAGCACAGTTCGCGACTTGTGATTTTAAAAGTTATCAAAAATAAAATCACAATTTGCAATATAGCTTCTGTCACCTCCTTTATTGCCTTACAGTGAACTACCAGCACTTGAGCAGGAGTTACATTTCCCTAAAAGTCCTTTCTGTTTTCTGAAGTAATCCATACTTGCCGACTAAAACTCAAAGCATTCTTGTTGCAAAAAACATCAAGCCAATGTAACGTGACAATGCTTACGAAGCAAGAGATCGGAGGGTAATGGTACCTGTAGCTGGTATTCAATATTCCAAAGCATACAAAAAGCCCTGGAGCCACATGGTAGCTTTAATAAACCCAACATTTATCCATTGGAAAACCAGATAGATTTAAAGTTCTTCAAGGTTTTTATCCCAGTAAAGTTGGAACGGAATAGTGTTAAAGTGGTTACAAACACTTAAAAAAAGGGGGCAAACCCATTGTGCCTATTGATGAAATATAAAAAACAAAAGATATTTATCCCTTACTGTGCAAGACACAAGCAGTGAGCATTGATAGCGAAGGACTTGAACCAATCCTGACCAAAAAACAACTGAAATTAAAATGATACAAAGAATTATAACAACCCCATTTCAAAAATTTGTTAAAGCGGAGAGTTTAGCAGGGATCTTGCTTTTTGGAACAACCATAATTGCCCTTATCTGGGCAAATTCACCTTATGGCGGGTATTATGAAGGTTTATGGAAACAAACCATCGGAATTTCTATTCAAAACTTTGAGTTAAAGAAACCATTGATTCTTTGGATAAATGATGGATTAATGTCGATCTATTTCTTTGTAATAGGTTTGGAACTAAAAAGGGAACTACTTATTGGAGAGCTCAATAAAGTAAAAAAGGTAATCTTTCCTTTTATTGCTGCATTAGGTGGTATTATAGTGCCTGTTGGTTTGTATTTTGTTTTAAATCAAGACCCCGAAACAGAAAAAGGTTGGGCAATTTCAATGGCTACCGATATCGCTTTTGCACTGGCATTTTTAAGCACATTGGGTAAACGCATTCCAATTAGCCTTAAAGTATTTCTAATTGCTTTTGCCATTATAGATGATATAGCGGCCGTTCTCGTTATTGCCTTATTTTATAGTGTAAATGTAAGTTGGAGCTATGTTCTATTTGGCCTTCTGCTGATAACGCTTTTGGCCATTCTTTACCATACAAAAAGGTATTCTTTTGCCATAGGAATAGTTTTGGCAATCATTATTTGGTTCCTATTTTTGAAATCCGGTGTTCATCCTACAATTGCTGGGGTTCTTCTTGCTTTTACCATTCCATTAAAAAGAAAGATCAATATGAAGTTATATTCAGTTCAACTCAGTATTATTTCAAAAAAATTAATGAGTGTTTCAAATAGTGGAAAAAAACATTTGTTGAGTAAAACTGAAATAAATTATATAGATAATTTGGACAACCTGACTTTTGAAGTTCGTTCACCTTTACAGTATCTGGAACACAAACTGCACAGTTTGATAGCTTATTTTATCCTGCCAATTTTTGCCTTTGCCAATGCAGGGGTTTTTATTAGTTTGGACAGTGATTTTAACTTCTCCTTATTGATCAATATTGCCATTAGTTTATTTGTTGGAAAGATGATTGGGGTTGCTCTTTTTTCGTATCTCGGAAACAAGCTTGGAATCATTGAACTACCTGCCGGAGTCAATTACAAGCAAATATTAGGAATTTCCGCTATTGCGGGCATTGGATTTACCATGTCAATTTTTATAGGCAATTTGGCCTTTTACGGAGATTCAGTGAATATAAATTCAGCAAAAATTGGAATTATTATTGGGTCTATCACTTCTGCGATGGTCGGATACACCATTTTGAGACTAACGAGTTCCAATAAATAAACTAAAGTATCATACAAAACTCATTTACCCAGAAGTTCGTCACCCACGCGAATTATAAGGTTAGGACATAACGATTTCCCCCTTTGCTTATTATAGTGAATACTTTACCCTAGACCTCTCGCTACCGGCCAGTTTGTAACTTATGGTCCAGGATAACCCAAGTTATAAAAAGCTATACCTTTTAGTCTCTACCCATGCACATCGCGGACAGCCAGGTTGCGCTAAGGGGTCAATTACCCAAGTTTGGGATAAAAAAATCTCCCCATCACCATTTCCATGCCATAACGTAGGGGAGACTTTTTGGGTCGTTAGTTCTTTAGGTCCGATCCCTGATCCGTCATTGCCGGCACTGTTGGATTGCCATCGGCATCGATTTCAATGATTTCATCAAAACCGAGTTCATCCAGTTTGGAAATGATCTTGGCCCGGTCCCCCACCATGAACCAATTCACTTCTTCAGGTTTTACCACTTTTTTACTTACTTCCTTGATATCGTTCAAAGACAGTTCCCGTACACTTTTATCATACGTTTGATAATAGTCGTTGGGCAGGTTATACCTGACCATATTCCTTACGGAACTGTTTACGGAGCTGTTGGTTTCCCACTGTCCGGGAAGCTTCAATACCTGATTGGTCTTTACTTTATCCAATTCGTCCTGTGTGGGGGGTCTGGAGGTTAAAAAATCCCCGATTTCCTTTCGCAATTCGGTAACGGACTCTGCTGTTTTATCCGTTTGTACCGGAGCGTAAAGAATAAATGGACGTTCTTCCTTGGAACCCAGGACAAAACCACCTGCACCATAAGACCAGTGTTTGTCCTCACGTAAATTCATGTTGATACGGGAGGTGAAATCCCCACCAAGAATGCTCACCATTTGCTCCAAGGCAACCTCTGACAGGCCTCCGTATTTATCCGTTAAATGTCCCGCTATGATAACCGATTGCTGGGATTCCGGACGATTCATTAAATAAAGGGTGTTCCTACTATTGGTCTTTGGTGGGGTAAAGGTTACCTGGGGAACCTCTCCCCTTTTCCATTTCCCCAGTGATTTTTGAAGCTTTGCCTTCAGCATATCCATGGAAACATCCCCTGTAACAATGAGAGTGGAGTTGTTGGGCTTGATCCAAGTATCATAAAATTGAACAATATCATCCCTTGTGAGCTTCCCCACGGTTTCCTCATACCCCGTTCCGGTGTATGGTGAGCTGTACGGATGTCCTTCGCCGTATAGGTACTTGTTCATGACCCTCAGGGCCATAGCCACAGGCTGGGATTTTTCCTGCCTAATATCATTGATCTGCTCGTTCTTTAACCTATCAAATTCCTTAGCTGGGAACTCAGGATTAAGGACTACATCCGCAAATAGATCTAAACTTGCATCCAAGCTCTGTTTTAAAGTGGACATGTAGACATTGGATTGGTCCTGATTGGAAAACGTATTTAGGGATGCACCCAATAATTGTAGTGTTTCATTGATCTGCAAGGAGTTCTTTTCCCTGGTACCTTCATCCATAAGGTTCATGGCCAATTCTGCCGTCCCAGGACTGGATAAATGATCGGTTTTATAGCCCGCATCGGTCACCAAATTGATAATTACCGTGGGCACACCTGTTCTTTGCGCCAAAACAACTTCCAAGCCATTGGATAAAGTCGTACGTTGGAGGTCCGGAAATTTGGAGCTTTTCTGTGGTCCCAATTCCGGTAGTTTGCTCCTATCTACCGTGGATTGTTCCACATCGTATTCCGGAAAGGGCTTGCAGACTAAAATATGCTTGCCTTTGGTCAACCACTTTTTTGCAGTATTTTTCAAATCCGCTACCGTGGCTTCCTCAACATATTTTAGTTGGGTTTTATAATAGGAAGCATCCCCATGATAGGTCTGGTTGGATGCCAAGATATCGGATACCCCGCCAAATCCTCCAATACGCTCCAATCCTTTGATAAAGTTGGCGAAATAATCTGCCTTTACCCTTTTCAACTCTGCTTCCGTAGGACCTTCTTCAATAAACTTGGCAATCTCCTCCCAAAGTTGTTTTTCCAGTTTTTTGGCATCCTCCCCAGGCTTAACATTAAGATAGGCAATGAATCTACTGGCAATTTCACTGGAAGCTTGAAACGATACTGCTGCGCTGGCCGACTGGTCCTCGTATACAAACTTTTTGTACAAACGGGAATTCTTTCCATTGGTCAAAATAGCCGAGATCAAATCAAAATGAAGATCCTCCTGTGAACCGTACTGTGGAGTGTTCCATGTAAATAAGACCCTTGTTTCGGGTACTCTGTCCTCATATACCTGATACGAATCATAAACCTTATTGGGAATATTGACTTCCTGGCGCTCCACGGTCGGTCCTGATGGGATATCACCAAAATACGTAATCACCTTTTGATAAACTTCATCGGGATTTACATCACCCGCAATGGCCAATACGGCATTGGCCGCTCCATAATATGACTTGAACCATTCCTGTACATCTTCCAAAGAAGCCGCATTCAGGTCTTCCATTTCCCCAATGACCGTCCAGGAATAGGGATGGCCTTTAGGATACATTGCCTTGGTCAAATAATCCCATTGCATTCCATAAGGATTGTTCTCCCCTTGACGCTTTTCATTCTGTACCACACCTCGTTGCTCATCCAGTTTTGCCTGGTCGATAGCACCCAGCAGGTGTCCCATTCGGTCAGATTCCAAAAATAGTACCTGGTCCAAAGCAGCTATGGGAACATTTTGGAAGTAATTGGTCCTATCATTATTGGTAGTTCCGTTAAGATCCGTGGCACCAATACGTTCCAGCGCTTGAAAATAATCGGTGTTGTAATTTTCACTACCATTGAACATCAGATGTTCAAATAAATGCGCAAACCCACTCTTTCCCAGTTTTTCGTTTTTGGAACCCACATGATACCATACGTTAATTGCAGCAATTGGCGCTTTATGGTCTTCATGGACCAGTAGGGTAAGGCCATTTTTTAAGGTGTATTTCTTGTAGGGAATTTCAATATCATCTGCTTTAAACTGAAAGTCTTGTGCCCATAATCCATTGACACAAAGAAAGGTCAATACCAATATGCAAAGTAATTTTCTCATTTTGAAGGGTTTTAGATTGTAATTTGATTGATAAACTTTACTAATACAAGATAACAAATTGTTACTTACAGTGCTCGTTTCGGTTAAAAATATAAGAAGCCAATAAAAAGGAATAATGTCTATTTTTAACGAAAAAATAGTTCGTGTTTTTAACGTTTCCGGATTTCAATATTTGGAGTACTCCCCTGCTCTTACTTACAATACAAGGACTTATTTTTGCTTTTCTACTCTTACAACGTTACCTGAAAAATGGAAACATCTCGGACCTGTTCCTATTTTCCATTCTAGTGATTACTTGTTACCATCAAACCTGTTATACTGTTGGTTTTATGGGATGGTACGATACATTTAGGAACACCAAGATCAATTATGCCCTGATCACACTATCGGTAGCTATTGCACCACTGATCTATCTTTATGTGAAATCGGTGACCATGTCCGCATTTCAATTTAGAAAAAAGGATTGGCTCCACTTCATCCCTGCGTTCAGCATCATAGTCTACAGAATCATCATTTATACCTATGACGCGAGTCAGAGTGGGTTTTCCGAAATCCAAAACGGCTACCTGAAAATTCATTTGGACGAAGCTTTTGTACTACCCTTATATGATGTTTTTGGCTACTTCCAGAACTTCCTTTATTTGGCTTTTACGTTTCAGCTTTTCTATTTCTATCGAAAAAAGATCAAGGAATACTTTTCCAATATCTACAAATTGGAACTCAACTGGATCCTCTCCTTTTTAATCTTGTATTCCATTCTTTATTTCTATGGGTTTGTCCAGACATTGGTTGCGGAGTTTGTCATGGAACTCAACTATATGCAGCGATGGTGGATGGTACTTCTTACGGGAGTGGTCATTGTCTACGTGGGCATAAAGGGCTATTTTACGGATACCACCAAACTTAAAAAGCTGAATTTCAGCTTTGCCCCTACCCGTGTAAGTATTCCAGAAGCGCCAAGCCCCAGTTCAAAAGGTGTTACTGAGGAGGCCGTTACCCAGTTGAAAACACTTATGGAAGCCCAAAAGCCATATTTGAACCCAGAACTGAACCTTGCGGACCTATCCGAATTGGCAAATATGAATAGGGCACAACTTTCGGAAACCATCAATAGCGGTTTTGGAAAGAACTTCAACGATTTTATAAATCAATATCGAATTGATGAATTCAAAAAAATGCTGGAAGCGAACAAACAAAACAAACTATCCCTCCTTGGAATGGCCTTTGAATGTGGGTTCAACAGCAAAGCGACCTTTAACAGGGTATTTAAAAAAATAACCCAGCTCTCCCCCACTGACTATCTGAAAACCACGGTTTAGATATATTTTTCAATTGATCTAAGACGTCTCAAATCGTATTTGATACCTATTCAGTATGATTTGAAACGTAGAAATGGCAGACATTTTTGAGTTTTGACCTGTTCAATAAAAACTAAAAATGTCATGAAAAAAGCAATTCAAATTATTTTACACCCCATTACCCAAAAGCATTGGTCAGGGGATCTCATGTTTGCCGTACCACGTTTTATCTGTGGCCTACTTCTTGCTGTGGATTTTGGCGCTTCAAAATTTGGTATGCCCTGGACTGCAGATAGTCAGAACCTTAACTTATTTGAAGTTGCCGCCTGGTTTCCAAAGGATGTCGCTGAATACGGTGGAATATTTGCCGTTTCACCCATATTTTTTGCTTGGATGGGAGCTTTTAGTGAAGCCGTTGGTGGCCTATTTCTTGCCTTTGGGTTAAAAACAAGGGTTTCTGCCTTTCTTATCATGTGTACCATGCTGGTTGCCATATTCCTTCAAAAATGGGGTCAAGGTACCTGGGGAATGTTGCCCGCAATGGGATTTCTCTGGATAGCCATTTTTCATTTCTATTTAGGTTCAGGACGATTTGGATTGGACTACCTATTAAGCAAAAAACTATATAAACTTTAAACTATGAAATCAATGACCAAAAGGGTAATAATGCTAACATCCCTTACCCTGCTTTTCGCCTGTGTACAAGAAGAACATCTTAAAACCATAACCTTTACAGTGGATATGTCCGGCATGGAAAATATAGGAAATGTAGGGATTAGGGGGCAGTTTACAAATCCACCCTGGCAAGTGACCCTTCCCATGACAGATCGGAACGGGGATGGGATTTATGAGCTAACGCTCTCCGAAACGACGGCACAATCCTCGGTAGCATTCAAATTCGTCAACCAGGACAATATATTCGAATTGGACTGTAAGCCCAATCGTACCATTCAATTTGAATATAAACCGGAGACCCTGGAATACCATGCAATCTTTAATGTTGAAGGTGGAGATCAAAAAAGTATAAAACCCTAATAGGGCACAAAAGTTTATCCTTAAGAATCAATAGATCCAATGCTATACCACCATTGGATATGACCGGAAATTTTGGCGGGGGAAGTAATTCATTCAAAAATTTTAGATTTGCATAAATTAATTTCCCCCACAAATGAAAAGTAGTTTTCTAACTAACATTGGTCTTGCCCTTTTACGAATAGCACCTTCATTAATGTTAATGACCCACGGATATCCCAAACTGCAAAAGTTGATTTCCGGTAATTTGGAATTTGCCAATCCCCTGGGTATTGGCGAGGGACCATCACTTTTTTTGACGGTAATTGGTGAGTTCATAGCTCCGATACTATTGATCTTTGGATATAAGACCCGATTTGCCGCCATTCCGGCATTATTGACCATGTTGGTGGCCGGTTTTGTTGTCCATGGTCCCGATCCCTTTGGCAAAAAGGAACTGGCCTTGCTTTATGCTACCTGCTTTGTCACCATAATTTTCTTGGGACCAGGGAAATACAGTGTGGACAGAAAATAGGTCAATAGATAAGGCCCAATAATTCCTTTAACAGGTCGTCCTGCGAAATATTCTGGGCGCCCAATCCCTTTCCCTTTAAATCCAGTTCCCTAAGGCCCGAAATGATCTTGCTTACCCTTTTCATGGGGTAGTTTTTTGCGGCTATTTGATACTCCCCAATAAAATAGGGGTTTATCCCCAGACTTTGGGAAACCGATTTTGAGGAATGGTCGTTCAAGCCATGGTATTGCAACAACTGTGAAAAAAAGGTATGTAGCAATGTCACGGTAACTACAAATGGATTGTCCTTTGGGTTTTGCGAAAAATACCGGACGATATGACTGGTCTTGGAAAGATCTCGTTCCGCAATGGCCTTTTTTAACTCAAAATTGTTGTAATCCTTGCTTATCCCAATGTGTTTTTCAATAAGTTCCGGGGTAATCTCCTGGCCCTTTTCAATGGACAGGTACAACTTTTGTAACTCATTGTCAATTTTGCTTAGATCGGTTCCCAGATATTCCACCAACATGGCCGAGGATTTGGGGGAAATTCCATATCCCTTCCCGGAAAGCACCCTGCGGATCCAGTCGGCAACCTGATTTTCGTACAATTTTTTGCTTTCAAACAAAACTCCCGATTGGACAACGGATTTGTACAACTTCTTCCTCTTGTCCAGTTTTTTATACTTGTAACACACCACCAAGACCGTGGTGGGTTGAAGGTTTTGACAGTAGGAAGCCAACTGCTCTATATTTCGGGACAGGTGTTGCGCCTCCTTTACGATCAAAACCTGGTATTCGGCCATCATGGGGAATCGCTTGGCATGTGATATGATCTCATCCACGGAAGTCTCTTTTCCATAAACCACCATTTGGTTGAATCCACGTTCTTCTTCCGTAAGGACGTTTTGGGCAATAAAATCGGCTATCTTATCAATATAGTAGGGCTCATCCCCCATCAAAAAGTATATGGGTTTAATATCCCCTGCCTTTATGGCCGATACTATCTGTTTTACTTCTTTCATTATGAAAAAAACTTCACTTTTGCCTTATGGAACGTCTTAATTTCCCCAAATTCAACTTTAGGGTTAAAAATACCGAAAATCAACTTCGGATATTTGACATTGTACGTAAAAAGTTTGTGGTCCTTCATCCCGAAGAATGGGTCAGGCAACATGTAGTCCACTATCTTTCAACCATTAAAAAATACCCCTTGGGACATATCAATATCGAAAAACAGTTACTGCTCCATGGGCTAAGAAAGCGATACGATGTGATTGTCTTTAATACCGATGGTTCCATTGAGATCCTAGTGGAATGTAAATCCCCAAAAGTATCCATAACCCAAAATACTTTTGACCAAATGGCAAGGTACAATTTAAGGGCAAATTCCAAATACCTCATGGTCACCAATGGTTTGGAGCACTATTACTGTAGGATGGACATGGAAAATGAAAAATATCGATTTCTAAAGGATATTCCTGATTTTAGCCGTTAATTTGCAGCCGTCTTGAGGGTAGCTATCGCGATACTGAACTGGAACGGGGCCGAACTGTTGAAACGGTTCCTCCCGAGTGTTTTGGAATTTTCCGAAGGTGCCGATATCTATGTTATAGACAATGCCTCCACCGATGATTCGATCAGTGTGCTCAAAGAGAGGTTTCCAGAGGTGCATGTGATCCAAAATGACAAAAACCATGGATTCGCCGGAGGGTATAATCTTGGTCTCAAATCCATAGACGCCGATATTTATTGTCTGTTAAACTCTGATGTTAAGGTAACCAAAAACTGGTTGCCCCCGGTTTTGGAACAATTTAAAAACAACCGGGACCTCGCCATAGCCCAGCCCAAAATCCTGGATTTGAACAACCCGACCTATTTTGAGTATGCCGGGGCAGCGGGAGGCTTTATTGACAAGTTGGGCTATCCCTTTTGCAGGGGACGTATTTTCCAGGCATTGGAAAAAGACCTGGGACAGTACAACGACATCAAGGAGGTTTTCTGGGCAACCGGAGCCTGTATGTTTATTAGAAGTGCTGTTTTTAAGGAGCTCCAAGGTTTTGATGATGATTATTTTGCGCATCAAGAAGAGATCGATCTTTGTTGGCGGGCAAAAAACAATGGACATGCCGTGTATTATGTTGGCCACAGTGAGGTGTTCCATATGGGAGGTTTTACATTAGAGAACTCCAATCCTTATAAAACCTTTCTAAACTTTAGAAATTCCCTGTATACCATCACCAAAAACCTGCCGGCTAAATCCGCTTATCCCATTTTATTTTTCCGTTTGGTGCTGGATGGCATCGCAGCACTTCGTTTTTTGGCCCAATTTAGGGCAAGGCACACATTTGCCATTCTTAAAGCGCACCTGAGTTTTTATCGCAACTTTTCAATGATTTACCGAAAAAGGGAAAAGACTAATTTTTTGATAAAATACTATCCCGTGAAATCTATAGTATGGTCACACTTCGTACATCAGGTTAACAACTATAACATTTTAGTAAAAGATTAACGATAGAGAAATTTTGCCCAATCCGTTTTTATCTAATTTTGGCGGAATAATTAGGAAAAATCGTATCTATTTAACCATTGAAATATTTAGTATTATGAAAAAAGTTTTTCTAGGGATGCTTGGTCTGGCCATTTTATTGAGCTCTTGTGTTTCCCAAAAAAAATATGCGGAACTGGAGGCTAAGCATAAAGAAGCCCAGGATTTGTTGAACTCTGCTACTGTAAAACTCAATGATTGCCTGGAAGAAAGGGCAACGGCAACTTCAAAAATGAAGGCTTTGGAGGACCAAAACGCCTTCTTACGTGCCAACAACCAGGAATTGATCAATAATATGGGGGATTTGACCACCTTAACTGCGAAAGGGGCAGAAAACCTTGAAAAATCATTGGAAAGCCTTCGCGAAAAGGATTTGACCATTAGAAGACTACAGGATGCCGTGACCCGAAGGGATTCCGTTAACCTTTCCTTGGTACAGAGCCTTAAAGGCGTTTTGGGCAATTTGGATGATGAGGACATCGAAGTCAGTGTGGAAAAAGGTGTCGTTTTCGTATCCATTTCAGACAAGCTTTTGTTTAGAAGCGGTAGTTATAATGTTACAAATGCCGCCAAAGAAGTACTGGGCAAAGTAGCCAAGGTGGTAAACAACAAGCCCGATTTTGAATTTATGGTGGAAGGCCATACGGATGATGTGCCTTACCGAAGCGGCGTATTGTTGGACAACTGGGATTTGAGTGCCAAAAGGGCGACTTCAATCGTAAGGATACTTCAAAACGATTATGGGGTCGATCCAAAACGAATGACTGCTGCCGGAAGGTCGGAATATATTCCTGTTTCAACTACCGAAAAGGCCAAAAACAGAAGGACACGTATAGTGGTACTTCCAAAATTGGATCAGTTCTATAGCATGATCGAGGAAGGAATGAAAGATTCTGCCATCAATTAGGATTCCTTCAGGACAAGTAAACAAAAAGGGCGGTCAATTGACCGTCTTTTTTGTTTAAAAAATATCGATGGAACCCTTTCCTTCCCTTAGGATCAAGGGTTCCCCATCGGAAAGGTCAACAATGGTAGAGGCCACATTATCCCCATATCCCCCATCAATCACAATATCCACAAGATTTTGCCATTTCTCAAAAATAAGTTCGGGATCTGTGGTATACTCCAGGACATCATCCTCGTCATGTATGGAAGTTGAAACAATGGGATTTCCTAGGGCCTTCACCAAACTGATGACAATAGCATTGTTTGGCACACGAATCCCTACCGTTTTCTTTTTTTTGAAATCCTTTGGAAGATTGTTGTTGCCGGGCAATACAAAAGTGTAAGGGCCGGGAAGGGCCCGCTTCAATATCTTAAAGGTAGCCGTATCTATTTGCCGCACATAGTCCGAAAGATTACTTAAATCCGCACAAACAAAGGACCAATTGGCCTTGGATAATTTTACGCCCTTGATACGGGCAATTTTTTCCAGGGCCTTTGTATTCGTAATATCGCAACCCAAACCATAAACCGTGTCCGTTGGGTAAATAATCAGTCCTCCTTTTTTAAGAACGGATACTACTTCGACAACTTTTTTAGGGTCCGGATTTTCTTCATACAACCTAATGAACCTAGCCACAAATTTCCAAATTTAGAATTGTACGTTTTTTATTACAGATCATATACTTTAATCATTTTACAATCGTTTTTAGATTGTCCCAAATGAATCATTATGAACAGTATTAGGGGAAGAATACTACTAGCTTTTTTAGCCTTAAGCTTATTGGTAACCCCTTTCGTAATTTTTTCGTACAGCTCCTATAAAAAGGTCAATAGGGCAAAGTACTTTAAAGAGCAGGTCGTTTTTTTCAATATTAACCGCTTAAAAGCGGCCAGTGCATTCTCCAATGTCCTTGATACTGATACTAAGATAGATTCTTTTTACCTATCTGGAACCACAAAAAACCTGAAACGTTACAAAAACTACGTAAGGGTTGCGGATGATGCCCTCCGGGAAGTAAAATCGTCCGAATTTTCACAGGATACCATTGTAGGTGGACGGCTTGATGCCATCCAGAAGAATATTGCAGCACTACAATCCATAATAGATACCGTACTTGCATTACAAGTAAAAAGGGGATTCAAGGATTTTGGCCTTGAAGGGAACATGAGGAAACACATTCATAGCCTCGAAAATGTTGACGGCATTACCTTGGCCGAAAACCTGATGTTGCGCAGACACGAAAAAGATTTTTTTCTCAGGGACGATCCCATCTATACCCAATTGTTAAATAGAAAATCAGATTCCATTATACAAAGGATGTCCGCAAATACCGAAAAAAATCAAAAATCAATAGACGTCCTTAAAAACTACCAGGAGAGTTTTAATGCCATTGTATCCCTCGAGCGCGAAATAGGAAACGAGAACAGGGGATATGTAAGGGAAATCTATGTTTTGAACCAAAGGTTGGACCATGGGATAAACCAGCTCTATCAAATAGTGGATACCAATCTGCAGCTATTGACCAATAGTATCCGTTCGTACATCGTGCTCTTTTTTGTCATTACGGTCGTTTTTGCAATCCTCTTCAGTATCTTTTTCTCAGGGCATATCGCCATTCCCTTGCAGCGTTTGGTAACGGACATGGACTATATAACGGAAAAAAACTTTGAAGGGGGGCTAATGGTACAACCGGGAATAAATGTAAGTGAAATCAATAGGCTTACCTCTACCTATAATTCGCTGATTGCAAAAATACGCCATCAAATCGTTGACCTTAATGAAAACAATAAAGCCCTCAATGGATTGAATGTAAAGCTTAAGGAGTCGGAAGAGGAATTAAAGGAAGCTTCTAGGGTAAAGGACAAATTTTTCTCCATAATCTCCCATGACCTAAGGGGACATACCGGTAATGTACTTTCTTTGGCCAAAATTCTTGACGAGGAATCTACCTTAAGTGAAAAAGAAAAAACGGTTTTCACCAAGTATTTGGTGGATTCCTCCCAAAACCTTCAACTTTTATTGGATAATCTGCTCAACTGGGCCAAGACTCAAATGAACGATCATGATATGTCCAAAAAAGCGTTCCACGTAAGCAAGCTTATCGAGGGCAACATGACACTGTTCAAGGACAATGCTCAGCGAAAGGGTATCGTTATGGAATTTGAACAAAGTAAGGTCTCAAAGGCATTTGCCGATAAGGACATGATGGATTTTGTGATACGGAACCTTCTTTCCAATGCATTGAAGTTCACTACCAAAGGAGATACGGTAACATTCCGTATTTCGGAAAAGGACAATTTTATAGTGATCAGTATTTCCGATACTGGAGTGGGAATGACCAAAAAACAAATGGATACCCTGATGAACGCCAATACGGAAGGCTATACCACCAAAGGAACACAGAACGAAATCGGAACCGGACTTGGCTTTTCCATTTGTAAGGATTTTGTGGAGAGAAATGGGGGTAAAATCAATATTTCCTCTGAGCGTGGTACAGGTAGTGTTTTTTCGTTTACGGTTCCCACCAGCCTAACCCGTGAAAGCATTCTTTCTTAGCCATCGATCACCTCTAATTTCGCAAAGCGCAGCAGCAATTTCTTCACGTCCCCCCTTTCGAACTGTATTTCCGCTTTTTTGTCGTTTCCAACCCCCTCTATTTTCAGTACTTTGCCCTTTCCAAAACGAGTGTGGTTCACCACGCTGCCGATAGCCAAATCCGGTGTTTCGGAAGAGGTGTGATCCGGGTTGCCAAGATTTGGTTTTAACTTTCTAAGTTTCCTTAATTGGTTTTCCGAAGGTTTGGGACCGGAAGGGGGTGTTCCATTTTTAGGTTTTACTTGACGCAACTTGCTTTTATCCACTTCTCCCCAAATATCATTGCCAATTAGGGATTTATAGCGATAGCTGTCGGTAATGGGGGTTAGATTTTCAATATATTGTTCATCCATCTCTTCCAAAAACCGACTGGGTTCGGCATCAATCAATTTTCCCCAACGATACCGATTGCGCGTGTAGGTAAGATACGCCTGTTTTTCGGCCCTGGTCAAAGCCACATAAAAGAGGCGGCGTTCCTCTTCCAATTCACTTCGGGTATTCATGCTCATGGCCGAGGGGAACAAATCTTCTTCCATCCCAACGATATAAACAAAGGGAAATTCCAATCCTTTGGCCAGGTGAATGGTCATCAAAGCCACCCTATCGTCATCGCCAATGTCCTTATCCATATCGGTCGCCAATGCTACATCTTCCAAAAATTCGGTAAGACTGCCCGTGGCCTCTGCCAATTCCTTCTGACCTTCCACAAAATCCTGGATACCATTGAGCAATTCCTCTATATTTTCCAATCGTCCTATACCCTCTGGCGTGCCGTCCTTCTTAAATTCCAACAACAGTCCCGTCTTTTTGGCCACGTGTTCCGCAAGGACAAAGGCGTCTGCGCTTTCGTTCAGGATTTGGAAGCTCTTGATCATGGTAACAAAATCCCCAAGTTTGTTTTTGGTACCAGAATTGATCTTCAAGTCCAGCTTATCCAAACGCTCCATGACCTCAAAAATCGAACGGTCGTAATGGTTGGCGGCAACGGTCAATTTGTCCACGGTAGTTTGTCCAATACCCCTGGACGGGAAGTTAATGACCCGTTTTAAAGCCTCTTCGTCCTTGGGGTTTACTACCAATCTTAAATAGGCAAGAACATCCTTTATTTCCTTCCGTTGGTAAAATGAAAGCCCGCCGTAAATGCGATAGGGAATATCCTTTTTTCTCAGGGCATCTTCAATTGCCCTGGATTGTGAATTGGTTCGATACAAAACCGCAAACGCCCCATTTCCAAGTTGTTGTTGCATTTTGTTCTCAAAAATGGAACTGGCTACATATCGACCCTCTTCGGCATCCGTATCACTTCGATGTATTTTTATTTTGTTACCATCATCATTGGCCGTCCATACCACCTTCTCCAATTGGTTTTTGTTTTTGGCGATAATGGAATTGGCGGCATTGACAATGTTTTTTGTGGAACGGTAGTTTTGTTCCAGACGGTATACGCCAACATCATCATAATCCCTTTGGAAATTGAGGATGTTACTGATATTGGCACCACGGAATGAGTAAATACTTTGAGCATCATCCCCCACCACACAAATGTTTTGATAGCGGTCCGCCAATGCCCTAACAATCAGGTATTGCGAGTGATTGGTGTCCTGATACTCATCCACCAATATGTATTTAAACCGTTCCTGATACTTCATGAGCACTTCCGGAAAACGGTTCAGCAGTTCATTGGTACGCAGCAACAGATCGTCAAAATCCATGGCTCCCGCCTTAAAACAACGATTTACATAGTTTTGATAAATCTCGCCCATCCTCGGACGCTTGGCCATGGCATCCCCTTCCATCAATTCAGGATTTTGAAAATACGCCTTAACCGTGATCAAGCTATTCTTATAGGAAGAAATCCTGTTTTGGATTTGTTTGTACTTGTAAATATCCTTGTCCAGGCCCATTTCCTTAATAATGGAAGCAATCAAACGTTGGGAATCCTGGGTATCGTAAATGGTGAAGTTGCTTGGAAAGCCCAATTTATCACCATCATACCGCAACAAGCGGGCAAAAATGGAATGGAAGGTACCCATCCAAAGGTTTTTAGCTTCGGAGGCACCTACAATATCGGCAATACGCTTTTTCATCTCTCGTGCCGCTTTGTTGGTAAAGGTCAATGCCAAAATATTAAAGGAATCCACCCCTTGCTCCATTAAATGCGCAATACGATAGGTCAATACCCTGGTTTTTCCGGAACCGGCACCAGCTATGACCATGAGTGGTCCCTCCTTGTGTAGCACAGGACTCCGTTGGGCATCATTTAGTTCATCCAGATATGACATTGATCCTTCCTTAAACTGAAAAGGTGAAATTAGCCATTAATTGGAGTTTCGAAAAATGTAACCTTCATTATTTTTAAACAGTCGATGTGAGCCTAAGAATTTCGGGGAGCTCTGGTTGAGGGTTAAAGGTTGAGGGTTAAAGGTTGAGGGTTAAAGGTTAAAGGTTAAAGGTTAAAGGTTAAAGGTTAAAGGTTAAAGGTTAAAGGTTAAAGGTTAAAGGTTAAGGGTCAGGAATTAGGATGCACAATGGGACAAGTGTTGTGTCTCATATCTTATATCTCATATCTTATGTCTTCCGTCTTGACTCTTGATTCTCGGTTCTTGTCTCTTGCAGCACCATGGTCCTGCCCCATGATGGTTCATTTGAATTCCATTTAATATCTTAGGCACCATGAAACCTTTACTTCCCGTTATTGTACTTAGTATGCTCTTGATGTATACCGGAAAAGCCCAGGAAAAGAAAACCGGTCCCATAATTAAGGACTATGGAAAGGTGTGGCCCATTACATCCCCAGATTATAAAATTGAAGCGGATGCCGAATTCAAGGTGGTATTTGATATCATGGACAGTCCAGAAGATACCTCTAAACGCAACGGAAGTATTGAAACGGCCGCCCGTTTTTTGAATATGCATGCCCAAAGTGGTATGTCTCCCGAAAACATGAAAGTTGCCCTGGTAGTACACAATAAGGCTTCCAAGGATATCATCACCAACCAAGCCTATCAAAAACGTTTTGGGGTGGACAATCCCAATGCCGAAATGGTGCAGCAATTGCTGGATGCCGGGGTCGAATTTATTTTTTGTGGACAATCATCACTATCCCGAAATTTTCCGAGACAGGAAACCATGGAAGGCGTGCAACTTTCCCTCTCGGCAATGACAGCCCTAATACAGTTACAAAACCATGGGTATCGCCTGATAAAATTTTAAACACTTGATTATGAAAATTAAAACTACCGTACTGTTATCCTTCTTTTCATTAATGGCATTCGCGCAGGGACCAAATCTTGAAGACGATTATAAGGCCGTTGAACCCAAAGTAATCGAATGGCGGCATGACATCCATCAAAATCCGGAACTGGGGAACAGGGAATTCAGGACTGCGGAAAAAATTGCCAATCATTTGAGGTCCCTGGGGATTGAACTCACCACAGGGGTAGCACATACCGGGGTCGTTGGGGTCCTAAAAGGGAACAAACCCGGTAAGGTGGTGGGCCTGCGTGCCGATATTGATGCACTTCCCGTAACCGAACGCAATGACCTGCCCTTTAAATCTACGGTCACTTCAGAATTTTTAGGGGAAAAAGTAGGTGTAATGCACGCCTGCGGACATGATACCCATACCGCCATCCTTATGGGTGTTGCCGAAGTATTATCCAAGAATAAGAACCAAATCAATGGGACGGTAAAATTCATTTTTCAACCTGCAGAAGAAGGGCCACCTCCCGGGGAAGAAGGTGGAGCCTTATTGATGGTAAAGGAAGGAGTACTAAAAAATCCTGATGTGGATGCCATATTTGGATTGCACATTAACTCCCAAACACCGGTTGGAACCATTCGATATAAAGCAGGGGGCACCATGGCCGCCGCACAGAGTTTTACCATAACGGTAAAGGGGAAGCAAAGTCATGGTTCACAACCCTGGTCTGGTGTTGACCCCATTTTGATAAGTGCAAAAATTATAGATGGGTTACAGACCATTATAAGTCGGGAGGCCAATTTGACCAATGAAGCTGCGGTCATTACCGTAGGTAAAATTAAAAGCGGGGTCCGGTTCAATATCATTCCGGAATCGGCTGAAATGATCGGTACCATACGAACTTTGGATTATGACATGAAAGATCACATCAACAAGCGGATGAAGGAGATGGTGTCCACTATCGCCAAGGCATATGGTGGAGAGGCCACTTGTGAAATCAAGGATGCTACGGATATAACGTTCAACGACCCGGATTTAGTGGCCCAGATGTTACCCACTTTACAGCGCGTGGCTGGTAAGGAAAATGTGGTGAACGGCAAAGCTGTTACTGGAGCGGAGGATTTCTCCTATTTTCAACGGGAAGTCCCCGGGTTTTACTTTTTTCTGGGCGGAATGACCCCAGGGAATACCACACCCTATCCGCACCATACCCCGGATTTTAAAATTGACGATGCCGGGATGCAATTAGGAGTAAAAGCCATGACCGAGCTTACCCTGGATTATTTGAATGCAGGGAAATAATATTGTTGTGTTGGACAAAATCAATAGGCAGCATATGGACGTCCCTACCAATTTACAATGAAAGATATTCAAGTAAAGGTAGATGATGACTATCTTAGCAGCGATTTAATGTCCGTTTACGGTTACGAAAAAACATGGGTACCGTTTAAATCCACAAAGGATTTGTTGAACTGTCCCCACCTAGACGGTAAAACCAAAGCTTATGCATAAAAAAATTACGCTAGTCCTTTTATTGTTTGCCGGAACAGTGTTTACAGTGGAAGCACAAAAGAAAAAGGACCTATTGGATGAAATTGCAATGCTCAAGGACAGCATTACAAATCTGAACGATTCCATTTCCAAAGCCAGTAGGCAGGTCAATGTAAGTGTATCCAAGGCAGCACTTTTTGAAAAAGAGAATACTGAATTGCGGGATGCCAATGCCACCTTATTGAAGAATTTGAGTAGTTTTTCCCAAATCTCCAAGCAGAATACGGAAACGGTGAACAAAGCTTTGGCCAGCTTAAAGGCCAAAGAAGGACAATTACAGTTTATTACGGATAACTTTAGCCAAAATGATTCCACGGCCATTGGTATTCTTACCCAAGCCAAACAAACCCTCGGACCTGATGCCAAGATTGGAATAAGCAACGGGGATGTGATCATTTCCAATAGCATGGATTTTCTTTTTGAAAGTGATCAGGACACCACCCTAACCGAAGGCGCGCGGACTTTTTTACCAAAAGTGGCACAAATACTGATTGCCAATCCGGACAGACAGGTTTTCGTTGAAGGTTTGAACATTACCGGGGAATTTGGGTTGACCTACCAACAGTCCTTTTCGGTGGCCAATGCGTTGATGACCGTGGAAGGGATAAAACCGGAGAACTTGAATATCCTGGTCAAGGATGGAAATTTTAAAGAGGGAATCAATATTCGACTTACCTCCAATAAGGAAGAGTTTTATGCACAGTTAAAGGAGGAATTCAAATAAGAATTGCCATATACTTTTCCCCATAGTTTACCGTTCTTAACACATCAAAACCAAAACACAACATGAGCGGAGACCAGATTTTTCAATTGTTTGCCTATTTGTTACCCGCTGTGGTCACGGGAGCCGTAGCATTCTATTTTTTTCGTTTACATACCAGAAATGAAGAAGGACGAAGACGATTTTTATTACATAAGGATTCCCAAAAAGAAACCTTACCAATACGATTGCAGGCCTATGAGCGTATGGTTTTGTTCCTGGAACGCATAGCCATCAATAATTTGGTTGTGCGCGTTGCTCCAAAAGGACAGAATAAATCCAATTATGAAAATTTGCTCATCAAACAAATTGAAAATGAATTTGAGCACAACCTCTCCCAGCAGGTGTATATGAGCGATGAGTGTTGGAATATCATCAAAGCGGCGAAAAGTGCCACTATTCAGATTATTCGATCCGCGGGAATGAGCGATTCGGAATCGGCCGATAAACTCCGTGAGGATATCTTAAACCAGTCCATGGAAAAACAGTCGCCATCTGCCACCGCCTTGGCATTTGTAAAGAAAGAAATCGGTGATCTTTGGTAAAAAATACACATTGATCTCCACAATGAAACATGCTATCGATCATAAAGGAATTCCTTTATGGGCCCACCACTGATCATTCGTGCAAATCCGGTTCAATGGGCATGCTTTCCACATTCTTGTTCTTGGCATAGAGGTACCCTTTTTTCCACCATAACCTCATTTTTTCCTTGTTGAAAATGAGGGAATTCGTAGTCAAAACGGTTGGGGTGTAATACAGATTGATAATGGCATCCCGTTGATTGGCGACCAGCTTGCCCACACGTATATTCTGGTTTTCGATACGATCCAATACAAAGGAAAACATACTGGTCAAAAGCTCAAAGGGGTTTCGGGATGGCATTCGATTGTAATAGCTTACTTCGGTGCGAAGCACGATAACATCTATTTCGGTCGCGCCACGAACAATGGCCTCTTCAATGGGAACAAGACTTCCCAGACCCCCATCCGCATATTCACAACCATTTTTTCGGACCAAACTCATAAAAGGGGTGTAATTGGCAGAAATCCAAATCCAGTCACAGAATTCATCATAATCAAAATCGTTGATGGATTTGTATTCAATACGATTAAGGGAAAGGTTGGATACCGTGACCACAATATCCTTTGGACCTTGCTTTAAGGTGTTGAACTCTTCCTGTGTAATGCTATTGCGAATAAGTTCCCTTAGGTTCTCACTTTCCCCAAAGGTTTTTTTGCCCCTGATAAAATTCTTAAGGATGTTCCAGTGGTTCATTCCAATAAGATCGGCCCCAAATTTTTTCCGGATAACAAATGGGCAGTTATTGAAAATGCTATCCTGATCGACCGAAGAATAGATGTCACGGATTTTAGTGATCTTTCCCAATCCCAAATGGGATATCAATAGACTTCCTGTTGAAGTACCCACCAGGATGTCGTATTCCTTCTTTGCTTCCTCAATCAGGTAATGGGCTACGCCCCCAGCAAAGGCACCCTTACTCCCACCGCCGGAAATGACCAATGCTTTCATGGACTGAGTACGTTTTTTAATGTTTTCCTTTCCTTTTCCGAAAGTTTTTCCCGTAGGGCGAGCAATTGATTTTTCCCATCCTGCAAAGCGTTTATTTTGCGAATTAACTTTCTCGATGATTTTTTGAATTGCCAAATATGGTGATTGCACGCTTGAACTAGGTTTCTGAGGGAAACATCATTCAATGCACGTATTTGATGTAAATATTGGAAAGCCAATTGCCGTACTTCAAAATTGAAATGTGAAGCGGTATAGCCATTCAATTCGTCATAAAAGGATTTCTTTCTTTCCGGTTGATAATCCTGACTTAGCAATGCCAGTGTCAACCACAGTAATCTTACATTTCTATTGGGCAGTCCCACTACCCCATCCAATTGGTCTAAATAAGCTGCCCTATTTTTAGGGAAAGCATCCCAGAGCTTAAAAAGAACGGTTTCCTGGGTTACATAGCTCTGATCGGTCAGCATGCTTTCAAAATCGGATTGCAGTTCTTTGGGTACTTTGGGAACCGTTAACGCAACTGCCTGTCTTATCCGTAAAGGCGTGTTGGCAATGATTTCACTTAAACTGGAATCTGGAATCCGGTTGCCATAGGTAAAAATAAACTGTCGTTTAAATTCTTCCGGGATTTCATTTTCCCATAGCAGTGCCAGTTTTTGTTCATCCATGATTGTTGTGTCCGTAACTGTATTTTCAATCTCAAAGAAAAGCTTTAAGGACTTGTTGGCTTTCTTTAGATGGGCCTTTACTTCTTGCCATGGGAATTCCTCACTTTCCAACCACTTTTCACGATAATCCGTCAAGTCCAAGCCCGATACCATTTCCATTTCTGAAAGAAAATTGTCAATGGTAACATTCGTAAAGGCGTATTTCTCCAAATAGGCCTTAATCCCCTTTTTAAAGGCAACTTCCCCAATTTCCTCACGAAGCATGGCCAGTGCCCAAGCTCCTTTTTCATAAAAGGTCAGACTATTGGCATTAGGGTCCGTTAACGCTTCCCCACCCTCATTTTCAGAAAGGTTGTGCAAGGTTTTGGCCGTTTGGTACAACTTCCAGTAAAAATGGTCTTCGCCAAATACTTCTTTTTCTGCCAAATAGGCGTAAAAGGTTGCAAAACCTTCATGTAGCCAATGGTGTTTACCGCTAACTTCGGTAACCATATTGCCAAACCACTGGTGTACCAGTTCATGTGCATTGACATTGACATAGTTTTTGTCCACAAAGGCGATGGAATCAATGACATATTGATTGGAGAATACGGTACAGGACGTATTTTCCATGCCCGCATAGAGAAAATCCTGAACAGGGACCTGCTTGTAGTTTTGCCATGGGTATGGAACACCGATCTCTTCCTCCAAAAAATCAAACAGCTCCTGGGTATAGCGATATGTAGGTTCCATTTTTAGACTGTCCTCAGGCGCATAATACAGTTCTATGGGCACTCCAGAGCTGGATTGTATCACTTCTTTGTCAAAATTTCCAATCACAAAGGCGGCCAAATAACTGCTCATGGGATGGTTCATGTCAAAATGCCATTTCCCTGATCCATTGTCCATAGTTTTATCCGTTAACCTTCCATTGGATATAACGGTATATTCCTTATGAGCTGTAATGGTGAAATCGAATTCGATTTTGTCGTTCATATCATCAATGGAAGGCAACCAATGACTGGTATACTTCCCCTGTCCCTGGGTCCATATTTGGGCTTTTTTTCGATTATGTAGATGTAATAATTTGGAATTTAGCGCGGATACTATACCCTTGTATGTAGGGTTTAAGCTATCGGTTTTTTTTAGAACCGAATCCAGCCCATCCCAACCCGTGAAATATACCGCTTGATTCGGTTTGACGGAATAAGTCAATTCCAAAAGGTGATTACCAAGCTTTCTAGGTGCTTTGACACCAATTCTTTGGTTTGAATTTGAATACTTGATTTTCTTTCCGTTTAATTCGACCTTTTCAAAAGTCATGTTTACGGCATCCAAAAAAATGGAATCCGTCCTGGAAATCAAATCAAACTCATAGGTAGCCCATCCCTTTATTGTTTTATTGGAAAAAGAAGGGGTGATTTTAGCATCCACTTTAATGAAATCCACACTTTTCTGTCGCTGCAAAAAACAGAGCAGGGACAACAATAAAAAAACAGGAAACAAATATCTCATACGTAGCCTATCCTCAAAATTCAAGCCAATTTAGCTATTTTAGTTCGATGCAATCCGGTGTTCTTCATACTCCTTTGGTTTATCTAAAAGGTGTTGGCCCCAACAGGGCCGAAACCTTAAAGGCGGAACTGGGATTGGAGACCTTTGGCGACCTGCTCCAGCTTTATCCCAATCGATATCTGGACAAAACCCAATACTATAAGATCAATCAACTAAAGGATAGTGGTGCGGATGTTCAGATAGTGGGCAAAATTGTCCATTTAAAGACCATAGAACAAAAACGGGGAAAACGTCTGGAAGCCTCTTTTGTGGATGGCACCGGGGAAATGAAATTGGTGTGGTTTCGATCCCAAAAATGGATTCGGGAAAATCTTAAGATCAACGAACCCTATGTGGTCTTTGGTCGAATCAATCGATACGGCAGTGCTTTTTCCATGCCCCATCCCGAAATGGAATTGCTTAAAGACCACCAGGCCGGGCTTAAGATCGGCATGCAGCCCATTTACCCATCTACGGAAAAATTAAGCGCCAAGGGCATTACCAATCGGGCCGTAAGCAAAATGGTACAGCAGCTCTTTTTGGAAACCAAGGCCAATTTCGTAGAGACCCTATCAAAAAGTCTAATTGAGGAATTTAAGTTAATGGCGAAAGCCGATGCCCTTTTGAACATTCATTTTCCAAAAAGTCAGGAGTTGTTGGCCAAAGCCCAGTTTCGACTAAAATTTGAGGAACTATTTTTCATTCAGCTCCAATTGCTATCCAAAAAAGCAGCGCGGAAAAAGAAAATCAAAGGCTTACCTTTTACCGAGGTGGGGGAAAAATTCAATGATTTCTTCAAAAACCACCTTCCCTTCGAATTGACCAATGCCCAAAAACGGGTCATCAAGGAAATTCGAAACGATATGGGCAGTTCAGCCCAAATGAACCGGCTTTTGCAGGGGGATGTGGGTTCGGGCAAGACCATTGTCGCCCTAATGTGTATGCTTTTGGCCATTGATAACGGCTTTCAGGCCTGTCTAATGGCCCCAACTGAAATTTTGGCGCAACAGCACTACAATGGCCTCAAGGACCTGTTGGGCAAAATGGATTTAAAGATTGCCTTGCTCACAGGTTCAACCAAACGGGCGGAACGCACTTTTTTGCACAATCAATTGGAAAATGGGAATCTAAATATTTTGGTGGGCACCCATGCCGTTTTGGAAGATAAGGTGCACTTTAAAAATTTGGGATTGGCCATTATTGATGAGCAACATCGTTTTGGTGTGGCACAACGGTCCAAATTATGGCACAAAGGCAGCCCACCCCAAATCCCTCCCAAAGGGAGGGTGGCCGAAATCCATCACAAATACCAAACAGCGAGACCTTCTGCCTATAAGATGTTAAAAGAACTTCAACGGGAGCGGAAAAAACATACCACGGAAGCCGAGCGCATTCTTTGGGAACAATTAAAGACCAAACAACTTGGAATAAAGTTTAGAAGGCAACATATTATTGATGAGTTTATCGTCGATTTTGTTTGCCTATCCAAAAAATTGATTGTTGAAGTGGATGGCGGATACCATGGCACTCCGTCTCAAAAAGAAGCTGATACCATACGAACGAAGATTTTGAATGAATTTGGGTACAAAGTTATACGGTTTACCAACGAAGAAGTAATCGGAGCTATCAGCACCGTTCTCAAAAAAATAGAGGACGAATTAAATAACCTCCCCTTGGGGGAGGAAGGAGGGGCGGTCCCTCCCCATATCCTGGTCATGACCGCAACTCCCATTCCACGGACGTTGGCCATGAGTCTGTATGGAGACCTGGACATTTCCGTGATTGATGAACTACCACCGGGCCGTAAATCCATTAAAACGGTACACCGCTTTGACACCAATCGATTAAAGGTATTTGGATTCATTAAGGATGAGATTAAAAAAGGCCGTCAGATTTATATTGTATATCCATTGATTCAGGAAAGTGAGGCTTTGGATTACAAGGATTTAATGGATGGCTATGAAAGCATTGTCAGGGAGTTCTCGACTCCGGATTATCAAATTTCCATTGTTCACGGGCAGATGAAACCACAGGACAAGGATTATGAAATGGAACGGTTTGTAAAAGGGGAAACCCAAATTATGGTGGCAACCACCGTAATTGAAGTAGGTGTAAACGTACCCAACGCCTCCGTTATGATAATAGAAAGTGCCGAACGTTTTGGTTTATCCCAACTCCACCAGTTACGCGGGCGTGTAGGAAGGGGCGCGGAACAGAGCTATTGCATCTTAATGACCAGTTATAAACTTTCTGAAGATGCCAAAACCCGTTTGGAAACCATGTGTAGGACCAATGACGGTTTTGAAATTGCAGAAGTGGATTTAAGACTACGTGGCCCAGGCGACCTTATGGGCACCCAACAAAGCGGATTGTTAAACCTAAAAATTGCTGATATCATAAAGGATAACCCCATTTTAAAATCTGCACGTTATCACGCCAATGAGACCCTGAAAAATGACCCAAAATTGGAAAAAGGGGAAAATTTGCCCATCCGAAGGGCGTATGCTGAACTGGTCAAGGATAAAGCCATTTGGGGATATATTAGTTAAAACGCCCAACAAATGCTGGGCGTTTAAAATGAAATAGATAGGTAAGCTTAATTGATGTCAGTTCCTTCCTTGAGCTTTTCCATATTGGTGGCAATCGCATTTTTGTTTTGGGGGTCCGGAGCCCTTTCTTCCGCAATTTTTATGTGCTTTATGGCCGCTTTATAATTGCCCAAGGCAGAATAGCCCCTGGCCAGTCCATAATCCACGGGCCACTGATTCTTGTGGTTTTTGGCATTCCATTGAAAAACTTCCAAAGCCTTGTCCTTTTGTCCGGCTGCAATCAATTGCCTTCCGTAACCATGCACTTGGAATACGGTCCCCATGGGCATGGCCTCATCCATAATGGTCGTAGCTTCGGCCATCTTACCTTGCTTCATCAATATCCGGGCCTTGATGGCCATATTATTGAAGGTTTTTTGACTGAAGAATTGACCGGCAATGGCCGCATCGATCCACCCCATGGCTTCCTCCAAATCCCCACCATTGTTGAGTGCAAAATTGGCCGCTTGCTCCCAGGTTTGTCGGTTGAACCCTTCCTGGTTCTGCATCTTGGAACGAATATCGGTCAAAACGATATCAGTTACCGGGACCTCAATTTTGAATGGGAACTGTTTTTTCTCCCAATTCAATGAAGCAACGGCGGAATTGGCATCCACTTCATTAAATTCAAATTTCAACTGCTCCACATGGGGAATCTCGGCAGTGGAAATATCCACTTGCAGTACATCCTCCGAAGGCTCGTAAAAATAGCTTCCCCAGGCGCCATGGTTTTTGGAGAACAGCACTTTGGCCGTATTATCCTCATTGACCACAATATGGAGACCGTATTTTCCTGCAGGTAGTTCCTTACCCGCAATTTTAATGGCATGTGTGGTTTTAAAAATGGTGTTTTCATTGGCTCCTGCACGCCATGGGGACTCCTTGGCCGTACCAAATCCAAAATTGTTCATTCCGTAGGGAACCAGTTGTCCCCAAATTTCGCGATCGTTCACACTGGGCCGTGAATAAACGATGGTAATGTCCGTAATCCCGATACGCTGGGAAACTTTCGCCATCTGACTTCCTCGTGGAAGGTCCAATTGGGCAAAGGCCTCGCTATAGAAGCAAAGGCAGACCAATAATGACATCATCATGGTCGTTAGGTAGCATTTTTTCATTTGTTTGTCTTTAATTTAGGTTAACTTATTTCGAGTACTACTAAAAGTATCCATTGATTTAGGCCCAATTCGTTACTGGGATGTTAAATGAAGGCCCATGATGTTAAAAAAGGTCTTTTTGATTGGGAATTAACAGATAATACATTCAATTTAACATACCAAACCAACGATTAGTATTGATTATAAATTATTGATTTTAATGGTATTAATAGTGCATTTACGGCTTTGGACATCGTAATTGACATAGGTCCCAAATAGTCTTAAGAGGATTACAAATTTTATATTTGACGGTTAATTTGGAAAAGATTCTGAGATGGGCAATACACTCTTCGACAAGGTTTGGGACGCGCACGTGGTCAAAAAAATAAAAAACGGCCCAGACGTTTTATTTATTGACCGCCACTTGGTTCACGAGGTCACAAGTCCTGTGGCTTTTTTGGGTTTAAAAAATAGGGGGATTCCCGTTTTGTACGCCGGAAGGACCTTTGCAACCGCGGATCATAATACCCCAACACTCAACCAACACTTACCGGTAAGCGACCCGCTGTCCGCAAACCAGTTAAAAGCACTGGAAAAAAACGCGGCTGAACATGGGATTCCGTACTGGGGATTGGGACATGAAAAAAATGGTATTGTCCACGTTATCGGTCCGGAAAATGGGATTACCCTGCCTGGAGCCACAATTGTATGTGGGGATTCCCATACATCCACCCATGGCGCATTTGGGGCCATTGCATTTGGTATTGGAACGTCCGAGGTAGAAATGGTGCTCTCCAGCCAATGTATTATGCAGCCCAAGCCCAAGAGTATGCGTATCAATATCAATGGGAAGCTAAATTTTGGGGTAACCCCCAAGGATGTGGCATTGTACATTATTTCGCAACTGACCACTTCCGGTGCAACCGGTTATTTTGTGGAATATGCTGGTGAAGTCTTCCGTAACATGAGTATGGAGGGACGTATGACCGTCTGCAACCTTAGTATTGAAATGGGGGCCCGTGGGGGTATGATCGCTCCTGACACCACCACATTTGAATACATCAAAGGGCGTGAGTTTGCCCCCAAAGGTGCGGATTGGGATAAGGCCATGGCGTACTGGGAAACTTTACATTCCGAGGACAATGCCGAATTTGATAAGGAACTCAGTTTTGATGCCGCCAATATAGAACCCATGATCACCTATGGTACCAATCCCGGAATGGGTTTTGGTATTTCCAATAGCATCCCAAAAGCAGGTGAGGGAACCAGTGCAAATACGTATAAAAAATCCTTGGCCTATATGGATTTCAACGAGGGGGAAGCCATGTTGGGCAAGGTTATTGACTTTGTATTTCTTGGAAGTTGTACCAATGGTAGAATAGAGGATTTTAGGGCATTTGCCTCCATTGTGAAAGGGAGAAAGAAAGCGGAAAATGTTACGGCATGGTTAGTGCCCGGCTCCCATAAAGTGGAAGAAGCCATTAAGGAAGAGGGCATTTTGGAAATCCTTCATGAGTCCGGTTTCAAGCTCCGTGAACCAGGTTGTTCTGCTTGTTTGGCTATGAACGATGATAAAGTTCCGGCAGGAAAATACGCGGTAAGTACATCCAATAGGAATTTTGAGGGCAGACAGGGCCCAGGTGCACGAACCCTATTGGCAAGCCCCTTGGTGGCTGCGGCTGCCGCAGTAACAGGAGTGGTGACCGATCCCCGTGAACTCATGGAACTGCAGGAAGCCTAATTCCCTATAACAATCAAACCATCAACCATCAACCATCAACCATCAACTATTAACCATCAACCATCAACCATCAACTATTAACCATTAACCATTAACTATTAACCAATGGCATACGATAAATTCAATATACTCACATCAACCGCAGTACCACTACCGATTGAAAATGTGGATACGGACCAAATCATTCCTGCACGCTTCTTAAAAGCTACGGAACGTAAAGGGTTTGGGGACAATCTTTTTCGGGACTGGCGATACAATCCTGACAACACCCCTAAGTCCCAATTCGTATTGAACAATCCTATCTATGGTGGAAAAATTCTGGTCGGTGGCAAAAACTTCGGTTCCGGTTCTTCCAGGGAACATGCGGCCTGGGCAGTTTATGACTATGGTTTCCGTTGCGTGGTCTCCAGTTTTTTTGCGGATATTTTCAGAAACAACTGCTTGAATGTGGGCGTACTTCCCGTTCAAATTGGTCCTGATTTTTTGGAAAAAGTCTTTAGGGCCATTGAAGCCGACCCTAAAACAGAGTTTAAGGTAGACCTGGCCGAACAGACTTTTACCATTCTTAGTACGGGCGAATTCGAAACATTCGGAATCAATGAGTACAAAAAAGAAAATATGATGAACGGTTTTGATGATATTGACTACCTCTTGAACATTAAGGAAGATATCAAAACCTTTGCTGAAAGACGGCCTTTCTAAAACTGCGTATGGCAAGAACCATAGAAATAATGGATACCACCCTTAGGGATGGTGAACAAACTTCAGGGGTTTCGTTTACGGCATCGGAAAAGCTGACCCTTGCAAAATTGTTACTGGAAGAACTCAAGGTGGACCGCATTGAGGTAGCTTCCGCCAGGGTCTCCGAAGGCGAATTTCAAGCGGTCAAAAACATTACGGACTGGGCCAGTACCACGGGGCGTATCCTTCAAGTGGAAGTTTTGACCTTTGTTGATGGTGGAGCATCCATAGCATGGATGCAAAAGGCAGGTGCCAAAGTACAAAACTTGCTTACCAAAGGGTCTTTGAACCATTTGACCCATCAGCTTAAGAAAACCCCGAAAGCCCATTTTGAAGGTATTGCAGAAGTAATCCAACTTGCTCAAAAGGCCAATATTGAGACCAATGTGTATTTGGAGGATTGGAGCAATGGTATGCGAAACTCGCAAGAGTATGTGTTCCAGTTTTTGGACTTCTTGATCCAACAGCCGGTTAAACGGATTTTACTCCCCGATACCCTGGGAATTCTAACGCCTTCCGAAACCTTTGAATATATTGACATCATTGTTAAGCGATATCCCAATATCCATTTTGATTTTCATGGCCATAATGACTATGACCTGAGTGTTTCCAATGTAATGGAAGCGCTTAAGGCGGGGGCCTATGGTCTGCATTTGACCATTAATGGTATGGGGGAACGCGCTGGCAATGCCCCATTGGCCAGTACCATTGCCGTTATCAATGATTTTTTGCCGGAAGTGAGGACCAAGGTCATCGAATCCTCATTGTTTAAAGTGAGTAAATTGGTGTCCACATTTACCGGCTTCGGGATTCCTGCCAATAAACCGATTGTAGGGGACAATGTCTTTACCCAAACCGCGGGTATCCACGCAGACGGGGATAATAAGAACAATCTTTACTTCAGTGAACTGATGCCGGAACGTTTTGGGAGAAAACGGAAATATGCACTGGGCAAAATGTCGGGTAAGGCCAATATTCAAAAAAATCTGCAGGAACTGGGATTGACGCTAAACGAGGATGAACTGAAAAAGGTCACTGCACGCATCATCGAATTGGGCGATAAAAAGGAAAAAGTCACTAAAGAAGACCTGCCCTATATTATTTCGGATGTTCTCGATAGTAGCTCCTTTCAGCAAAAGGTGTTCATTAAATCCTATGTACTTACCCATGCCAAAGGATTAATGCCCTCCACTACCCTATCCATAGAAATTGAGGGAAAGACCTTTGAAGCCAATGCCCAGGGTGATGGACAATTTGATGCGTTTATGAATGCCCTGCGCAAGGTATATGAGGAACAATCGAAAAAACTTCCAAAATTGGTGGATTATGTAGTGCGTATCCCTCCAGGAAGTAGTTCAGATGCCCTCTGTGAGACCATGATCACCTGGAAGACCGCTAAAAACGATTTTGTAACCACCGGACTGGATTCCGACCAGACGGTATCGGCCATAAAGGCTACAGAGAAAATGTTGAATTTGATTTGAAAACGCCTATCGCCAATCGTTATTCGTAGTTCGCAATCAAATTTGACCAATTAAACATGAGAAACTATAAGAAATACAGTGTTTGGCAACTAGGTCATGAAATTACTTTGGAAATTTATAAGATGACTAAGACTTTCCCTAAAGAAGAACTTTATGGTATCACTTCCCAAATGCGAAGGGCAACTTATTCAATACCTTCCAACATTGTAGAAGGCTGTGGAAGGGAATCCGATGCAGAGTTTAGACGCTTTCTTATCATTTCCCAAGGTTCTGCAAGTGAATTGGAATACTTTACCATATTGGTCCATGATTTGGAATATATCAACAATTCTACTTTTGAGATCGTTTTGGACAAAGTCAATAAAATAAGGAGAAGCCTGAACAATTTGATACATAAAATCCAATCTTAAAACCTAAGCGAATATCATTGAGCGCAAAGCGAACGGTGATAAAAATTGAAAAACGAAAAACAAATGAACCTAACAATTGCCCTTTTAGCCGGAGACGGTATTGGACCAGAAGTAATTGACCAAGCCGTAAAAGTATCGGATGCGGTATCCCAAAAATTTGGACATAACATCACTTGGAAACCTGCCTTAATGGGTGCTGTGGCCATTGATGCCGTTGGAGAACCCTATCCAGATGAAACCCATGAAATTTGTGCGGGCTCAGATGCGGTCCTGTTCGGGGCCATAGGTGATCCGAGGTTCGACAATAACCCATCCGCCAAAGTGCGTCCCGAACAAGGTCTTTTAAAAATGCGAAAGGCCCTTGGCCTTTTTGCCAATGTGCGGCCTACGTTTACCTTTCCATCATTGGTGGACAAATCCCCATTAAAGAGGGACCGAATTGAGGGCACCGACCTCATTATTTTGAGGGAATTGACCGGAGGGGTCTATTTTGGGGAACGGGGTCGTTACAATGAAGGAAATACCGCTTTTGATACCATGACCTACCACCGTTTTGAAATTGAACGTTTGGCTAAAAAAGGGTTCGAAATGGCCCTTAAACGCGGTAAAAAATTGTGCTGTGTGGATAAGGCCAATGTTTTGGAGGCCTCCCGACTTTGGCGTGAAACCGTGCAGGGCATGGAAAAGGACTATCCGGAAGTAGAGGTCACCTATGAATTTGTGGATGCTGTGGCCATGCGATTAATCCAATGGCCAAAGGGTTATGATGTCATTATTACCGCAAACTTGTTCGGTGATATATTGACCGATGAAGCTTCCGTAATTTCTGGTTCCATGGGATTAATGCCCTCTTCTTCCTTAGGGGAAAGTGTTTCGCTGTATGAACCCATTCACGGATCCTATCCGCAAGCCGCAGGAAAGGATATTGCCAACCCTTTGGCGACCGTACTTTCCGCAGCCATGCTTTTTGAGGATTTTGACTTAAAAGATGAGGCCCAGGCCATCCGTGATGTGGTCAACAAATCCTTGACCGAAGGCATTGTCACCGAAGATTTGGCCAATGGGGCCAAAGCATACAAAACTTCTGAGGTTGGGGATTGGCTGGCCAAAAATCTATAATGAAGATGAAACATTATCTTTTACCCCTACTAGGCATTGTCCTTTTCTGGGCTTGTAAAGATGGTCGTGCCAAGGCTACGGAGGCAGAAGGGGAAACCCATAAAGACACCAATCTTTCAGAACCCCATTGGGCCTATCAAGGTGAAATGGGCCCAGAACATTGGGCAGAGATTGAGAAGGAATCTGACTGTGATGGCCTCCGGCAATCACCCATAAACATCATTGATGTTGATACCGAAATAACAACATCCTTATCCCCAATTGAAATATACTATGCAACCGACGTTAAGATTCATGATGTAACCAATAACGGACATTCCATCCAGTACAATTTTGAAAAAGGGGATTATATCATTATCGAAGGGGCAAAGTATGTGTTGCGTCAAATTCATTTTCATGAAGCATCGGAGCATACCATTAATGGCGTAAGGTATCCCCTGGAAATGCATTTGGTACATTTTAGTGAGGAGCGTAAGGATTTTGCCGTATTGGCGGTAATGGCCATTGAAGGTCAAAGTAGTGCACCTTTCGACTTTTTAGAGCAATATTTGCCCCTGAAAACCGGGGAGACCAAAAATATTGATGCCAATTTTGACTTAAACCTGAACCTACCTGATAATCGTAGCTATTACACCTATAAAGGTTCCCTAACCACCCCGCCATGTTCGGAAACGGTAAATTGGTACGTTTTCAAAAACCCCATTACCGTTTCGTTGGAACAAGTCAAGGAATTGCAAAAACTAATGCCTCTGAACAATTACCGGAATGAACAACCGTTGAACGGCAGAAAAATCCTAAGCTACTCCACAGACTAATATGAACGGGTCCCCAATCAATAAAGTTCCTCATAATACTGTTTGGCCTGTTCCCCAAAAGAAATTCTGATGTAACCAATGGTCCGGTTTTTCACCTAAGCGAGCAGTTGGAAACCAATGAATCCATTTTGAACGGATATGATTGGTCCAGTAGGACGGCTAAGAGGCATCGAGAAGAGATATTGAAATTTCTGGGCATAGAGAAACCCAATGAATGACATTATAGAGAAGTTATCGATTTTTTGGTCGATGACATCTTCCCTTTTGGAAGTACAAAAACAGAAATTGAAAGCCACCCGGACCTATAGAGCCCTACAGGAATTAGAAAAGGCCGTGAAAACGATATTTCAGTGCAGATACCTTACCAATGGGAATATCCGAAGGGAAATCAATGAGGGCTTGAACGAGGTCGAAAACTAGAACCCTGAACCATTTTATCTTCTTTAGAAAGAGCGGGGAAGTTTCCTCAAACCATTTGGAAAAACAGGAACTGTTAGTATTGGCACTACACTTACTGCAAAACAGTCTGGTCTATGTGAACACACTGATGATCCAACGTGTGGTTACCGAAAACGGACTGATGGACAGGTTTTCAAAGGACGATTACCGAGCATTGAATCCCTTAATTCATGCACACGTGAACCCTCACGGGAAATTTGAGCTAGACATGGACAAAAATCTTGGTCTGGCCATATAGGTCAATCATTCTCTGTGCCAACGGTCTAAATATGCGGAGTGCGGGATTTCAAAGCTCCAAGTTATCAAACCGCTAATCGGTTTAATAAATGTTTTTAGACCTAAATTTATCGCATCAACCCGCATTACGTATATTTTTTGTTGGCACACGTTTGGTTAATCAACAATTCATAATCTCCGATAATACTAATAAATGTTTTTCCTTATCTTCCTGTGATTGGTAATCATTTCGTTCTTTAATAAAATTTAAAACAAACTCACATATCTGGTCGTATAGAGGATTCTTATTCATTTTTGAGGCAATTATCTTTTTAAATAGCAATCCTTTTCCTGTTGTCAAATGAATTACCTCCCAATAGGTCTCCGGTTTAGCATTAATATATCTGTCAAGGTTTGATTCAGAATTATACAAGTTAAATGTTGGTAGAATATATTTCTTAAAAATGTCAACAAACTGTTTGGAAAGCTCTAAAACTCCCTTCTCATTAGCGTCAACTATATATCTATCAATATATTGAAACCAATTTCTTTTGGATATTCCATATTCATAATCCTTTATCCTTGCGGCATTAAATGCCAATGTCGGGATTTTTTGTTTGTCAAAACTTACACCTACTGTATAAACTTTTGTATAGAATTCTTGCCAGACAGTTTCTACTTTATCAATCCGTTTGCAAGCTGAATATTGAAGTCTAGCCTTTGCATCTATAATTGATTCCACTGAATCGTAGTAAATTGCTTCTAAACCAGCTTCTGTCATTCTCTGGATCCTACCCTTATTAACCTCAAATCCATATTGTCCTAAAGAATTCTGAAGCTCGCTTTCAAATAGCAGGTTAATCTCTTCGTTATTTAATATCATGTTTTAAAAAAGTCACTTATATGAAGATGGTCTTTGATTTTAATTATTCTTTTCGTTATATCTTACATTAAAATCAGCAATTTATCGTTAATTCTGCTGGAAAATGTGTACCAACGGCAGTCTGTCTCAAAACTACCGTGATTAGTTGTTTATTTTAAAAATATATTAATTTGTTAGAGGGTTTTCCAAATGGATTACCTAAAACTGAGATTCCGTTAAAACAAACACTCTGGTCATTATAAAAGCAAATAAGGTGTTTAAAAAATGCTTTTAAGACGGATATTTTTGGTTTCCAGCCTAGATTGAACATTCTTTTAAGGTTGTATGCTAAAGCTGTTAATCCAAAATCAGCACTGGCTGAAGCAATTCCTTTCTTTGTAATTATATAATCAAAACCCCATTGCCTCTTTATCGTACCAAAGGGATGCTCTACAATGGCTTGTCGCTTTTTGTAAAGTCCTTGGTTATTGGCTACATGCTTTTTGTTGCTATCTATGTACGATTTATACTGGCTACGTTGAACAATCTTCCCATTGACCTTTGAAGTTGTACAACTTGTCATTACTGGGCAAGTTTTACAAGGCTTGGTTTTATATTGCTTAAACTTATAGTTTCTAGCCTTATACCAATTACCATTAGAGATTAGTTCTCTGTTTTTCGGACAAGTATAGGTGTCCTCTTTTTTGTTATAAATAAAGTGCCCAACATTATAAGTTGGGTCTGGTGCTTGGCTACTTCTGCCAATACCTGGTATGGCCACAAGGGTTTTTATTCCCAGGCAATTTGCAGTATAGAACTCACTACCGGTATGATAGCCTTTGTCATAAAGTGCTGTAAATGTATTGGTTCTTAAAATACTTTTTGCTCTTCTAAGCATCATACCCATAGCCTTTTTATCATTCTCATTGGTGAGTTTGTAATCAATAAGAAGTTTATGTTTATCGTCTACAGTCCTTTGGGCTGTATAGGTTATTTCGGTAATCGTTCCCCGAACAATTTGGTGCCTGCTATCTGGATCAGAAGTTGATATTTGTGGGTTTTCACAGCTCTTATCCTGTTCCAATACCATTTGTATTTGTTGGTATTTATCTTGATGTACCCGATGTTTGTTTATCGCTTTTTCGATGGCTTTTTTTTCATCGCCATCGGCGGTAGCTAATGCCTCATTATACTCATCTAGCTTATTGTCTATATACTCTAAATGGCGTTGTATTTTCTTTTTATTGTAATTGTTCTTTTTACTGTTCCGAGCTCTAAGTTTTGTAGAGTCACCAGCAATGAATATAGCTCCAATAAGATTAAAATCCTGAGCTATAGAAACACTTTCTCTAAAGACACGCTTTATGGCTTTGGGATTAGATTGTCTAAACCTAGAGATCGTATTATGATCTGGTTTAAGGTTTTTAAGTAACCACATGAGTTCTATATTACGAACACATTCCTTTTCCAATACCCTGGAAGAACGCATACGATTCATATAGCCATAGATATAAAGCTTAAGTAAATCTTTAGGATTATATGCTGGTCTACCTTGATTAGAAATAGTTGTAAAACCTAACTGCTCCAAATCGAGATTATCAACAAAAACATCAATAAACCTTACGGTATTATCCCGATCAACCATATCGTCCAGACATGTGGTATATAATGTAAGTTGTTCTCGGGAGGCTCCTCGTATATAATTCATTATAATGTTTCTCTCTAATTCTTAATACTTTTGAGACAGTCTGACGGTCTCGTATAACCGTCAGTTACGGGTTTTAATTTACTGTTTTTCGGTTAAGCACAGGCGTTAGCAATTCCGAGTGGATTCGTTTAAGCCTGCCCTGGGCGCAGTCGAAGGGTAGTCGAATCCGCCGTAATTGCGGATACATTGTTGTGAGCTGGCTTTTTTCATTTAGGGAAGTCATATTCATTTTCGTTTTTAAATGGAACTCCCATTTCAAATTCTATTACTTTTCCAAATTCTGAGCGTAAAGTCAACCATAAGTTTTCGTTAAAATGTGTTTCAAAAAATTGGTAATCGTCAATTTCCCATTCAGTTATTAATTCCGAAAAAAGTTCGTTTTTCGCTTTTTTAATATCTAATCCGATTATTTTACAACCATTAAATTCAGTTTGTTCATTTTTTGAAGTCAAATAGGTAAATCTGTCATTTTCATCGAGCTGAAAAGTCAACCGTATTTTTAAATCATTCCATTCAAGACTTTGTTCAAACTCGTCATTTTCATCGGTTACAATTCGGTCAGGTTCTCCTAAAATTTCAAGTATATCGTTACGATACATTCCGAATTTTATATTTTCAAATCCAATTTTAGGTTTTATCTCCATAGTTTTGGTAGCTTGCTCACAACGTCCAACTAAAATGAGTATGCGCCCCAGTTGCTAGAAGCTCTGATGTACCAAGTTCGCAAGATCCTTCCAAATGACTCAGTTCGCATATTCATTTTAGTATTTGTTATCTTTTTTTCTTGATTTCAATATGAGGTTCGATACAGTCCAATTTAAAGCTAAGTAGCGCATTTGTTCCATAAGTGGACTCAAGTTTAGCTTCATAGTTCTCATACCTTTCCCTTCTAAAGAGAATTTGTTTACGGCGTTCTCCTGTGTAATATTCTTTATCAACAGAGTATTGAAAACCGTTTATAAAGTATTGGGATTCTTTGATTCTGAGGATCAATCTGCTGTTATGATAATATTCAATGATTCTTTTTGACCCATGATTATCACCGCTTAATTCAACCGTCTTTACAACAGCGTTATTAGAATTGACAAATAAACTTTTACCTTCATTAAATGACTGTGATTCTTCTTCATTGTATGTCTTCTGAACAGTGTCTATTTCAGTAAGTTGAGATTTATCAATTAATTTAAATAGACTATCTATTAAAGCTTTTTCCTGTCCATACTCATCTCGACTTTCTGAAAATATTCTTGAAAATTTATTTAGTGCATTCCGAGATTGTAAGGGTAATTGATTTGAGAAAGCGTTAGCATCAAAAAAACTCTTTTCTTCCGTATTTTCCTTATAAAGAAATACCTTTTCATTTTCATTGAAGTATAGTCTACTTTCCGGATGATTGGATTTTTCATTCGGCAGGTAGTAAATAAAGAAAACTTTATAGGTTCCATATTCAGGATCGTAATTGTAATAATATTCGCAAGTTCCCTTGTCATCAGAAACTTTAACTTTTTTGACTTTTCCTTTTTCAAGATAGTAGTTAGTGTTTGAAATGCTAACCTGTTCGAGTTTCACATTCCCACTATTTAAACGATAGTATTCTGACCTTACATTTTCTAATACTGATTGAGAATACCCATATTCAGACATGATTATCACTAAAGTTATCGAGATAAATAGAAGTCTTCTCATATTATATTATTGAAGATAACTATTGGATATCCGAACAACACCGGATAACCATATCATTCGGGAATAAAAATAGTACTTTTTCACCATAAATAGATATCTTCACATTATTATGTCATTGCCTGATTTTGTGAAAATACTGGAGGTTAAGCGGTATAGTAAGAATACCATAGAAAGTTATTCCTCAATCGTAAAGCTGGCCATGCAATTTTTCGAAAAGCCACTGAACAAGATTGATGAAACCGAACTTCACAGGTACTTCTACCATATGGTACACACTAAGAAAGTATCCTATTCCTATCAGAAACAGATAGCAATGGCCTTGAAGCTGTATTACAGGGAGATTTTCGGTCAAAGCATTAACCTAGAATTTCTGTTCCCAAGTAGAAAGCCGGACAGACTTCCCGTAGTCATCGCAAGAAAGGAAGTTCTTAAAATCATTGAAAAAGCCAACAACATCAAGCATAAGAGCATGATAGCCGTGGTCTACAGTGCAGGCTTAAGGGTAGGCGAGCTGATTGCACTTGAAATCAAGGATATAGATTCATCCCGAATGGTGATACATATTAAATCAGGAAAGGGCAACAAGGACAGGATAGTCCCCTTATCCGGAAAAGCCTTGTCAATGCTTCGTGAGTACTATAAAGAATATGCCCCCAAACGGTACCTATTTGAAGGCCAGAAAGGAGACAGGTATTCTTCGTCAAGTTTCAACAAGCTTCTCCAGGCCGCTTCCAAAAGGGCCAGAATAAATAAAAACATCACTGCGCATACCTTGAGGCACAGCTATGCAACACACCTATTGGAAAATGGTACCGATATTAGAATCATCCAAAAACTTTTAGGGCACAATTCCATCAAGACGACTATGATTTATACCCAAGTTACTGAACCTACTTTGTTGAATGTGACAAGTCCTTTCGACGATTGAACAGCCCCATAAATCGGCCCGTTTTACGGCACGATTGAATCTGCATCAAAAAACATTCGTTCCCAGTTCCATTTGTCGTTCTTTTTAGTAGTTTCGTTATATAACCTTTTACGGAACTAAATATGACGGTCGGATATGCAAGGGTATCGACACCCGAACAAAAGTTGGAAGCACAGATCGATTTGTTGAAAAGCAACGGTTGTGAAAAAATCTACTCGGATATTGCCAGCGGTACGAAAGATGATAGGAAGGGCCTGAAAGAGATGCTCAAATACATGAGGAAAGGGGACACCATACTCACTTATAAAAACGATTGTGTCTTTCGTTCCCTGAGAAATATGGTGGAACTCATAGACCGATTCAACGGGGCAGGGGTACATTTCAAAAGTTTGAGCGAACCGGAATTTGATACTACAACGGAAAAGGTGAATTGGTACGTTTTCAAAAACCCCATTACCGTTTCATTGAAACAAGTCAAGGAATTGCAAAAGCTAATGCCCATGAACAATTACCGAAATGAACAACCGTTGAACGGCAGAAAAATCCTAAGCTACTCCACAGACTAATATGAACGGGTCCCCAATCAATAAAGTTCCTCATAATACTGTTTGGCCATACGATTTGAACTGAATTCCGGAGCCACATCATCCAAAGCATTAAAAAGTAGTTGTTGCCACTTTTCGGGCTTATCATAATACGTCTTCAACACTTTTTTCTCAAGAATATCATAGAGATTGTCACAATCCTTCCTGTCCTGTTCTTCTACAGGAAGTCTGTAATCCAATGCCGGCAAAACAAAACTGTTTTTTCCATTTTTCCGAAATTCAGGAATCCATCCGTCATCCGTGGAAACATTCAACGATCCGTTAAAAGCAGCGGACATCCCACTTGTTCCGGAAGCTTCCCTGGTAATTCTTGGTGTGTTCAACCAAACGTCCGACCCCTGTTTCAATAATTTGGACAACTCCATTTCATAACCGGTCAAAACCGCAAGATTTTTTGAATATTTGCTGGTATGCACCAATTTATTAAAGACGTCTATGGCGTAATAGTCCATTGGATACGGTTTTCCCGCCCAAATAATCTGTACCGGATATTTAGTGTTGTCAATCAATTTTTGGAACCTATCCATATCGTAGAGCAACATATCTGCCCGCTTGTAGCCCGCAAACCTTCTGGCCCAGACGATGGTGAGTACATTGGGATCAAAAATCTTTCCGGTTTGGTCCAAGACTGTTTTAAATAGGTCAGCTTTAAGTTCCTTCTTTCGCTTGGAAAATGCGCTACCATTTGCATTCTTCCACGCTTTCCTTAATTTAGTGTCCTGCCAAAATTCAAGGTTCTGGGCGTTGGTAATGGGAATAATTTCACACGAGTCATTAAACGATTTCCACATTTCCTTGGCTACCTTCCCATGAAGTTTTGATACGGCATTGGCTTTTTTTGCCATCCTCAAAGCACTAACGGTGTAGCTCAGGAGGTCTCCGGATATCATTTCCTTTTTCAGTTCGTCATCGGATAAGGTCCTTCCAAAAAAGCCAAAATGGTTAAGCTCATGGATATTTCGCTCCGTGTTGCCCGCCTTTTCCGGGGTATGGGTGGTGAACGCGAGTTGCTCTCGTGCCACACCCTTATCCCTTAAATAATAAAAGGCCGGTAGTGCATGGCCTTCATTTAAGTGGTATACATCGGCACCGCCCAAAGCTTCCACTACCTTGGCGCCACCAATACCCAATACGATGCTTTGGGCTATGCGGGTAACCTCATTGGCATCATAGAGGTAATTTGTAATGGTCCTGGAGAGAAAATCGTTCCCTTCAACATCGGTGGACAACAAATACAATGGCACCGTTCCAAAGATTTCAGGTTTGAGGACATAAGCCTTAACTTTTACATTGGAATTGCCGTTGATGGCCACTTCTACTTCGATGCCCGTATCATCCAAAAAGTTCTGGGTCTTCTCAACAAATTGAGGTTTCAAGGTTTGATCTTCGTTTCGTGACTGATCGTAATAACCGTATTTCCAAAGCATCCCGATCCCAATCATGTTTTGCTTTAAATCGAAAGCGGAACGCATATGTGATCCCGACAAAAAACCAAGTCCACCTGAATAGATTTTCAGTGCTTGGTCTATAGCAAATTCCATACTGAAGTAGGCAATGCGTTTTTTGTATTGTTTTGAAGGCGTATAAGGGTGTTGCCAGGTATTATAGCTCTGTATCATCATAGTTATTTATAGGAAATAAAAATAAGGCAACGACATAAAATGTAGAGGGGATAATTACGATTCCCTGTGATTTTTTCGACTTTTTTAGAAATTCTGCGTGTTTGAATTCCTTTTTTGTGGACTTTACGAAAAGAAGGGGATTTTATTCACGAAAGAGCAATGAAACGGTGCTAAAAACCACGGGAAGGAACTTATTGCAGTGCAAATACCTTTTGTAACAATGCCGTGGTGCGGGCTCCCACCGAATTTCGAATCTCCTTTTCCTTATCCCCAACTTTTATAAAAAGTCCATTAATGGCTTCTTGGGTAACGTATTCGGTCAGGTTGGGATTTACGGGCTTTACCAGGGGGATAGTGTTGTATTTACCTATGATTTCCGCCCAAATCCTATCCGCACCTACTTTGCCGAGGGAAGCTTCTACTTTAGGGGAAAACGCTTGTTGTAGTTGTCCTACGGTCTTTTGTTGCAGGTAAAGTGTAGCTTCCAAATCATTTTGGGAGGTCAATATACGCTTGGCATCATCAAAGGTAAAATCCTTAATGGCATTGATAAAAATGGGTTTGGCTTCCATAACGGCATCTTCTGCTGCACGGTTCAATACTTTTAAACCTTCATCCGCGAGGGAGGCCAATCCAATCTTTCGTAAGCCCTCATCTACTTTTTTGAGCTCTTGGGGCAATAGAATTTTTACTACCTCGTCCCTAAAATAACCATCTTCCCTATGCAAAAGGTCCACTCCTTCCCCTACTCCAAACTCCAGGGCCTGTTTAAGCCCAGCAATGATTTCCGTTTCCGTTACCGTTCCGGAGGGCAATTGGTTCACCACCTGTTGCAGCTCTGCACACGAGCTTACTATGAACGAGAGAATCAATCCAAACGTGATTTTAAATGGCTTCATTGGGGTACATTGGGCTTTTGTGGATTCCCGCCTTCCTTTGGACGGGTTCCGGGTGACACTTGGGAATGACAAAGTAACTATAAAATATAATCCGTACTTAAAAAGTTGCTCACTTTAGCATCCAATAACTGCTCAATGGTCTCATTGTTCAATTCGTTGTCCTTAAAGGCTACAAAGGTCCGGATACTGAATGAACGCAACGCGTCATGGACACTTAGGGTGGACTGTGCCGAATCCTTTCTACCCGTAAATGGATACACATCCGGACCGCGTTGACAGGAACTGTTCAAGTTTACCCGACATACCAAATTTGCCAAAGTATCAATTAATGGTGACAGGGAATAGACGTCCTTTCCAAACAGACTTACTTGCTGTCCGTAATTGCTTTCTGCCATATCATCCAAAGGTTGGCTAATATCGCTAAAGGAAACTACCGGAACGATAGGACCAAATTGCTCTTCCTGATACACCTGCATATCCTTGGTAACCGGATAGAGAATGGCGGGCCAGATGTAATTGTCCGTTCGCCCTCCCCCTTTTTTGTTTATAATGCTGGCTCCCTTTGCCAGGGCATCATCCAATAATTCCTGGATGTACTCCGGTTTTCCGGGTTCTGGCAGTGGGGTAAGCATGGCTCCTTCATCCCAAGGATTTCCATAGGTCAGGGCATCCATGGCATCCGCATATTTTTTCAGGAACTTTTCCTTGATGTCCTCATGCACATACACCACTTTTAGCGCGGTGCAACGTTGGCCATTAAAGGACGTTGTTCCCGCTATGACCTCTTTAACGGTCAAATCCAAGTCCGCATCGGGCAGGACAATTGCAGGATTTTTGGCTTCCAGTCCCAAAACCAAACGAAGTCTGTTACTTTTGGGATGTTGGTCCTGTAATGCATTTGCGGACTTGCTATTACCTATCAAAGCGAGCACATCTACTTTGCCAGTCTTCATAATGGGTGCCGCAACCGTTCTGCCCCGTCCAAAGAGAATATTCACGACCCCTTTCGGAAAAGAGGAATGGAAAGCTTCCAAAAGTGGGGTAATCAATAAGACGCCGTGCTTGGCCGGCTTAAAAATAGCCGTATTCCCCATAATAATGGCGGGGATCAGCAATGCGAATGTTTCATTTAAAGGATAATTGTAGGGGCCCAGACAAAGTACCACCCCCAAGGGGCCGCGACGGATATGGGCATAAACCCCGTCATGCTTTTCGAACTTCGCACAACTCCTGTCCAATTTTTTGTATTCCTCAATGGTATCGTAAATATATTCAACGGTACGGTCAAACTCTTTGTAGGAGTCGGGTTTGTTCTTCCCTATTTCCCACATCAGGAGTTTTACCACCTCATCCCTTTTGGTTTCCATCTTCTGTACGAAGGTCTCCATACATTTAATACGATCTTTGACCTTCATGGTCGGCCAGACCCCCTGTCCACGGTTCCATGCAGCCACTGCGGAATCCAAAGCTTCCATGGCCTCTTTTTCACCCAAGGTGGGGATACTGCCCAAAACCGTGTGCTTGTAAGCCTTGGTGGATGATATGGTGGAAATCACCTCACTGGTTTCCCCACGCCAGGGTTTTAATTCCCCATCGATCAAATAATGGCGTTGGTGGATTTGCTCTTTGATTTGAAATTCTTCAGGTATGATAGGCAAAGCATTCATCAGTACTATCGATTTTACCGGTTAAAAATGATTTGTTTAATTATTTTTCCAAAACATTGAACAAAAATACAAAAACTAATACTGGCTCTTTCAACGAAAAGGAAATTTAAATCGGATATTGAAACCAATGTGGTATATCGTTTAGGTAATCCCTAAAAAAAATATTTGTTTTCATTCCTTCTATTAACGGATGCAGGTCTTCGGGACTTTTTAGCTCTATTCCTACCACAGCTTCGGAACACCATATGCTTGGTGGCAAGGGTGTTTGCTTGGCAACTTCACTTATTGTCCCCGTGGCCTTATTGATATCCGATATTTGAGGGAAATATGTGGTCAAAGCGCTTTTCATAAAACTTTTCCGGCGATATCCCAATTTTGGGATTCACACTTAAACTACAGGTTTCATTGCCGTCATGGAAGCACGTAAACGCGCCCCGACAATTTCCACATCATGTTCGCGAATAGCTTTGTTTACTTCTATCAACCTTCTATTATCCACTCCGTTGTCCCTCTCTTTCCCAAAATGTGTTCCGATAACGTCGGTATCCACGGTTTTCATAAAATCGGTCAACAGAGGTTTACAGGCGTGGTCAAAGAGATAGCAGCCGTATTCTGCGGTGTCGGAAATCACACGGTTCATTTCAAATAATTTCTTCCTTGCAATGGTGTTGGCAATAAGCGGTGTTTCATGTAAGGATTCATAGTACGCAGATTCTCCTATGATACCGGATTCGATCATGGTTTCATAGGCGAGTTCCACTCCTGCTTTTACAAAAGCCACCATCAAAACGCCATGGTCATAGTATTCTTGCTCGGAAATAGTGTCGCCTCCTGCTGGTGTCTTCTCAAAGGAAGTTTCGCCTGTGGCGGCGCGCCATGTCAACAGGTTTTTATCATCATTGGCCCAATCCTCCATCATTGTTTTGGAAAAATGACCACTCATAATATCGTCCATATGTTTTTGGAATAAGGGACGCATGATCAGCTTCATTTCTTCGGCAAGGTCAAAGGCTTTTATTTTCGCTGGATTGGAAAGTCGGTCCATCATATTGGTGATTCCCCCTTGTTTCAATCCTTCGGTAATGGTCTCCCATCCGTACTGGATCAATTTTGAGGCATACCCAGAATCAATGCCTTTTTCTATCATTTTGTTGAAACTTAGAATGGAACCTGTTTGCAACAGCCCGCACAATATGGTCTGCTCCCCCATGAGGTCCGATTTCACCTCTGCAACAAAGGAAGACTCCAATACACCGGCTTTGTGACCACCGGTAGCGGCAGCGTAAGCCTTGGCCTGCGCCAATCCCTTTCCTTCCGGATCATTTTCCGGATGTACTGCAATTAATGTGGGTACTCCAAATCCACGTTTGTATTCTTCCCGGACCTCGGAACCCGGACTTTTGGGGGCAACCATGATTACGGTGATGTCCTCACGGATTTGCATCCCCTCCTCCACAATATTAAAACCATGTGAGTAGGACAATGTTGCTCCTTTCTTCATCAGGGGCATCACGGCACCGACCACATTGGTATGCTGCTTGTCCGGAGTTAAATTGATGACCAAATCAGCCGTAGGTATCAATTCTTCATACGTTCCCACAGTAAAGTTGTTTTCGGTGGCATTGCTATAGGATTGACGTTTTTCATCAATTGCCGCTTTTCGTAGGGCATAGGAAATGTCCAAACCGGAATCACGCATGTTCAAACCTTGGTTCAATCCCTGGGCTCCACAGCCAACGATAACTATTTTTTTTCCCTTCAAGGCGGTTACACCATCGGCAAACTCGTGCGATTCCATAAATCGACATTTTCCCAATTGTTCCAACTGGTCACGTAACGATAGTGTATTGAAGTAGTTTGTCATTTTCAAATAAGTTTGTGTGTATTAGTTATTAAGATGAAATTCTTCTAAAATTTCCGTTATGGGCATTTTGGCCTTGCTCACCGCAATACGTCCCGAACGAACAAATTGCATAATACCAAAAGGTTCCAATCTGTCGTGCATCTCATCGATCTCATGTCGTCTTCCCGTTTTGGCCAACACAAAAAATTCACGGTGTACCGTTACAATTTTGGAGTTGCTTTCCTTTATGGCATTCTGGATTTGAGGTTCATCAAAAAGTAAGGCCGACTTGATCTTAAACAATGCGGATTCCTGATAAATGGTTTCTTCATCAGTATGGTAAAAAGCTTTGATGACCTCCACCTGCTTCTCTATTTGCTGAACAATTTTCCGGGTCCAATCTTCAGTGGTATTGACCACAATTGTAAATTTAGAAACATGTTCAATTTCTGATTTTGAAACATTTAGGCTTTCAATATTAATGTGACGCTTTAAGAATATACCGGATATTCTATTTAACAGTCCCACACTATTCTCGGAATATACCGAAATGGTAAACCACTGTTTTTCCATAAGTCCTATCCCCATTCCCCTCCCTAGGGAGAAGCAGTTTTGGGTCTCCTTAATTTATTGTTTTTACTGCGATTACTATTCCTGTGGACCAATCCATTTTGGTCAGCTCCATGTCGTTTCGGCCTTCCAAATAACGTATCAATTCCAACACTTTTTTCCCATGTCCATCCGGCCAATTGGGTTGTTGCTTCATATCATCAACTATATAAAACCCACCAGGTTTCAGTTGCTCAAGCATCAACTCCAAATGGCTGTATTTGCCCGGCCATGCATCTGCGAAGACCAGATCAAACTTTTCGCCCTTATATTCCTCCAACCAAGAACCGCCTTCAGCACAGCTAATAGTGACCCTTTTGTCCCCTCCAAAATATGATTTTGCAATTTCCACCAACTCCGCATCGTTATCCAGTGTTGTCAAAGTAGATGTGGCATCCATTCCGTCCACCATCCAGGACAGGGACAACCCAATTCCCGTACCCAACTCCAAAAAATTTCCATTTGGCTTTGAGGCTACTAGCGTCTTTAACAATGAGCCGATATAAACATCAGAAGGCATTGTAAAGCCTATTTCAGAAGACTTTTCCAAGAGTTTTCCGTAAACTTCCGGGATATTTATCATCTCAGCTTGGTTCATCAAATCTATTTTAAACGTATATCGGAAACGGATGCTCCTGACGGAATCATTGGGAACACATTGTCTTCCTTTTCCACGACCACTTCCAAAAAGTAAGGACCTTCAAAGGCCATCATCTCTTGGATTGTAGCTTTAAGATTTTCCCTTTTCGATACCCGGGAAGATTTGATGTGATAGCCTTCCGCTATCTTCACAAAATCCGGATTCGTCATTATCGTTGAGGCATAACGGCGTTCAAAGAACAACTCCTGCCATTGTCTTACCATCCCCAAATGATCATTGTTCAACACCACTATTTTAATTCCAAGATTGTGTTGAAAAATAACCCCCAGTTCCTGTATGGTCATTTGATAGCCCCCATCGCCGATTATGGCTACTACCTGGCGTTCCGGTGCGCCCTGCTTGGCCCCTATGGCCGCGGGGAGCGCAAATCCCATGGTTCCCAATCCGCCTGAGGTAATATTGCTCTTGGTTTCCTTGAATTTGGCATACCGGCAGGCAATCATTTGATGCTGGCCAACATCGGTTACCATCACGGCCTTGTGTTCCGATGCCAAGTTAATCTCCTCGATTACCTCCCCCATCGTAAGACCCGGTTTGGTTGGGTGGATATCGTTTTTGATCACCGTCTCAAACTCTTCTTCATATTTCTTATCAAATTCAGCTTTCCACTCCTTGTGTTCATTTTCCCTGATCATAGGGAGCAGTAACGCCAACGTCTCCTTGCAATTGCCCAAGATTGGAATATCCGGTTTTACATTTTTACCTACTTCGGCAGGGTCTATTTCAAAATGGATGACCTTGGCCTGTTTGGCATAAGTATCCAATTTTCCGGTCACCCTATCATCAAACCGCATTCCTATGGCAAGCAGCACATCACATTCGTTGGTGAGCACATTGGGCCCATAATTTCCGTGCATACCTACCATGCCTACATTTAGGGGATGGTCGGTAGGTATCGCAGATTCACCCATTATGGTCCAAGCGGCGGGAATGCCGGCTTTTTCGACCAATGCCTTGAGTTCTTCCTCCGCTTTGCCCAAAATAATACCTTGTCCCCAAACGATATACGGTTTTTTAGCATTGTTGATGGCTTCGGCAGCTTCGGCTATGCTATCCAGATTGGGTTGTGGTACCGGTTTGTAACTGCGTACTCCGGTACATTTCTCATATGAAAAATCCAGTTCATCAAATTGGGCGTTTTTGGTGATATCAATCAAAACCGGGCCTGGACGGCCGGATTTGGCAATATAGAATGCCTTCGCCATTACTTCCGGTATCTCGGAGGCTTTGGTAATCTGATGGTTCCATTTGGTCACGGGGGTGGAAATCCCCACAATATCCGTTTCCTGGAAAGCATCCGAACCCAATAAATGCCTTGGTACCTGACCTGTGATACAAACTATGGGTGTTGAATCAATTTGTGCATCTGCAAGACCCGTAACCAAATTTGTAGCCCCGGGTCCTGAGGTTGCCATGGCAACCCCTACCCTTCCACTTACACGGGCATATCCTTGTGCTGCATGGGTAGCACCCTGTTCATGACGGGTAAGGATATGGGTCAATTTATCCTGGAACTTGTAAAGCTCGTCATAAACAGGCATGATGGCCCCACCAGGGTAACCGTATATCAAATCCACGCCTTCTTCCAAAAGACAATGAATTATGGCTTCTGCACCCGTGATCTTCACCGATTTTTTGGTTGACGTCTTTTTTTGTTTTGCTTTTAATGTTTCCATAGGCCCATTTTAAAATTCATCCGTAACACAGCCCAAGGAGGCTGATGCCACTATTTTGGCATATTTATAAAGACTCCCTTTTCGTACTTTAAGTGGTGGTTGTTTCCAATTGCTTCGTCTTTTTTCCAGTTCCGCATCACTTAAATCGACCGAAATGGTATTTTTCTCGGCATCAATGGTAATAGTATCCCCGTCTTCAATCAAAGCGATGTTACCTCCATCTTGCGCCTCGGGGGATATATGCCCAACCACAAAGCCGTGGGTACCACCGGAAAAACGGCCGTCCGTAATCAACGCCACATCCTTACCCAGTCCAGCCCCCATAATAGCGGCGGTGGGTTTAAGCATTTCGGGCATTCCAGGACCGCCTTTGGGACCTTCATACCGAATAACGACCACATCCCCTTTTTTCACCAGACCGTTCTTAATACCGTCGTTGGCTTCAAACTCACCGGCAAAGACTTTGGCAGGCCCGGAAAAATAAAGGCCTTCCTTACCCGTAATTTTGGCTACCGCACCGTCTGCCGCAATATTTCCATAAAGAATTCGGATATGTCCGGTTTCCTTGATGGGATCGTCCAAATCATGTACTATTTTTTGTCCATCCAATAAACTGGGAACCTCGGCCAGATTTTCGGCCACTGTTTTGCCGGTTATGGTGAGGCAGTCCCCATGTAGCATTCCCTTTTCCAACATGAATTTCATCACAGCGGGAATTCCACCGACCCGGTGGACATCTTCCATCAAAAACTTACCGCTGGGCTTTAAATCGGCCAGAAATGGTGTAGTATCACTTATCCGTTGAAAATCACTTAGGTCAAATTGGATTTCCGCTGCTTTTGCAATGGCCAAAAAGTGTAAAACCGCATTGGTGGAGCCCCCGAGTACGGTAATCAATCGAACCGCATTTTCCAATGATTTTTTCGAAATGATATCGGAGGGTTTGATATCCTTTTCCAAAAGATGGCGCAGCGCTTTTCCAGAAGCGATACAGTCTTCTTTTTTTTCCGTTCCCGTTGCCGGATTTGAAGAATTGTAGGGCATGGCCATTCCCAATGCTTCAATGGCGGAGGCCATGGTATTGGCCGTATACATTCCACCACAGGCTCCCGCCCCGGGACATGCATTTTGTATCACCGCCTTGTATTCCTCTTCGTTCATGGTTCCCGCCACTTTTTCGCCCCAGGCTTCAAAAGCAGAGACCACATCGAGCTTTTTATTGTTCAAACACCCGGAGGCAATGGTTCCTCCGTAGACCAGAACGGATGGTCGGTTCAATCGAATCATGGCCATTAGTGCCCCAGGCATATTTTTATCGCAACCCACTACCGTTACCAGGCCATCGTAGTTCATGGCCTGTACCACGGTTTCCATGGAATCGGCAATAATATCCCTTGAAGGCAGGGAATACCGCATTCCATAGGTTCCCATGGAAATCCCATCGCTAACACCAATGGTGTTAAAAATCAAGCCTACCAAATCCGTGGATTGAATCCCTTCCTTGACATATTCGGACAGCTCATTCAAGTGCATATTACAAGGATTGCCCTCGTAACCCGTGCTTCCTATCCCTATCAAGGGCTTCTTCAAATCGGTTTCGGTTAAGCCAATGGCATGCAACATCGCCTGAGCGGCAGGTTGGGTGGGGTCTTGGGTTACGTTTTTGCTGTATTTGTTAAGTTCCATTAAAGATTTTCAGTATTCTCGTTAAAACAGTATATATTCTTCAACATCCAAAAATATACTATAGAATTACCCTATTCTTTTGGCAGATGGCAACGATTTAAATCCATTTTATTTTGAATCTGTTCAAAATTCTGTTATTCAGCTACTTAAACACCTTTTTCATACCATATCCAAAAATTAAAAAGTCAATAAAAAAAGCCTGTATCGTCTTGGATACAGGCTTCTCTTGATTACGACATTAGGCAAGTCAACTCCTCCCAGAATTGAATTTTATAATGCGGTTAATCAAGCGATGTCTTTATACTCCTAAAGATAGTCAATTTAATCCCCATAGCAAACTGCTTTACCATTATCTTTGAAAATGATGGAAAAAACCGTTACCGAGGCCATAGGCCACAGACGTTCTGTTCGGGTCTTTAAAGCGGAGAAGGAACTGGATAGTAAAAAAGTTGAACAATGCGTTAAAAATGCCATTTTAGCCCCAACCAGCAGTAATCTCCAGCTCTGGGAATTTTATCATATCACCGACAAAACCACCATGAAGAAAATGACCAAAGCGTGTTTGGGCCAGAATGCTGCCAAAACGGCCAAGCACCTTATGGTTGTGGTGGTAAGAAAGGACCTGTGGAATAAACGCGCACAGGCGAACATTGACTTTTTAAAAAAAACCTATGGCCATAAACCGGCTTCGGAATACACAAAGCGGGAAAAGTTTGCCCTTGCGTACTACCAAAAACTGATTCCCACCGTCTATTTTGATTTTCTCGGTTTTTTGGGTTGGATCAAATATGCCGCTTTTCAGCTTATTGGGCTCTTTAAGCCCATTTACAGGCAAGTCCGTACGTCTGACATGCGTATTGTTGCCCATAAAATGCTGGATTGGCCGCTCAAAACTTCATGATCAGTATGGCCGCCATTGGTTATGATACCTGTCCCATGGAAGGAAGTGATACCTTACGGATAAAAAAGATATTGGGCTTACCCTGGGGAGCAGAGATAAACATGGTCATTGGCTGTGGGGTAAGAGCGGAAAATGGGGTTTATGGCCCAAGGTTTAGGGTGCCTTTTGAAGCGGTTTACCACAAAATCTAACCGTAAATAAATTGAATGGTGTCCCCTGCTTTTTTTTGGGCCAATATGGATATACTTTCTTTTGTCAACTGCAATATTCTTGGATAGCCCCCCGTGGTCTGACCATCCTTCATTAAAACGATGAGTTTTCCCGCAGGTGTCAGTTGCACCGTCCCCGGCAGTGTTGCCGAAGTAAGCATTGTGATGGAATGTTCTTCGATTTTCTCTTCCAACTGATAGGCCATCCTATTGTTTTCCTTGGAAACCGAAAACTTAAGGTCAAACAATTGTTCTTGTTGTTTTTGGGTTAAAATTCCAAATTCCGGTCCCGGATTTACCCTGAGTTCCTGGTTTTCCAAATAGTCCCCTACCTTTAAGTTGGTCAATTTGGGATCAAACGATCGAATAGGATAGTATTCTATTTCATCACCTTCCTTTATGCATTGTTTGTTGGTCAACGGGATGTATTGAGAGGTACTTCCCAATACATTCTTAAAAACAAATCCCTCTTTTATGCCCAAATAGCCTCGAAACCCTTTTTCCAGTCGGCCATAGGATAAAATATCCCCTTGGGCAACAGGATACACCCGATAATTTTCAATGGGTTCATTGTTTAAGGTAGCCGAAAGCTCTGCACCCCCCAAACAGATGTAGGTCCGTCGCTCAAATAAGAGTGTGGGGCCCGTCATGGTAATTTCCAAAACGGTGGCATCGGAAGGATTTTCCAAAAGTGTATTGATCCGATGTCTTGCCATATCGTCCATGGTCCCGGAAACCGGAACGCCCTTATGCTTCCATGCAAATCTTCCTTTGTCCTGAACAGTGGTATAAAAACCGGATTTTAGAACCTTAAGCATCCAAGACTATTTTTTCAGGTTGATAAATTCCAACTTCGGCCTCTATTATTTTTAAATCGAAGGTCGCACGTTCAATGGGAACAAACTGAATCTGATCCCCAACATTGATAAAACAGGGATCTTTACGATTTAAATTGAACATGGGTACTGGACATCTTCCAATAATGTTCCATCCTCCCGGCGAGTCCTGGGGATATATTCCCGTCTGTTTTCCCGCCAGTCCCACCGAGCCTTTAGTAACGTGAAGCCTTGGGCTTGCCCTTCTTTTCGTCTCCAAATTCTCTGGTAATCCCCCTAAATACATAAACCCTGGAAGAAAGCCAATACTATACACCGTATACCTATGTGAAGTATGGCGTTGTATTAACTCTTCCACCGAAATAAGCAATTTCTGCGCGGTGGTTTCCAAATCAAGTCCAAAATCCAGATTATAGCAGACAGGAAGTTTCCACAGGTTTCGTTTTAGGGTGAATTCAGCACGGGGAGCGGCGTACCATTCTAGAAGTTTGTCCTTAAAACCGGTAAATTCGAAATCGGATTTTTGACAGATTAAAGTCAACGAATTATAGGACGGAACCATAACCCATTTTGCTTCCAAGACGGTTTTTAAGAATTCTTGAAAACCAATGATATCGTTAAGGATGGCCTCATCAACTTTTTGCGGCCATTCCATTAAAATTGCGGTATCACCGAAAGGTTTTACGGTAATGGGGAACAAACTCACTTTCTAATTTGAATGTTATGATTTGGCAATTCACTATGAAGATACGTTAATATTTCCAATGCACGGGGCGTATCTCCATGTATACAAAAAGTATCTGCTTTTATTTCAATTTCCAACCCTTGTATGGACCGTATTTTCTTTTCATGAACCATTTTCAATAGGTGTTGGAGCACTTCTTCCGGGGCTTGGATCAAAGCATTCCCTTCGCTTCTGGAAACCAAGCTGCGGTCGGCATTGTAATTCCGGTCCGCAAAGGCTTCCAATTTTATCGAAATTCCCCTTTTTTCGGCTTCCTCCTCAATTTTGGAGCAAAATGGCACGTAAATGGGAATATGGTCAAACGCCTTGACTGCATCCAAAAAAACCATGGCCAAATGGGTGTTCCTCGCTATTTCGTTATAAAGCGCACCATGTGGTTTAATATGATGCAACTCCCCTCCCTCTTCCTTTAAAACCTTTAAAAATAGGGCCAATTGTCCTTGAATACTTGCGATAAAATCGTTTGTGGAAATGTCCATGACCTTTCTTCCAAAATTCTTTTTGTCGGGATAACCGGGATGGGCCCCCAGCTTTACATTAAACTGTCGGGCAATACGAATCGTAGCCCCCATAGTACGTTCATCCCCTGCATGTCCACCACAGGCAATATTACATGAACTTAGGAACGGCATTAACTGGGCTTCATTGCCAATACCCTCCCCCACATCGCTATTTAAATCAATCCATTTCATTTCAGAACAATCCTAAAACCTTAACTATACTTTTTAATCCCAAAACCAAGCATATCCCTATTATGACAATACCATAAAAATTTTGTGGTACGCTATTTTTGTACGAACCCATCACCTGCCCCTTATTGACTATCCAGACCAATAAAATAGCTATGATGGGAAGAAGTACCCCATTCGCAACCTGTGCAAACGTAATGACTTCAATGGGCTTAAAGTTAAAGAGCAAGGTGGCCACCCCTACCAGCAAAATCGTTATCCAGACCATCCGAAACCTCGCATCCTTTAAACCGGCGTTCCAATCAAAGCAACTATTGGCCACATAGGCTGCTGCCAATGGTGCAGTAATGGATGAGGTAATTCCAGCGGCAAAAAGGCCAATTCCCATAAAATAACGTGCCATATTCCCAAAAAGCGGTTCAAGTCCTTTGGCCAAATCCGTTGCCATTGTAACTTCTTGCAGGGGAATCGCTGCAGCGGCTACGATAATGGACATTGAAACCAATCCCCCCAATCCAATGGAAATTACGGTATCTGACCGTGCCATTTTTACATCGGACTGTTTTTTCCATTTTTCATTGACCAATGAAGCATGTAGAAAGAGGTTATAAGGTACAATTGTGGTCCCTATTAGGGCTATAATGGTCAGTAATCCGTCCTCGGGAATTGAGGGAACAAAAAGGCCTTTGGCCAATCCCAATAGATTGGGTTTTGTGAGGACTGCCGTTATCAAAAAGGACAAGCTCATCAATGCGATAAGGAATATAAAGACTTTTTCAAGCATTTTATAGTTTCCCAGCCATAATAATAGAAAGGCTATCCCACCAATGATCAGTGCAAAATAGGAATTGTTTCCTTTGTCAAAAATAGCTTCAAGACCAAGAACGGCACCTCCTATATTTCCGGCTTCATAAGCCGCATTACCTATTAAAATAGCCGACAAAATGATGCCAATGACAGCAACGCGAATCCATTTTATTTGCAATTGGTCACGAATGGCATCGGCCAACCCCATTCTTGTAACAACGCCCAATCTAGCTGCCATTTCCTGTAGGACCATTGTTGCCAAAACGGAAAACAACATGGCCCATAACAGGGCATATCCAAAAGATACTCCGGCCAAAGTACAGGCCGTAATGGTGCCCGGTCCTATAAACGCGGCGGCAATTAAAACCCCTGGTCCTATTCTTTTCAAAAAATGATTTTTTTCACCACAAAAAATAACACTTTCCCAACAATGCATTTACCATTCGTCTAAAAAAATGCATTTCATCTAATATTTACGTGCTACTCATCGAGTGGACATACGAATCCAAAAATGTTAAAGTTATTATAGTCCCAAATCTTATTATTGACCAAACTTAACTACTTACATGACGTGCAAGGAGTGTAACAAAAGTATAACCCCCGAGGTTGGCCAACATGCTAAAGATTCATTTGGTGTAGAACTCTGTGAAAGACATACCAAGTTAGTGAAGCGTATTGTAGAGGAGAACCAAACACCAATTGAAGCCATTCAACTGTATTATGCCCTCAAGGAGGTTGGAGCAAATCCCATGCTGGAATGGTGGGATGGCCAGAAATCCATTGATATTGCAATTTCCAGGGTAAAACTCAATATTGAAATTGAAACGGACTACCATTTAATTACACATGAACAAGCGATAAACGACCTGGAAGAGGCCATGCACTCCTTCAAAAATGGTTTTACTACCGTGCGTATCCCACATGTGGTGGTTAAATACTACTTGGAAGAGACCGTTAAAAATATACTGGGCATCATACAGGGACTAAAGTCCAACTTAAAGGTGATCTAGACATTTCTACCCATTTTTCAGAATAGCATTGCAAAGATTTTGATAACTTACGGGTAATTGGACCCAAGATAGGTCCATCGAAACTTTGTATTTATGGCATCCCATGGTATGGAAAAATACGTTCCGTCTTTAAATCGGCATGCCAAAACAGTGCGCTAATTATGGATACTATTGATCGTAGAAAATGGTTAAAAACCGCGGGCTTGAGCAGTGGTTTTACACTCTTGGGCGGATTTGGCACATGGGCCGCTACATCCAATGCATACATGGATTCCGAAGGGGAAAATCCCATCGCCAAGCTCAATTCCAATGAAAACCCGTATGGACCTTCAAAACGGGTGCGTTCCACAATCACCAACGCCTTTGACAAGGCCTGTAGATATCCCTCACTGGTATTTAGACCCCTTTTGGAGCAAATTGCCAAAAAGGAAGGGGTTGGAACGGACCACATTGTGGTTACGGGCGGATCTACCGAAGGGTTGAAGGCCACTGGGCTTACTTATGGTATTGGTGGTGGCGAAATCATAGCGGCGGACCCCACTTTCCAGGCCATGCTGCGTTATGCAGAAGGTTTCGGTGCCTATGTCCATAGGGTTCCCGTGGACGAACAAATGGGGCATGATTTGGAAGCCATGTCCCAACGGATCAATAACCGAACGCGATTGGTATTTATCTGTAATCCCAATAACCCAACAGGAACCTTGCTCGACAAGGATATCCTTAGGGATTTCTGTAGCTCGGTAAGTAAAAAAACCGTAGTGTTCAGTGATGAAGCTTATTATGATTTTATTACTGAATCGGATTACCCTTCCATGGTGGAATTGGTAAAAGAAGGGATGAATGTCATTGTTTCCAAAACATTTTCCAAGGTTTATGGATTGGCCGGGATGCGAATTGGTTATTTGGTGGCAAGGCCCGATATAGCCAAACGCCTGCAAAAAAACATTATGGCCATGACCAACGTTCTTGCCATTGAAGCTGCCAAGGAAGCTTTAAAAGACGATGATTTTTACAAATTCAGCTTGTTGAAGAATTTGGAAGCCAAAAACAGGATTTATCAAACCCTGGATGATTTGAATTTAACGTACGTGAAATCGCATACGAATTTTGTTTTCTTCAAAACCGGGAGGCCCATTACCCAAATGATTGCTGAAATGAAAAAAGAAAACGTGATGATAGGAAGGCCTTTTCCCCCATTTTACGAATGGGCAAGAATCAGTTCCGGCACCGCATCGGATATGTCACGTTTTGACCTAGCACTGAAAAAAGTCCTGGGCTAATATTTGGATATGCAGAAAAATATAGTGTTTTGCATGAAATTCACACCCTACCAATAGCGGTTTTTAAGAAGCTGGTCAACAGGTATGGATTCACTCACACAAATTGTTCTTGGCGCTTCGGTTGGTGAGGCCGTTTTGGGAAAAAAAGTGGGCAACAAAGCTCTGCTATGGGGCGCTGTAGCCGGAACAATCCCGGATTTGGATGTATTGTCCAATTATTTTTTGGATACGGTAACCGCCATAGAAGTACATCGTGGGTTCAGCCATTCGATTTTTTTCGCGCTCTTGTTTGCCCCCTTGTTCGGTGGGTTGGTGTGGAAGGTTTACGCTAAAAGGCAAGCGTCATGGATGGACTGGTCCCTTTTGTTTTTTTGGTGCCTTTTTACACATCCTTTGCTGGATGCCTTTACCACATGGGGAACACAACTATTTTGGCCTTTGGAAATCCGTTTGGCATTCCAGAGCATCTTCGTGATCGATCCCTTATATACCCTACCCTTTTTGATTGTTGTACTTATGGTGTTACGGCTGAAAAAATCAAATCCAAGGAGAAAACAACTGAACCGCTGGGGACTTATCATCAGTTCAGGTTACTTAGTGGTCACCCTGATTTTAAAAGGTTTTGCCAACCATAGCTTTGCCCAGGCTTTGGAACAACAAAAAATCTCCTACAGTGGCTTGTCAACAAGACCGGCCCCCTTCAATACCATACTCTGGATGGCCAATGTGGATACCCAGGATGCGTATCTCATTGGGGAATACTCCTTTTTTGATACCAAACCTATTTCCTTTAAACGTATACCCAAAAACCATCACCTATTGGAAACTTTTGCCTCCGATGATAAAGTAAAAAGGCTCATTCGGATTACGGAGGGTTGGTATGCCATGACAAAAAAGGGGGAAAGGCTTTATTTTAATGATTTGCGTTTTGGCCTTTTGAGCTTGGATCCCGAGGAGACACAGTTCGTCTTTTCCTATGAACTTCGGCATACGACAGACGGACTGGAATTTCATGAGGTTCCCAAATTTCGGGGGGATGCCCAAAGATTGCTCCATGCCCTTTGGGAAAGGCTTAAGGGAAACTAGTTGGCCACTTCAGCTGTTTCCTTTTACTATCGGTTGCGCCTAAAAATTCGACTGAAGAAGGTCAAATCACCCAGAGTGATACCATCCCCATTAAAACGTATGGATTGGAAGGCTGTTTCAACGTCTTCCTGCAACATCCGTCTCCACATACTTCTTAAATTCCAATAGCCGTTGTTCCAACATATCTTCATAATCCGTTCCCTTATATTTTTCAAAAGTGCGTTTTGAAATACCGGTATACCAAACAGTTTCGGTGAGTTCCAATGCCGCTTTTTGTTCAAGGCTGCGCTTAATGTAAATGTTTCCAGAACTAAGTTTGTATCGTATGGTATACGATTCATTATCCACCAAATCCACAATTTCCACATCAAATATCTCTCCAGATCCAACAATAACCTTACAGCGTTTATTCTTCGCCAACCCATCTCCACATCTTACATCAACAACATTGCTGTCCCATAAGCTAATGGTAGAAAAATCGGTTATGGCGTTCCAAACGTTTTCAGCGTTTTGGTCGAGTTCAATTGTATTTTTAAAGGTTTTGGACGTTGCCCCTTGGGCAAAAATGATAAAGGGCACCAAAAAAAAGGTGAGTTTTAAAAAATTTTTCATGACCAATGATTTAATTTATGCTAAAGTTCAGCTAAACATTGGATTACGACTGTGTCATTTGACACAATAATGGATCCTACCAAAAATTTATGCGGCGGTGAGTTTACGTCGAATTCGGTGTAGGGTTTCCCGGGAAGTGCCAATATAGGAGGCGATAATACTAACGGGTACTTCCTGCACCATAGCGGGGTTGTTTTGCAATAAATCGAGGTATCGCTCTTCAACGGACAATTTGGAATTCTTATTGGCCTCTACAACTTTGGCCGATAAAATATATTCGGTGATCGTCTGAATGAAATTGGCCAGTTGTTGATTTTCTGATTTTATCGCTGCATAACCAGACCGCTTTAACTCACAGTATTGCACATCGGTAAGGGCCTGACACTCGTCCATGGTGGACTTTTGATGGAAGAAACTATCCATAATGGTCCAACAGGAGTTTGGGCTAATTACTTTTAGGGTAACCCTTTCGCCCAGATTACTGTAGGAATAGTAATGAAGAAAACCCCTTTCAAAAAAATAAATGCTATCCACTTTTTGACTGGGTTGTATCAGCTTATCCCCCTTATTTAAGGTTCCCTCCGTACATTGATCCAAGAGAAAATCCATATTCGGGGCTGAAAGCGGTCCAAAACCTTCAAAAAATCTTCGAAGCATTTCCATGTATTAAAAATACCACTTTTTGAACCATTACCATTGTTAAAAAAGCTATGGGACCCGTTATCTTATCCCAACCATCCTTCCCGATCCAAACTCCTATACTGAATAGCTTCTGAAATAGGGTCGCCAGTAATGGCCTTTGCATTTCCCCGGGCTGTGGATAGCTCCTCCCTCCTACCAAAGCCACATCAGTTATAGTATATAATGTGATGGTCTTATCCAATTCATATCATTAACCAATCAATGGCTTATATCCCACCCAGATCAATTCGGAACGTCTCACTAATCTTATAATAGTCGTGAGGAAATATCCGAGGAAAACAACCGGGAGATTATTTAATTTACGTTCCAGCTGATTCCGAAGGTTGGGAGCTGGCCACTGACCGATCAAGAGGCGTTTCCACCGTGTGGACCCGAATGACCTCCTGAACGATACAGTAGAGATCAATGATTATGCGCTGGGCTATTCTGGATTGATTATTCAGCAGTACGCAAATACCCAAATCTTCCTCAGGAAAGACCGCTATTTCATTGCGGAAGTGGTTGACACTTCCCCCATGGTGCCACATGGTGTTTTCGACCGTTGGGTTACCTGAGCGGTAGGTATGGATCCTCCAGCCAAAACCGTAATACGAGGCCGTATGTCCGGGCCAGCGTTGATAGTACTTCTGCCTCCCCGGTATCTCAACAAATGGTGTAAAGGCCTCCTTTAAGGTTTCGCGTGTCATTACATCAGGACGATGACCGAGCAAAAGCTGCATCCATTTCGCCATATCCTCGGCGTTCGAATTGATGCCCCCCGCAGCAACGGCATTAAAGTAGGAGTTAGTAAGCCTTTCGGATTTCCATCCACGTCGGGATTTGACATGTGGTTTGGCTTTATTCCCTATCTTCCCAAGTGCCTCAAAGTCCATGGTAGTCGCGCACATTTCAAGCGGTTTGAAAAAGCGTTCTTCCAAGGATGTGGTAATCTCCTCCCCGGTAATCTTCTCCATCATTTCCCCGGAGAGCGCAAATAGTGCGTTTTGATAGCTATACATTTCCCCTGGCCTACTTATAGGCTGTACCTCAGCAAATCGGCCTGCGATTTCATCCAGGGGTAGCCCTGCCTCCACCAGGTTTGTGTAGCTGTGATAGGGTGCTCCCGAGGTATGTGATAATAAATGGGCCAGTGTGATGTTTTCGGTATTCTCCCGATTTCCCAATTCAAATTCGGGAATGCAGTCACTGACCCTGTCTTCCCAGGCCAATATTCCTTCACGCTTTAGATCTGAAGCAAGCACCCCCGTAAATCCCTTTGAAAGCGAACCCAGTCGGAAGACCGTTTGCCCGTCTACCTTTTTACCCGTAAGGCTATTCTTTATTCCGAATCCGTCCGCCAAGAGCACTTGTTTCCCATGTACAATGCTTACACCGGCACCCACAACTTCCCCAGCGGCTATGGCCCTATGGAAATAGGAATCAACGGCCTGTTGCAGGGCAATCCGCAGCTCTTTGCCTAAAACCTTATTATTATGTTCTAGGGATACATAGCTATTCTCATCCAAGGTTTCCATTGAAGAACTACTGGCTGAAACGGAATCATTTCCACTTGATGTCAGAACAAATAGGAAAAGAAACAAAATCGCCAAACCAGCGAAGACTTTAAATCGGTACATGTGCAAAAATGGCTTTCGTCCGGCTTTGGAATGTCACAGGACGTTTGGATAGTAAACCCATTAATCCGTTGATTATTATATGTTCCGGTATTTTTATCAAGAACTAGCTAAAATTAAAGAAAATCTATTTAGGCAATACGCATATTCTTTTCAATACTAGGCAAAATGGGTTTGCGAGTTAGAAGCTTGCAACAAAAAACCAGAACCATGCTTCCCTGTCCAAGCCGCAGTATTGGATGGCTTCGGAAATATTGTCCCCGGTAATGGCCCTTGCACTTTCCAGGTCGGCTATGGTCCTTGCCCACAACGCCCTCTAGGATGTGGACGTTCTCCGAATCACATATCTGTAGCAAAAGGTCACGGCAGCGATGTTAAAAATCGTCCGTTAAAACACTGTAACGATATTTCGTCGCCCAAACTATGTGACAACTTAAATTACTTATTGAATGGGAGTTCCTCAGATATTCGGCCATTCAACATAACAAAAATATTTATAGAAACTAAAGCAACTGCAATCAAATTGCAGGGTTTTAGCCATTAAATGGAGAATAAAAACAGTAATTTTAAAGTTCTAAATGTAGATACATGAAACTCTTTAACTTATTGTTCTTTATATCCTTTTTAATTCTCGGATGTAGTTCAGATAATGAAAGTGAAGAAGAAATTAACGCTATTGCTCTACCCAAGTTAACTACCACAGATATTTCAGAAATTAATCCAAAATCTGCTTTGTCTGGAGCAGATATCCAAGATAATGGTGGTGGAAACATTATTTCAAAAGGAATTTGTTGGAGCGTAGACGAAAACCCCACAATAGACGATTATAAAACAGATGAAGGTATCGGAAATTCATCCTTTACAAGCGCACTCATTGAGTTACGGCCAAATACCCAATATTATGTTCGTGCTTATGCAACCAATGAAAGTGGAACAGCATATGGTAATGAAATAAGATTTAAAACTGATCATTTTATCTACGAAGGCCATGTGGCTTTGAAATCTCAAAGCGAAGTTGATGAATTTGGAGCATTGGGTTATACTATTATTAATGGTGCTTTAAATATAGGAGAGATTCAAGTTCAATCTGATATATCCTCTTTGACCAATCTCAAAGATTTAACCGTAATCGAAGAAGTATTGACAATTGAAGGAATACATTCTTTTGAAAGCTTATCTGGACTCCAAAATCTTAATCATTTAGGCGCAATGTATATCAGAGATACTAAAATCACCAATCTTGATGAGTTAATAAATCTTACGGAACTGAATGGTGGTACTAGTGGGGGGGGTATTTCATTTTTAGGGGGTAATGAAAACCTTAGAGATATAGATGGTTTAAGAAACATAGAGAAAATAAACGGTTGGTTGGATATTAATAACAACCCATCATTAGAAAACATTGATGGTTTGATTAGCTTAAGGACTATTTCAAATCTTACTATAGACAGAAATAACAAGATAACTAACCTTGATGCCTTAATAAATATAAATTCCACCCTCACTTTTCTTGAGATAGAACGCAATCAATCATTAGAAAACATAGACGGGTTAAGGAACGTAATGTCTATCAATTTTAGATTGATAATAGATGATAATCCGGTATTAAAAGATTTTTGTGCTTTATCATCGATAGCATTAAATGAAGAAGAATTTAACTTTATCATTTCAAATAATCTTTACAACCCTACTAGAGAAGATATTAAAAATGGACAATGTAAATTGTAATATTTAGTAACTATCAGCCAAATATGCAATCTATTTATTGACTGTTTTAGGTATTTAGGGATATTCAGGAGTAATATAACCTATTGATTTTCATTGGAATAATCCGTACCTTGAAGTAACATAAAACCCCGAGAATGGGCCATAATGCCCAAAAACGGGGTTTTCTTTTTTCTCTAGGTATGAAGATACGTCGATTATCCGAGTTTCAGGGCCGTTTTGTCTATCCAAATTTTGACACCGACCATGAACTGTTGATGGAATCCTTTTTGGATACCCGTTTGGGCGTTATTTACCAGGCGGTCCCATGGATGGAACTTGTATCCGTCTTTGGTCTCAGGGAACCAAGAAAAGGCCCCCGTCCGATGTTCTCCCCACGCGGGAAGATTGCACTGATGTTCCTAAAGCACTATGCCGGCTGTTCTGACAGAAAGCTTATCGAGCACCTGAACTCCAATGTCCACTATCAGATATTCTGTGACATTGTGGTCCCTGTGGGCCCTCCCATCACAAACTACAAGATCGTGAGCGATATCCGTTGCGAGCTTGCGGACAGGCTCAATACCGGAAAGGTGCAGCAGGTGCTTGCGGACAAATGGGTGCCCTACATGTCCGACCTTGGCAGTATCTGCATGGACGCCACCTGTTACGAGAGCGACATGCGCCATCCCACCGACATCAAGCTGCTCTGGGAGGCCGTGGAGTGGAACCACCGCCTGCTCAGGGAACACTGCAAGGTGTTGGGACTGCCGCTTCCCCGCACCAAGTTCAACAAGTGGGCAGGGCGGTACAGTGGCCACAGCAAGTCCAGAAGGCCGTCAAAGAAACAGAGAAGGGGCATGACAAGGGGACTGCTCAGGTTGTTGGACAAGCTCCATCCCATATTGTCGGAGCTCGAAAAAGAGCATGCCATCTCTTATGGCTCCGACCGTTCCAAGCGGCGAAGGGCAACGGCAACCATACTACGGCAACAGGCACAACAGTTTCACAAGGGGACCAAGCCCACGGGGCGAATCGTCAGTCTTGACAGGCCCTACATCCGTCCCATCAAAAGGGGAAAGGAGGTCAGGGCCACCGAGTTCGGGGCAAAGGTCAACAAGCTACAGGTGGACGGTATCAGTTTCATCGAGCATCTGTCCTTCGACAACTTCAACGAGGGCACACGCCTCAAGCGGACCGTATGGCTCGCCCAACCCCTCTTCAGGACCAAGACAAAAATGTTGGGCGCAGATGCCATATACGCCACCAATGCCAATCGGAACTTCGTCACCGCCAACGGTATCAAGACCGACTTCAAGAGAAAGGGCAAGAAGACCGGGCACCACGAACATTTTGGGATACTGGCCAAAATGATAACAAAAGAGAGGGCGACACGTTTGGAGGGAAGCTTCGGGACGGACAAGGAACACTTTCTCCTGAAAAAGATCAAGGCCCGTACCGAAAAGACCGAGATGCTCTGGATATTTTTTGGAATCCATACATCAAATGCCCTCAAAATTGGACAGCGAATCCAAAACCAAACCCAAAAAGCGGCCTGATAATCCATCTTAAATCAAAAAATCAAACCCTAGGTGGGAAAGGTATGCTTATTCCTGAATGTCCCTATTTAATATCTAATAAAAAGGAGGCGCCCGCTACCCCCAGTTTGTAACTGGTGGTTATACCATGAATATCACCCCAACCATCCTTCCCGATCCAAACTGCGGTACTGAATGGCTTCTGAAATATGGTCCCCGGTAATGGCCTTTGCATTTTCCAGATCGGCTATGGTCCTGGCAACTTTCAGTATTCTGTCGTACGCGCGTGCAGACAGGTTTAGCCGCTCCATGGCGTTTTTGAGAAGTTGTAATGAGGCTTCATCTAATTTACAATACTCCCGAATCTGCTTGGTGTTCATTTGTGCATTGTAGTGTACCTTTTCCAGGTCCTTAAAACGTTCGGTCTGCAGTTCACGGGCTTGGGTGACCCGCTTTCTGATATCAACACTACTTTCCCCCTTTCTGTCATCGGACAATTTTTCAAAAGGTACCGGTGTCACCTCAATATGGATATCGATCCTGTCCAATAAGGGTCCGGAAATCTTTCCCAGATAGCGTTGCATCTCTGCCTGGGAAGAGGTTACCGGGGCATCGGGGTCATTAAAATATCCCCCTGGACTGGGATTCATACTGGCAACCAACATAAAGCTGCTGGGGTAGGTCACCGTAAACTTTGCCCTTGAGATAGTCACCTCCCGATCTTCCAGGGGTTGTCGCATTACCTCAAGAACGGTGCGCTTAAATTCGGGTAATTCATCCAAAAACAGGACCCCATTGTGTGCCAATGAGATTTCCCCGGGCTGTGGATAGCTCCCCCCTCCAACCAAAGCCACATCGGAAATGGTGTGATGGGGCGAACGGAAGGGCCGTTGACTCATCAATCCCATGTCCTTTATCTTACCCACCACACTATGGATTTTAGTGGTTTCCAAAGCCTCATGAAGTGTCATTGGGGGCAAAATTGAGGGCAACCGCTTTGCCAGCATGGTCTTTCCTGCTCCCGGTGGACCGATCAAAATGATGTTATGGCCCCCTGCCGCTGCAATTTCCATGCAACGTTTGATGCTTTCCTGACCTCTCACATCGGAGAAATCAAATTCAGGGAAGTCCAATTTGTTATAAAACTCCTCCCTGGTATCAATGATCGTTGGTTCCAATGGCTTCCCAACATCAAAAAAATCAATGACTTCCTGGATACACTCCACACCGTATACTTCCAACTTTCCGACTATGGCCGCTTCTTTGGCATTTTCCTTGGGGAGGATAAATCCCTTATACCCTTCTTCCTGTGCCTTTATCGCAATGGGAAGGGCCCCTTTAATGGGCTGAACGGCGCCATCCAGGGACAGTTCACCCATGATAAGGTAGTCTTCAATATCGGGCGACTTAATTTGACCAGAGGCTGCCAGAATTCCCAATGCCAAGGTCAAATCATAGGCAGAACCTTCCTTTCTCAAATCGGCGGGCGCCATATTGATGGTTATTTTCTTCCCTGGGATTTTGTAACCATTGTTTTTGAGTGCTGCCGCTATCCTATAATTGCTTTCCTTAATGGCATTGTCCGGTAATCCAACAAGGTGATAGCCTATACCGTTATCCACATTCACTTCAACGGTGATCGTAGTGGCCTCCACCCCAAAGACGGCACTTCCAAAAACTTTAGTGAGCATGCTTACTTTTTGGGGCTAAAAATTAATAAATGTGGTGAAGTTGATTTGATTTCCTCCTCGTTCATCATCATCTTTCGGAACTCCCCATTGACAAACATTTCCGCCTGATCTTTGTAATGCTTGCTCAGGGGATTGCCAGACTGCCCTGTTGGCAATATGCTGATACTGTTTTCAATATCCGAAAAGTCCACAATCCTCCGGGTAGAAGGAATACTGGAAACCTTGTAGCGTCCATCCGCCATGGTCCTAAAACCCTGATTGTTCAAGGTGCCCGAAGTACCCGAGGATGGAAACGGCCCTACGGTAAAATACTTTTTCAGGGAAGCGACCCTGCCCATGGGATGGTCATGTTCCAAATAATGGGCCTTATCCCAGGTCCAATTGGTATGGTCCCCACCCAGTTCCTTGGTCAATTGCTCCCATGTATCCTTGAAAGAACGGGTGACGATCTGGGTTCGATTTTCCTTAATGTCCTTAGTAGTGACATCATCCCACCAAATGGACTCGGGGTTATCGAACACTTTTCTCAGCTTCAATTGTACCGTATAGGAAAGATATTCCTCCTTTGAGGAAAACTCATCCGCAAAAATATTCCTATGCAGGTTTTGCCCCATTTTCTCAAAAAACAATCCCCCAACACTTTTTAGGTCAAAACTCCCATCCCAAGCCTTTAACACATCCAAATATGCCAGTTGTTCCGTGGACAGCCCCTCTATTTCCATATCCTTCAGAAAACTCGCAATCCTATCCGTTGCCGTTCGTAAGGTAATGTCATTGACCATTCGTTTCATATCGTCCATGGTCCATCCTTCTTTTTTGGCTTCCATCAAGTCTATTATTCGTCCCGCACGTCTGCTGGAATTTGCAAAATAGCCCGGGACGTACATTCCCGCCGTGGAATCCGGTTGATTGTTTGCGGAATACACATAAGATGCCGGTGGATTGATCGATTTTGGATTATGCCCAAAACTTAAATAGGTAACGGGCTCATTGTCTCCGTTAGCACCATCCAAAATAAACTTGGTGCTTGTACTATCCGGCATTTGGTACAGTTTTGCCGTTCCCCACCACGCGATATTACCCTCTGCATCTCCGTACATCACATTGAGCCCAGGTGCATGGATATTGGGCAGGAACTTACTGAATTCCTGCATATCCGAAGCGTGGTTTAACCCATAGAGGCCTTGGACCAACCTATTTTCGAATTGGGTAAACAACCAGTACATACTTACCAAACGTTCCCCTTCCACTCGGGTCCTATTGGCATGATTGGCATTCACAATTGGCCCGTGATGCGTTTTTCGATATTGAAAATCGATTGCTCCCACATCCTTTACCTGAATTGTTTTGTTCACATATTCAAACTTCCTCCATTCGTCTTTGAAACGATACAGGGTGGTGTCATTTGGATGTTGTTCTTCATAGTAAAAATTGGTATCGTCATTGGCCAACATGGTAAAACCATGGACCATCTTACGGTCATGGGACAGCAACGGAAAAGGGACCCCCGCCAAATAATAACCGTATTTCTCATAATTTGGGGTCACCAAATGGGCTTCATACCAAACTGAAGGTTGCGCCTGGGCAATATGTGGGTCATTTTCAAACAACACTTTGCCCGTAGCTGTTTTTTCAGGCGCCAACACCCAACTATTGCTGCCATAAATTTCTGGGATGGGCAGGTTATCAAGGGCACTCGCAATTCGCCTTTGGATAGCTTCAAGTGCAACAACCGAAGAATCCCTATATACCGGAATTTTGATTTCCTTGGAGGGGTCATTCGCAAAAAGCTCATTCGTATAAGACGAATCCAATACCTTGAGCAAGTTGGTGTTCACGATGTCCCTTGCCCCTTTATTGAAGGTAAAACCCATATAGGCCACAGCGTTGTAGACATCTTTCAATACAAATTTTTGCTTCTCGAGTCCCGTTAAATAGAATTCAATCGGTGTTGGGCCATCTTCGATAAATTGATTGATTCCATCCAAATACGCATTGGCCAAGATCGCACTGGGGTGGTTGCTGTCCAAATTTGCCAAGGCTTCTTCATTGTGGTCATCGATTCCCAGGGAAAGAAAAAACTTATCCGTTTCCAGTGTTATCTCGCCAAAAACTTCGGATAGCCTTCCCGATCCTGCCCTTCGCAATAGCTCCATTTGCCAAAGTCTGTCCTGGGCATGGACATAACCCAGGGCACGCATGGCATCTTCCTCGTTGGCCGCATAAATATGCGGAATACCGTAGGAGTCAAAATACACTTGAACGGTATCGGAAATGGCAACCATCTCCTTTTCCCCTTCATAAGTGGGGGTTAGGCTGTTCAGAAAAATAAATGCTGCAAAAACTACCAGCGTAATTAGCCCCAGCAGGACTAATAGCACTCTCTTCAGTTTATTCATGGTGGGGTATTTTAGTTGCTAACTAAAATACTAATTCATGGACAATTGGTATTGATTTAATCCGAATTTTAGCCATTCTTCGTAAGTATCCGTATCCACATACTGCACGGCGGTGTTCAAAACTTCCAATTCTGGAGAAAGCAGTACGTAATAGGGTTGGGAGGCCGAATTGAAATTGATGGTCTGAAAAGTACCCCATTTTTGCCCAATTGTTTTAATGGTCTTGATACGACCGGATTCATATTGGAAATCAAATTGCTGTGATTCCGGAAGCTCTTTTCGATCGTCCACATAAAGCGAAATCAAGACATAATCATCCCTGAGCATCGGATAAATCTTGGGGTCACTCCATACATTTTCCTCCATCCTCCTACAGTTCACACAACCCCAACCCGTGAAATCCAATAATATGGGTTTGTTCATTTCCCGGGCGGCGGCCACACCTTCTTCAAAAACCTTGTAACAGTCCAATCCCAATGGACAGTCACTCTGTTTTTCTGAAATGGAATAAAAATCGGGGGGTGGAAAACCACTCAAGGGTTTAAGATGGGTAATGTTCGTCAATCCCAGGACGAGATATACCGCAAACGCCAGACTGAACACCCCGGTCGCTTTTCTCCCCAGGGATGGTTTTTGCTTTTGCCCATCATGTGGAAAACGAAAGATTCCAAAAAGGTAAAGTGCCAATAACAGAAAAATAACAATCCAAATACCCAAGAAAATCTCACGTTTAAAAATGCCCCAATTCCCCACCAAATCCGCATTGGATAGGAACTTAAAGGCCATGGCAAGCTCAAGGAAGCCCAATACCACTTTTACCGTAGTCATCCAACCACCGGATTTGGGCAATGAATTCAACCACGTTGGAAAGAGGGCAAATAAGGCAAAAGGAAGGGCCAATGCCAACCCGAACCCAGTCATTCCAATGGTAAGATTGGTAGCCACACTGCCCTGCGCCAATGTTGTACTTCCCAAGAGTCCTCCCAAAATAGGTCCGGTACAGGAAAAGGAGACTATGGCCAGGGTAAGCGCCATAAAAAAGATTCCCAAACCACCACCAACCTTGTTGGAAGCCCTATCCAATTTATTGGCCCAGGAATTGGGTAAGGTAAGTTCATAATATCCAAAAAATGAAAATGCAAAAAAGACGAAAATGGCAAAGAAAAACACGTTCAACCATACATTTGTTGCAATGGTATTCAGTATTTGGGAATCGACGGAATCAAATAGGTGAAAGGGAAGACTCAATAAAAAGTAAATCAGGACAATAAAAAACCCATAGAGCAAGGCGCTTTTTATTCCTTTGGAACGATTTCCGGAGTGCTTGGTAAAGAAGGACACCGTTAAAGGGATCAACGGGAAAACGCAGGGCGTAAGCAACGCAATGAATCCGCCCAAAAAGCCCAATCCAAAAAGCATCCAAAAGTTGGTTGAGGCAGATTTTTGATGTATTGAACCTTCCTCCAATTTGGATTTTTGCTTTAAATCCAACTTTAGGGCATTGGTCATTGCCAAACTGCGTTCGTCAAGTGTGCGATTTTCCACAACCACTTCCCCTCCACTCAGCGAAATGGTAAAAACCTCCTCTTTTAGAACACAAACTTCCTTACAAATCTGGTAATAAAGAATGACTTCAACCTGTTTTATATCCGTATTGAGAAGTCCAATCTTCTGTTTAAAAAGTGCTTTTTCCTTAAAGAAGGTTTCTTCAACATCAAAGACCTCCGTATATTTTTTATAGGTTTTCCCTTCCTCGGTAGGGCCAAGGAGCTCGTAGTCCGTACCGGCTCCCACAAATTCAAATTCACTGGGCATTGACCCTCCTTCCGCGGTGTACAGGGAGTAGATAAACCAGTCCTGGTAAATGTCCGCCTTAAAAATCAATTCATACCCATCCTCGATTTCGACCACTTCGTGGCTCCAAACTGCCGGGTTATCATCGGATTGGGCATATCCAAAAATGGACGGCAAAAGTGTTGCCAATAAAAGAACTGTATATTTCATGAAACCCATGTGAACTTTAGAATTTCTTTTGTTACTCCCGTTACTTTAAACCTATCATCCAATCGTTTTCCCAACACCCAAACTATCTTATCCCCCGAACAAAGGAGCCATTGGCTTTCTTTTTGAAGGGTCGTATACTTTTCATCCTTAAAAAATTTCGACAGTTTTTTTCTCCCTTCCATTCCCAACGGATAAAAGTAGTCGCCAATTTTCCATTTCCTTAATTTTAACGGATAGTTTAACTTTTCCTTATCAACATAAATCACATTGGGCGAAAAGGCTCCTATGACATCTACCACATCCATCGTAAGCTGCAACGGTTCTTTTATGTGGTTTTCATCTTCGGTAAGCAGAAATACCTTTTCTTCGGATTTGGCAATGGGGGCCAAAATCAAATAATCCCTATCCTTTATCATGCGGTGGGTCCGCGACCGTACTTCCTTTCCACTTTGGACCGTAAGCAAATGGGTCAAATCTTCCCACTGGGTAAATCCAAAATCCCTAAAAAGTAGGTGGAGATACCCTTTCAATGGATTTAGCTTATCCAATTCCGATATTGGGATGTGGATTTCACCGTCCGTTTCCGTAAAAAGTCCAACTTTCAATTCTTCTTTGTAATTCCCCAACAACTGACTACTGTAGTCCAGATACTCCTGCGTTTGTTGGAAGTTGGAAAGAAAAGTAGCATTCAGCTCCTTTAATTTTGGAATGATTTCATGACGAATTTCATTTCTTAGGTATTTTACATCCTTGTTGCTAAGGTCCTCCCTCCAGGTAATGCCATTTGCCTTGGCAAATTCCAAAATTTCATCTTTGGAAAAAGTCAGTAAAGGCCTGATGATATCCTGGTTTTTTCTTGGAATTCCCCGCAAACCTTCCAAACCTGTACCTCTGGAAAGATTGATGAGAAAGGTTTCCAAATCATCATCCAAATGATGGGCCGTAAGGATATGGTCAAAACCTTTGGTTGTTGCCAGTTTTTGAAACCAATCGTACCGCAGTTCCCTTGCTTTGAGTTGCACGGAACCCGTTTCGTGGCTTAGGTCAAAAGTTTTAAAGAAAGCCGTTATTTTATTTTTTGTGGCCCAGGCAGCCACAAATTCTTCATCCCTATCGGAATCCATGGCCCTAAGCTTATAATTACAATGGGCAATGGAAAAATTATAGCCGTTCTCCAACAATAGATGGGCCAATACCATACTATCCATCCCTCCGCTGCAAGCCAGCAATAATCCCTTTTTTTTCAAAAAAGGAAAGTGATTTTCAATATGGCTATTCAACTTGTCCAACACCGGACAAAAGTAAGACTTAAAGAATTTCCAGGAATTTGTCCAAAGCAGCCCGATGTTGATCGGCCAATTCCTGGGTTACGATTTTTCCGGAATTATCAAAGTTTTCGGCAAATGAGGGCATGGAAAACGTAGCGACCACTTCGGCTCCAAATCGTGGCACTAGTTTTTCAGTAACGCCCAGTGCACCCTTACCGCCACCTTTTCCCCTGGACGTGGAAATCAACAGTACCTTTTTTCCCAATAAAAACTTACGTTCCAATCGGGACAACCAGTCCAGTAGATTTTTGAAGTAAGCCGATGGATTGCCGTTGTGTTCATTCACGGAAATAATGAGGGCGTCCATTTTTTGGATATCATTCTTCAATTCCACCAATGAATTTGAATACCCTTCTTTTCTTTCCAGGTCCTCACTATATAGCGGAAAGGGATAATTGGCCATGTTCAACAAGCGGGTTTCATGATTTTGAATCAATGATACCGTATATTTTACCAATTTGTAATTAATGGATGTGGAAGAATTACTTCCTGCGAATGCTAAAATCTTAGCCATGTTCAAAAAAGTTAATGTATTCAGCAATAATCTCTAAAAATCAGCCTATTGCGTGTTTTTTATCTAATTTTGGCACCTAAAATAATCCAAATCCCTCTGGATTACGAATATTAAGTGAAGAACTACAGATGAAAGTTGAGTCCAAAAGATTGTTTTTTATAGATGCCATGAGGGCATGGGCAATCTTAATGATGCTCCAGGGTCATTTTATCGATGGGCTTTTGGATCCCCTTTTCAGAAATCCCGACAATTCCGTTTATTCCGTATGGCTGTACTTTAGGGGAATTACCGCTCCTGTTTTCTTTACGGTTTCGGGATTCATCTTTACCTACCTCTTGTTGAGGGTGCCGGAAAAAGGGTTTGAAAACCCGCGCATACGCAAGGGCATAAAACGAGGGTTGCAACTGTTGGTGATTGGTTATGCGCTGCGATTAAACTTATTTGGGCTTCTAAAGGGACAAATCTATGATGGTTTTTACTTGGTGGATGTGCTTCATTGTATAGGTCTGTCCATTTTGGCCATCATTGGTTTTTATCTTTTGACCAGTCGAAGGAAAGCCTATTTTTTTCCCTTACTGTTGCTTTCCACCACTGTACTGTTGTTTCTTTTTGAACCCGTTTACAAGCAATGGTCTTTTTCCTGGTTGCCTTCGGGCCTGGCCAATTATTTGAGTAAGGCCAATGGTTCCGTATTCACCATTATTCCGTGGCTGGGTTATACCACCTTGGGCGCTGCCCTGTCCATAGTATTTATAAAATTCAAGGATTTTAAACTATTGTACCCCGTCTCAATCGTGTCAGCCCTAATTTTAGGGGTATTTCTTATTTACTTCTCTTCACCCATGTTCATGGCGCTGCACGAAATGACCGGTATCGATTTGTTTGCCCTTATTTATTCTAACAATTATTTATTTATTCGCCTGGGGGACGTGTTTGTTGTATTTGCCGTATTTATGCTGATCCGTAAGATATTGATCAATACAACCCTATTGAACATTGGATCCCATACGCTATCCATATATGTTATCCATTTCATCATCCTTTATGGGAGCTTTACGGGCCTGGGATTGTATAAATTCTTTCACCACCAACTACATCCGTCACTTGCAATTACTGGTGCCGTACTGTTTATGTTGGTATGTACGTATTTGGCACTTCAGTACAACCGTAGGGAAAGCGAATTAAAGGAAAAGGGAGCCGCGCTTGTTGCAAACGGAAAAATGCAGCTATCCCTATTCTCCAAGAGGGCCATTCCAGTTATCAAGGAGCAATTGGTACGAATTAAGATGTCCTTCCTACGTTTTTTGGCTACTTCCAAAAACTAAAAAGCGGTTCTATTACATCCACACATTTCGAGCTTACACATGGATGGCCCTATCCTCCGTGGCGGCCAGGGCAGCTTCCTTCACAGCTTCGGCATAGGTTGGGTGCGCATGGCTCATTCGGGCCATGTCCTCGGCAGAAGCCCTAAACTCCATTGCGGTTACCGCTTCGGTAATTAAATCCGCGCAACGCGCGCCAATCATATGTACACCTAAAACCTCATCGGTTTTGGCATCGGCAAGAATCTTCACAAAACCATCAATGTCCATGCTGGCACGGGCTCGACCCAGTGCCCGCATTGGAAATTGTCCAACTTTGTAGTCCACACCTGCTTCTTTTAACTCTTCCTCGGTTTTACCAACCGCGGCAACCTCCGGCCACGTATAGACCACTCCAGGAATTAGGTTATAATCAATATGTGGTTTCTGTCCCGCCAGGATTTCGGCCACCATGGTCCCCTCTTCCTCAGCCTTATGGGCCAACATGGCACCACGTATGACATCACCAATGGCATAAATATTGGGTGCCGTAGTCTGCAAATGGTCATTTACCGTTACGCGGCCCCTTTCGTCCAGTTGAACCCCTGCCGCTTCGGCATTTAGTCCATCCGTATAAGGTCTTCGACCAACGGAAACCAAGCAATAATCGCCTTTAAACTCGACCTCCTGGCCCTTTTTGTCATCCGCTTTCACAATGATTTCAGTGTCCTTACGCTCCACGGATTTCACCTTGTGGGACAAAAAGAATTTTACTTTTTGTTTTTTCATGGACCGCATCAATTCCTTGGACAGTGCACCGTCCATACCTGGTATGATTCGGTCCATATATTCAATAACGCTCACTTCCGCTCCCAAACGTTTATACACTTGACCCAGTTCCAATCCTATGACCCCTCCGCCAATCACGATCATGTGTTTTGGAATTTCGGATAGTTTCAAGGCTTCGGTGGACGTAATAATCCGTTCCTTGTCAATCTCAATAAAGGGTAAGGTAGAGGGCTTGGAACCCGTGGCAATGATCGTATTCTTGGCTTCAATGGTTTCTGTTTTTCCATCCGCCTTTTTAATGTCAATGTGAGTAGCATCCTTAAAACTCCCAAGGCCTTCAAAAACATCAATTTTGTTTTTATCCATTAAAAACTGAATTCCCTTGGTGGTTTGGTCCACTACACCATCTTTACGGGAAATCATCTGTTTTAAGTTTACTTTGATTTCGCCAGGGATGTCAATCCCATGTTCCTCAAAATGTTTTACTGCATCTTCATAATGATGGGACGAGTCCAACAAGGCCTTTGAGGGAATACAACCTACATTTAGACAGGTACCGCCCAAGGTGGCATATTTCTCCACAATTGCTGTTTTCATACCCAATTGGGCACATCGGATAGCGGCCACGTACCCCCCAGGGCCAGAACCGATAACGGCTACATCATATTGACTCATATATAAAAGGATTTCCTAATTAGAATTATTTTTGGAACGACCTCAAAAATACGAATGTTTTTCGGGAACAATTGCAGATTTAGGCTGGGGAGAGCGGAAATTTAATCCCACCATAATACCCCATCCACAGACCGGAGAGCAGGGTTGTACTTAGTAGCAAATCATACCAAAATGGACTGGGATTGGCCTCACAACCCACAAAGATCAAAACCTTGGCCAGAACGGCCGCGGAGAGCACAAGATTGGGATAATAATTGTCCTGTAGGACCAAGAGCGATGTCAAAAAACCGGTAATCAATCCTGCCGAGCCGATACCTAAGGTTTTAAATGTTAATTGTATACTGTCGGCATTGCAAAAAGCAACACCTTTAAAAAGCACATCCTCCACCAAAGTGGTGTATAACAGCAGAACGGACAAACCAATGAGTGTGGCAAATAGTGTTAAGGCGAACCGAAGCCTGGGTGTCATGTTGGGTTGTTTTTTGATTGATTTGATGTAACAACCTCAAGTTAGGTGTAAATAGTGCACAAGCACCCCTTTTTTAACGTCGTTTTAGGTTAAACTTTCTTAAAGTGCTATGGCCGTAGTCTTTTTGACCTCATTGATACCAAAGGAACTTTGCGTGCTTCCAATTTGATCGATTGCCGTAAGCTTGTGTACCATAAACTCCCTGTAGGCGGTCATATCGGCAACGTTTACCCGGAGGATATAATCATAATCCCCGCTGATATGGTGACATTCCTGTACCTCGTCCAGTTGTTGGACCTGATGTTCAAACCGTATCACATTTTCTTTGGTGTGCTGTACCAATTTTACGTGGCAGAATACGGTAAACGACCTACGAATGGCCTCCCTGTCCACCAGGGCCACATAATGGGTTATCACATTTTCACGTTCCAGCTTTCGAATGCGTTCAAAAACCGCTGTAGTGGAAAGTCCCAGTTCGGCGGCATAAGCTTTTGTAGTGCGTTTGCAGTCTTCCTGTAAAAGATTCAACAGTTTTCTATCTGTTTGATCCAAAGTCATTTCCGATGATTTTTCGTTCGACCGCGTGCAATTTAATTAAAATAGAATAAAATTCTAAATAATTGTACATATTTAAAATAATTTACTATTTATGATTAATATCATTGAATTTCATATTGAAATAAAAGATTTTAGTAGTTAAATTCTATTTCATAATGAAAAACAAATCGGCACAAAAGCTACAGGACCTTCACTATTTCGGTGAATTTGGTGGAGTGAATCCATCCATATCGGATTCCTCGACCTACACCTTTCTTTCCGCAAAAAAGATGTTCGATACCTTTGAGGGCAATACCGAGGGCTGTTACCTGTACAGTAGACATTCCTCCCCTTCAAACCTGTATTTGGGCGAAGCCCTTGCCGCTTTGGAAGGCACGGAAACCGCCAATGTCTACGCTTCTGGAATGGGCGCGATTTCCGCAGTGATCATGCAACGCTGTGAAGCAGGCAGCCATATTGTGAGCAGCCGAACCATTTATGGGGGTACCTATGCCCTTATGAAAAACTTTTTGCCAAAGTTGGCCATTGACACCTCTTTCGTGGACATAACCAATTTGGAAAAGGTGGAAAAATCCATTACCAAGAACACTAAAATGCTTTATTGTGAAGCCATAAGCAATCCATTACTGGAGGTAGCGGATATTCGTTCCCTATCCAAATTGGCCAAAGCCCATGGTATTCCCCTGGTAGTGGACAACACCTTCTCTCCGCTAAGTATAAGCCCAGTGCACCTGGGCGCGGATATTGTAATTCACAGCCTTACCAAATTCATTAATGGATCCAGCGATTGTGTGGCAGGTGCAGTCTGTGCTTCAACCGAATTTTGCCTAAGCCTCAAAGATGTCAATAACGGAGCTGGAATGCTCATGGGTAGTACTTTGGACAGTTTACGTGCGGCCTCTATTTTGAAGAATATGCGAACCCTGCATATTCGAATCAAAAAGCATAGTGAAAATACGCTCTACCTGGCCCAAAAATTCCAGGAAGATGGATTAAAAGTAGCGTATCCCGGGCTTTCCTCCCACCCCGGTCATAACACCATGAAGGAGCAAATGAATCCACAATATGGTTTTGGCGGATTAATGACCCTTGATGTGGGTTCCCTGGACAAAGCGAATGCCCTAATGGAATTGATGCAAAAGGAAAACCTGGGCTATTTGGCCGTAAGCCTTGGATTCTATAAGACCTTGTTCAGTGCTCCCGGTACCTCGACCTCGTCGGAAATACCCTTGGAAGAACAAGAGGAGATGGGTTTAACGGATGGCCTGATCCGGTTTTCAATCGGTCTGGACAACAACATTGAAAATACCTATCTACGGATGAAACACTGTATGGAAAGACTCCATATCCTGGGCCCCAAAACCACCACATTGGCCTAGAAGGAACCCTTCCAGGTTTGCACAACAGGTCTCAAAGTTGTAATATTAGGCTTGCACAACTCAATAGCCCATGACCCAAAAGACCAAGAAAGCCAAGTACAGACAGGATGAACAAGTAGTTGAAAATAGGGAACTGAACATATGGGAAGCTTTGATTCCCGTGGTTGCCCTGGTGGGCATGTTGGCGTACAATGTATATGTGTTTGGGGACGATGCCTTGAGTGGTTCCAATCAATTTATACTTCTTATGGGCGGTGCCGTTGCCGCCACCGTAGGTTTCTTCAATAAGGTCTCCTACAAACAGATGCTGGCGGAAGTGGCGGAAAACGTGCGTTCCACTACCGGTGCATTACTGATTCTTTTAATGGTTGGGGCCTTGGCGGGCACATGGCTGGTCAGCGGAATTATCCCTGCCATGGTCTATTACGGGCTTCAAATATTGAACCCCACCATTTTCCTGGCGGCCTGTGTCATTATTTGCGCCATTATTTCCATTGCCACCGGAAGCAGTTGGACCACAGCAGCCACGGTGGGTATTGCTTTGGTGGGCATTGGCGAAGCTTTGGGCATTTCTTTGGGGATGACCGCAGGTGCGGTACTATCCGGAGCCTATTTTGGGGATAAAATGTCCCCTTTGAGCGACACCACCAATCTGGCTCCGGCCATGGCCGGTGGCGAGTTGTTCTCGCATATACGCTATATGGCATGGACCACAATTCCTACCATTTCGATTACGCTTTTGGTCTTCATCATAATTGGCTTTACCAATGATACCTCCGGTGTTGCCGATACAGGAACAATTTTGTCCACCATTAATTCTTCCTTTAATATCAATGGTTGGCTTTTTATAGTGCCGGTCGTTGTAATCCTATTTATCGTTAGGAAAGCGCCACCCTTGCTGGGGTTGTTGATAGGAACGCTATTGGGCGGGGTTTTTGCCTTAATTTTTCAACCGGATATCGTGGCCAAAATTGGCGGTGGGCCCCATTTGGATTTCGCGACGGGCTACAAGGGAATTTTGAATGCCATAACCGTTGATACCGCTGTGGAAACTTCCGACCCTGCCTTGAACGAGCTCTTTTCATCTGGGGGAATGGCAGGCATGTTGGGAACCATTTGGCTTATTGTCTGTGCCATGGTCTTTGGAGGGATTATGGATGGTATAGGTGCTTTACAGCGTATTACCAAATCCTTGTTGAATCTGGCCAAGACCACTTTCGGGCTTTTCGCCAGTACGGTGGGCAGCTGTCTGGCTTTGAATGTCACGGCATCCGATCAGTATTTGGCCCTGGTGGTCCCGGGCAAAATGTTTTCCAAAGCCTATGAAGAACGCGGATTGGCCCCCGAGAACCTGAGTCGGACCTTGGAGGATTCCGGGACGGTAACCTCTGTTTTGGTTCCGTGGAATACCTGTGGGGCTTATCACAGTGGTGTTTTGGGAGTGGCCGTGGGCGATTATTTTTTCTATGCCATTTTTAATTGGCTAAGCCCTTTTATGACCCTCTTCTTTGCCGCTTTTAAAATCAAGATAAAACAATTGGTTAACGCTTCCAAAGCATAGAATTCGACTTCAAATTTTATACCTTCGCAACTCCTTCCCTATAATGGGGGAAAACAGACGATAATTCACTTTTAAACACGTATAAAATGGCTACAGTAACCTTAAAAGGAAACGAAATACATACCATGGGAAATCTCCCAGCCAATGGAAGTCAGGCACCTGATTTCACATTGGTCAAAAATGATCTGGGCGCAACTACCTTGGCCGATTACAAAGGACAAAAAGTCGTCTTGAACATTTTTCCAAGTATTGACACCGGAACCTGCGCCCAATCCGTTAGGCAATTCAACCAGGAGGCGGCCGAACTTGAGAACACCAAAATTCTTTGTATATCCAAGGACCTTCCCTTTGCGCAAGCCCGTTTCTGTGGAGCTGAGGGCATTGAAAAGGTAGAGACCCTTTCCGATTTCCGTGATGGCAATTTCGGGAAATCCTATAACGTTGAGTTTACGGATGGCCCGTTACAGGGACTTCACTCAAGGGCCGTTGTGGTTTTGGACGAGAACGGTACGGTAACCTATTCCGAGCAGGTCCCTGAAATTGTGGACGAACCCAATTATAAAGCTGCGCTGGAAGCACTAATGGATGCCTAAGGAGCCTTTTATCATCAACCGGATCAAAAGTATTGGCTTTGCCTTTAAAGGCCTTTTTATCCTTATTAGGACAGAGTCCAGTATCCAAATCCAACTGGTGATAGCCCTTGCGGTGACCTTGGCGGGCTTCTATTTTGGAATATCCAAAACAGAGTGGATGTTACAGTGTATCTGCATTGGAATGGTCATGGGAATAGAGGGGTTAAATACGGCCGTTGAAAAAATCGCGGACTACATTCAACCGGAATACGACAAAAAAATAGGATTAATCAAAGATATTTCTGCTGGGGCCGTAATGGTCGTTTCCATTGTGGCCGTCATCGTTGGCTGTATCATTTATTGGCCAAAAGTTTTTTAGCGCAACATCCCCCGGCCCTTTAGGAAACGTAAATTTGTAACTTAGCTCCTTATTTTAGAAATGGCGACCAAGCGAAGAAAATCAAAGGCTGCTTCCGCAAAGAAAAAGCAATCCCCCCTTAGGGTGTCAAAGAAGAATAAAATCATCTTTGGCAGCTTTTTGATCGTTTTAAGTATTGCCCTGTTTTTTTCTTTCATTTCATTCTACTTCACCTGGCAGGAAGACCAAAGCCTTCTCAGTGAGTTTTCGGACAGAAATGCCGAAACCGATAATCTATTGAACAAATTTGGTGCAGCAATCAGTCATTTTTTCATGTTCAAGGGATTTGGGCTCGCCTCTTTTGCCTTTCCCGTTTTATTGGCGGTAACAGGTTTGTACTGGTTTTTGGGACTCAAAGGGTCAAGCCTTTTGGGGAAATGGATTTGGGGACTGTTGGGTATTGTTTGGGTTTCCATTGCCCTGGGGTTCCTCTTTTATGAACAACCACTACTTGGAGGTCAGATCGGCTTTGAAATGAATGACTTTCTCCAGGACTATATGGGTAAAATTGGGGTCTTCCTCCTTTTGTTATTTACCCTTGTGGTCATTATGGTGCGATTGTTCAATTTTTCACCCGAGGGCATAGGGAATTATTTTAAAAACGTCAATTTCCCAAAACCCAAACCAAAGGCCAAGGTCGAAATAGTGGATTCCAAAAAAGAATCCATTGAATTGAGTTTGGAAACCGGTGACGAAGAAATCAAAATAGATACGTACACACACAAAAAGGACATTCCGCCATTGAATCCCGAATCCGGTTTGGATGTGAACCTCCCTAAAATGGAGGAAGAGGAAATTGATCTAAAGGTTGAAAAAATAGCGGAGGAAAAACTCGAAACCGACGTCAAGGCGGCCAAACTGGTCAAGGATTTTGGTGAGTTTGACCCCAAATTGGAATTGGGCAACTATAAATTCCCCCCCATACAGCTGCTGGAAGAACATGGCGCTTCCAGGGGAATTACCATCAATCAGGAAGAACTGGAGGAAAACAAGAACAGAATTGTTTCCACCCTTAAAAACTACAAGATTGGTATTGCACAAATCAAAGCAACCATAGGTCCCACGGTCACGCTTTATGAGATTGTCCCTGAAGCCGGAGTCCGTATTTCCAGGATAAAAAACCTGGAGGACGACATCGCACTTTCATTGGCCGCATTGGGTATACGGATTATTGCCCCCATTCCTGGAAAGGGTACCATTGGTATAGAGGTGCCCAATAAAAATGCCACTGTTGTTTCCATGCGTTCCGTGATCGCCTCCTCCAAATTCCAAAAAGCGGAGATGCAGTTGCCCGTTGCTTTTGGAAAGACCATCAGCAATGAAACCTTTGTGGTGGATTTGGCCAAAATGCCCCATCTACTTATGGCCGGGGCTACGGGACAGGGAAAATCCGTGGGCTTGAACGCCGTTATTACCTCTTTGTTGTATAAAAAGCATCCGGCCGAGATCAAATTTGTTCTGGTCGATCCCAAGAAGGTGGAATTGACCCTGTACAATAAAATTGAACGTCACTTTTTGGCAAAATTACCCGATTCCGAAGAGGCCATTATCACCGACAATACCAAGGTTATCAATACACTCAATTCCCTTTGCATTGAAATGGACCATCGGTATGAACTGCTGAAATTGGCCATGGTCCGAAATATCAAGGAGTACAATGTAAAGTTCAAGTCCAGAAAGCTCAACCCCAATGACGGCCACAAATTCCTGCCCTATATTGTTTTGGTAATCGATGAGTTTGCGGATTTGATCATGACCGCCGGCAAGGAAGTGGAAGCCCCTATTGCCCGACTTGCACAATTGGCCCGGGCCATTGGAATCCACTTGATCATTGCCACGCAGCGACCCTCCGTAAATGTAATCACCGGAATAATCAAGGCCAATTTCCCGGCACGAATAGCCTTTAGGGTGACCTCTAAAATTGATTCAAGGACCATATTGGATACCCAAGGGGCCGACCAATTGATCGGACGTGGGGATATGTTGTTTACCCAGGGCAATGATGTGACCCGATTGCAGTGTGCCTTTGTGGACACCCCGGAAGTAGCAAAGATTACGGAATACATCGGTTCGCAGCGGGCCTATCCGGATGCGCACCTCTTACCGGAATATGTGGGCGAGGATTCTGGCACAGGAATTGATTATGAAATCAGTGAACGCGATAGCATGTTCCGGGAGGCGGCAGAGGTCATCGTAAATGCGCAACAAGGTTCCGCTTCCCTGATACAACGAAAATTGAAATTGGGATACAACAGGGCCGGTCGCATTATTGATCAATTGGAGGCCGCCGGTATTGTTGGACCCTTTGAGGGCAGTAAGGCCAGACAGGTTTTGATACCGGATATCCTGGCTTTAGAGCAGCTTTTACAGAACGAAACACAGAATAGAAATTAAATACAACACATGATCAGGAAAATACTTACCGTACTAACGATTCTAACCCTTTGCTTTTCCCTACAGGCGCAGAATTCCCAAAAGGCAAAAGCACTTTTGGATGAAGTTTACACCAAGGTCGTATCCTATGATAACATTGCCATAGATTTTAAATATGCCCTGGAAAATACGGATGCCAATACCAAAAGTGAGACCAGGGGCTCCGCAACATTGGAGGGGGATAAATACTTGGTGGAACTCTTTGGTTCCACACAGTTGTACGATGGAAAAAAGGTATATACCGTTGTTCCCGATAACGAAGAGGTGACCATAGAGGACAAATCCAATGATGAGCAAACGATTACCCCTTCAAAAATGCTGACGTTTTACAAAGAGGGGCACAATTACGAATGGGATATTCTGCAAAACATTCAAGGTCGAAAAATTCAGTTTGTAAAACTGACCCCCATCGATTCCAATTCGGATATCAAATCCATCCTTTTGGGGATTGATGCTGAAACCAAGCACATCCACAAGCTCATTGAAACGGGACAGAACGGCACCAAGACCACCATTACCGTTAATTCTTTCAAAACCAATCAACCCTTATCAAAAAGCTTGTTTACCTTTGATGAGGCCAAATACGAGGATGAAGGCTATTATATCATAAAGAATTAGCGTGTTGCCCATAATTGACCGATATATATTATCGCGTTTTCTCTATAATTTTTTCAGCTCTTTCGCCATATTGATGGTGATTTTCATTTTTCAGACCGTTTGGCTGTTCATTGATGATCTGGCAGGAAAGGATTTGGATCTCCTGATCATTGGCAAGTTCCTGTTCTACTATATGCCCACATTGATTGATAAAGTACTGCCCCTAACGGTCCTCCTGGCCTCCTTGCTCACCTTTGGTACTTTTGCGGAGAACTACGAGTTTGCTGCCATGAAAGCCTCGGGCGTCTCCCTACAGAAGGCCATGCGCAGTATTATTGCTTTTGTCATTTTGTTGGGAATTGGGGCGTTCTTTCTGGCCAATAACATTATTCCGGCCTCGGAGCAAAAGATATTCAATATGCGTCGGAACATTGCCAAGGTAAAACCCGCTGCTGTGATTGTGGAAGGGGTTTTCAGTGATATTGAGGGAACGGATATGAATATGAAGGTGGCCAAGAAGTCCGGTGACAAGGACCAGTACCTTCAGGATGTCATCATCCACCAAAAAACAAAGACCAATATCAACACGGTGGTCATTAAGGCCCAAAATGGGGAATTGATCAGTAGCGAAGCCTCCGATATCATTCAATTGGAACTTAAGAATGGCTACTATTATGAGGAAATACAAAAAAGGTCTGCCAAGGACAAACGAAAGTTTCCCTTTACCCGTGTAAACTTTGAAACCTATGTCAAGAACATTGACGTATCCGACTTGAACAATCAGGATATTGAGGCAGAATCGGATATCATGACGGACAAAATGAAAAATGTATTCCGACTGACCAAGGATATCGATTCGCTTCGCGACAACAATCTTAAACAGGTAAAGGCCTTTTCCAAGAATATCACCATACGCATGGGTGCCTTTCCCGTAACAACCAAGGACAGCACCAAAACCAATGAAGCAAGGAACGAGGAGGAAATTCTCCTGGAAACGATGGAAAAGAAAATCGATTCCACTGTTGATTTAAATGACCTTGCTACCCTGGTTCCCGAATGGCAGGAGTCACAATTGTACAATAATGCAAAAAACGCCCTAATCAATATTTTAAACACGGTCAATGGTAAAAAAGTGGAACTTGGTAAGCGCTATGAAATCTACAATAGGCATATTCTGTCCCTACATAAGAAGTTTGCCTTAGGTTTTGCCTGTATTATTTTGTTCTTTGTGGGTGCCCCATTAGGCGCCATTATACGAAAAGGGGGATTGGGACTTCCCATGGTCATTGCCATTATTCTGTTCTTAACGTATTACTTTATTGGGGTCTTTGCGGAGAATTCCGCAAAAAAAGGAGGGCTCAATCCTGTCTTAGGTGCCTGGCTTTCCACCATTATCATGTTGCCCTTGAGCATTTATTTCACCAAAAGGGCCACAGCGGACCGTGGATTGATGGGTGATGGTAATTTTATACAACGTATTACAGAATTTTTTAAGTTTAAGAAGAAAGCACAAAACAAATAAAATGGAGATTGCCACAAAACTGAATACCATAGAGGAAGCCATAGCGGATATTAGGCAGGGTAAGGTCATTATTGTGGTAGATGATGAGAACAGGGAAAATGAAGGGGATTTTTTGGCCGCTGCCGAATTGATTACCCCTGAGACCATCAACTTTATGGCCACCCATGGAAAAGGCCTTATCTGTGCCCCACTTACAGAAGGCAGGTGTAAACAACTGGGACTCCATAAGATGGTATCCCATAATACCGATCCATTGGAAACCGCCTTTACGGTTTCGGTAGATCTAAGGGGAAACGGGGTTACCACCGGTATTTCCGCTTCTGACCGTGCCAAAACCGTTTTGGCATTGACGGATGAAAATACCAAAGCCCATGAACTGGGACGCCCAGGACATATTTTCCCCCTAATTGCAAAGGAAGGTGGGGTGCTCAGACGGACCGGGCATACGGAAGCCGCCATTGATTTTGCACGTTTGGCGGGTTTAAAACCTGCTGGGGTCATCGTTGAAATAATGAATGAGGACGGCAGTATGGCCAGATTGCCCGAGCTATTTGAAGTAGCCAAAAAGTTCAATTTGAAAATCGTCTCCATTGAGGATCTTATTGCCTATAGAATGGAGCACGATAGCCTTATTGAAAAAAAAGAGGACTTTGATATCCAAACCCGATTTGGCGCATTCCGCCTAAGGGCCTATCAACAGACCACCAATGATCAGGTCCATATTGCCTTGACCAAGGGAAACTGGAACAAAGGGGACCGCATACTCACCAGGATCAATTCCACGCTGGTGAACAATGATATTCTGGGTACGCTCACCAATAACCCCGAGGATAAGTTGGTCGACATGTTCAAAGCCATCAATGCCGAGGAAAAAGGCGCTTTTATTTTTATCAACCAGGATTCCAAATCCATAAAGCTCCTGAGCAGGTTGAGCGAATTGAAGGAGCTGCAGGCCAAAGGAATCTATAAAGCCCCAAAAATAGAAATGGACTCCAAGGATTTTGGGGTTGGGGCACAAATCCTACACGATCTGAACATTACCAAAATCCGTTTGCTGACCAATTCGGTGCAGACCAAACGTGTGGGTATTGTAGGCTATGGCCTGGAGATTGTGGAATATGTGCGCTATTAACGTTCAGGGGTTATCCCTCGCAGTATCTCGGACATCTTATCTGCCCTTTGCCTTACCTCACTTTCCGTCCACCCCAATTTAATAAGGCAGGAAATCGTTCGTCCTATCCAATGATCGGAAGCTGAAAAATCAGCTGTTGAATACTCAGGAAGCTGTTTCACGACTTGTTCCGGTAAATTACCCAACGACTTTTTTTCAATAAGGTGTTCCCATTTGCGGTAGTAGTGCCAATTGTTGTCATACCAATAAAAACAGCCATCTACGCCAGCTTCGGCTAAAGTACCATGCGCCTTTTTGGTCAATTCTGCAGTAGGAAGGAAAAAATTGAGGAAGGAATAGTTTTCTTTCCCCCCTTCGGGAACCCTTCTAAAGGCAATCCCCTCGATGGAGTGCAAGGCTTCCTTCAATATGGCGTAATGGTTTTTCTGGATATGGACAAACTCATCCAAGCGTTGGACTTGGGCGCAGCCCACTGCGGCATTCAATTCAGAAATCCTAAAATTATACCCCAGAAAGGGATGGGTTTCCGCTCCCCTATCATTGCCTATATGATCATGCCCGTGATCGGCATATTTATGGGCATTTTCATAGAATTCCAAACGGTCCGTAATCAAAGCGCCTCCTTCACCACAGGTAATCGTTTTTACAAAATCAAAGGAAAAACACCCCAAATCCCCAATACTTCCCAAAGGTTTCCCTTTATAGGAACCCCCTATGGCCTGGCAGGCGTCTTCCAAAAGCAGGAGGTCATGCGTTTTACAAATGGCCTTCAAGGCATCCAAATCGGCCATGGAACCACACATATGTACGGGCATGATCACTTTGGTATTTTTGGTGATGGCCCTTTCAACGGCATTGGGATCCAAGGTCAATGTATCGTCCACATCAACCAGAATAGGAACCGCACCCAGCGCTAAAATGGACTCAAAACTGGCTACAAAGGTAAAAGTGGGCATGATCACTTCATCCCCTGCCCCTACTCCCGCACTGGCCAGGGCCACCGTTAGGGCTGCCGTACCGCTACTTACGGCATGTGCATATTGGGTCTGCATACGTTGTGCCAGTGCAAATTCCAAGGTTTTTGTTTTCCAATGCCCTTTGCGCATACCGTCAAAACCGTAACGCATCAGGACCCCATTGTCCAAAACATCTTGTACTTGTTTTTTTTCAGCTTCCCCAAACAATTCAAATCCAGGCATATCCCTTTAAATAAAAAACCACAGTCGAATTGCCATTGCAACCACCATGATGATTAAAAATGCTTTTATGAACCCGTCCCCTTTTTTTACCGAAAATCGGCTCGCAATCCAGGCACCCGAACCTTGACCAATGGCTAAAATACATCCGACCAGCCAGTTTACCTTGTCATTAAAAACGAAAACGGCCAACGCTGCCAAAGTGTACACAAAAACCGCAGCGACTTTGGTGGCATTGACCCGAACTAAATTCATACGATGTACGTAATGCAAATATAGGATGATGACAAAACCAATACCAGCATTGATAAATCCTCCGTAGATACCAATTAAAAAGAAGACAAAAATCCCCAGCCAAAGGTATTTCCCTGTGAGTCTTTCGGCCAAATCGGTCATATTTACCTTGGGTTTTAAAACAATAAGCAGCACTACGGCAATCATGATACCGGCAAGAATACGGTTAAAGGTCTCCCCTTTAATGTCCACTGCTATCTGTGCCCCAATGATGGCCCCAAAGAAAGCCGCTATCCCCAGGTACAAATTAAACGGAAACGTGGAAACCCCCTTACTTCTAAATCCCGCTACCCCCATAGCGGTCTGAATGGTTATGGCTACTCTATTGGTTCCATTGGCCACAGCTGGTGGAAGTCCCAAAAAAATAAGGGTGGGCAATGTAATGAGGGAAGCCCCTCCTGCAATGGTATTGATAAAGCCCACGGTGAAACCCACCAAAACCAAAAGTGGGTAGTGCCATAATTCTTCCATGTGCACAAATGTACCATCAAAACAAAAAAGGAATACCATAAAAATTAAAACCAATCGCTTTAGTGAAAATAAAAAGCTATGTATATTTGCACCCGCCTTCGCAAAGGCTCCGGCGGTAAAACCGCAAATTTTTATGAGGAGGAATGGCAGAGTGGTCGAATGCGGCAGTCTTGAAAACTGTTGAGGGTCACACCTCCGGGGGTTCGAATCCCTCTTCCTCCGCTTTTTTACGCTAAAAGCCCCTATTTTAGGGGCTTTTTTTGTGGCATTGTGGAACCCCCATACAAAACCAAACTATTTTTGATGTAAGGAAACACTTGCCTGGCAATTAAAAACAAAGTTTTGAAAACAGGTCTACTAGACACTATATCCCCTAAAAGGTCCATTAGTGAAACTATGAAATGGGACTAGGAATGGGACACCTAACTAAATTTTAAAGTTTTTTCTGTAATAGTTTCATAAAATGGTCGTTTATTGAAACTAATACCATTGAAAAATCGTTCAAATATTTCGAAGGATTTGGCGTCTAAATTCACTTTATGGAAGGGTGACCTTTCGCTTTTCCCCATACTTTTATGAAATTTAAATCAGCATAATATGCGTTTAGCGTTCTAATTTTCTTGTCCTTCAAAAAGTTTGGTATGATTTCATCGACAACCACCCCAGCCCACATAGCTTGCTCGTGACCTGCATTTTCAACCTTCACGTGAATTGCCTCGCTGAAACCCATCATGGTTTCCTCCACTTGTTCAATAGGGGTGCGGCAATCCAGTTCGCCGGTAATGAACAAAGTGGGAATATCGGTTAACAATGGTTTTGAGGGTTCAAAAGAAAGTGTATTGGACACCCAATGGTCTTTTGCAGCGGAAAAGGGGAAATTCACAACATTTCCAAAAATACTTTGTTGGGCTTCTTTTTTTATTTGTGACCACCTCAACTCACTTACACCGGAGGCCAATTGTTGATTTATTCCGTTCCCGGGTAAGGCAATTGCGTATGCAATCCTTTTTTGAACAAACCATGTAAACATGGAATAATCTCCTTTCCATATTGTGTATAAAAGTCTTGGTATGACGGGGATATCAGTATAATCATCAATATCCAACCTTAGAATCAAAGCAAGACCAAATGCTCCAATCTTTAAGTCCATGTTTTCAGCGGTCAGAGGGTTCTGTACATTAATTGTAACCGGATTTTTCTCCAATTTTCCCATAACCTTATGAACAAGCGCTGTAAAATCAGGAATGTCTTTTTTTAATTCTGCTTCCAAAGCAATCATCCGGGCCAATCTTTCAATGTGCGATTCAAGATAACGAGGATAATTAAAGGATTGATTAGGTGCATCTGCCCCAACTAAAATAGCTTTTGTTACCCTTTCAGGGAATAGCTTCATGACAGACATTCCAATATGTGACCCAAAACTGAATCCAAAGATTGAATATTGTTCCATACCCAAAGCGGTCATTAGATCATTGACATCCTTGGCATATTCTTCAATGGTGTAACCCGTGACATCGCCCCCTCTTTCTCTAAAAGTTTTTAGTGATTTTTTGGCCATGGTTCCGTAATGAAGATTGGCTGCCGCTTCGGTAACGAAAAAGTCTTTTGGGAATGCTCCGGTCCAAACATACATAAGGGATTCATCATCAATCCCGCGTCTATCGACAAATATTAAATCTGTGACCTCTAAAAGCCCTAACCAATCTGTTAAATCCTCCGGACTTTTTGCTTGCCAGGTACTGCTACCATCCCCGCCTTCCAGATAGACCGTTGGTGCGCTATGGTTCCCGGAAATACTTTTTAGCCATGTGTACTTGACTTTTATCTTCCTACTGTTTGGATTTTGTCTTTTTTCAAGAACTTGTAAATAACCAACCTCTCCTTTAATGACCTGTTGTGTTGTGGTTCTAAACAATTTTTGTTGAACATCGACTAATTTAATCTGTCCAGAAACACAAAAGCTAAAAACCAATATGGTAATAATTGTAAAAACCGTTTTTTCCATGTCTTTGAATTTTTTCGCAAAAATGTGGTCGTTTGCAAAAGCAGAAAAATTCAGAATGTCTCAAATGGCCATTTGAGACTTTTAGACCTTCGATTTTAGATATTCCGATGGAGTCATGCCCGTTTCTTTTTTAAAGACTCGGTAAAAAGAGGCTTTTGAACTAAAACCCACCTCTTGACCCAATCCAAGAATTGAATACTTTTTACTTTTTGGATCCAAGGTCAATCTCTTAAAGGCCTCAATACGATTTTTATTTATCAAATCATTAAAATTGATCTTGAGTGTTTTGTTTATGGTAGTAGAAAGTGTGTTAATTGGCCAGCCAAGGTGCCCTGCCAACTTTGCTAGCGTTAGGTTTGGGTCTTTATAGAGTTCTTGTCCTTGTAGCGCATGGAGGATTTCATTCTTCTTTTCATTCAGCTCATTAACGGAAAAACTGAATTTTCCAATTTTGTCCATGTACTTTCCAATAACGCCCATATGTCTTGTTAAATACAAATACCCCAATAAATAAATCCAAAAGGCCATTATGGCACCAAGTGACTTGTAAAGCCATGCAGAGTTTTCGTCCAATTGATTTATGAATATCAACCCTATGGGAATAGCTATCATCAGAAAACCAATTAACAGCACCCAGGATGTCATTAACAAATGAAGCCACCTCTTTACGTCGTTAAATTCTTGCAATACGGGCTTGGCATCAATTGATTCTTTGTACATCAGATATGTATAAATACCCAAATGGACTATTACTAAAAAAAATATCCATAAAGCAAAGGTTTGTATTAGGACAATATTTTCATATGCCCAATCCATATTTGCTCTGATAAACAAAAAAGAAAGCACAAATAAAACAACATCTAAAAAGAAAGAAGGCAAAAAGTGGAGAATGTCCGTTTTTTTAAATTTTCGCAAAGGGTCTTTGAGATAAACAATGTGTAAGTGTGCCAATGGCCCATAGGCAAAACTGAACTCCATAGGAATGGGAAATCTGGCATTGAACGCGTGAATTGATTCTTCAAGTACCAAATGCAACAAAGACAGGGAAACTAAGAAAACCAGGATAGCAAAGCAGGTGTGTGGTCTTTTTTTAGGCCTTTTAAAAAAAATGATAAATGACAAAACAATACCTTGAATTACTGCAAGTAAAAAATAGAAGTTAGATGTGTTCAGCGAAGTATCTATCATGGATTCTGTTCTCCATAAACTGTCGTAAAAGAACGGGAGGCAGTTTTAGATAAAATTACGGAGTTTTTCTATTTCAAATAAAATCAATGCAAAGGGTATTCTAAAAACTGCAAATACTTTGACGACAAACTTAAACCATGATAAATCCGATATCATTAAAAGTCACATTCAACCAACGATTTAAAGAATCCTTCACTAAAGTTTTACGAATATTGCTCTGACTTGTTATCGAATTGTAGTTCAAAAGGGTAGTATTGCCAAAGCTTGGTTAAAAAGTTGTAATCTTCAATCCCGTCCTTGGAAAAGACCAAAAAACATGCTGTTTTCAAAATTCGAAAGGACCCTCTTCCTCCGCAAGAGCAATAGGAAAGCCCCTGTTTTAGGGGCTTTTTTTGTGGTATTTTAGGATCCCATACGCTACCAAACTATTTTGATGCGTGGAAACATCCGGGTTGCAATTAAAACAGCGCTTTGGAAATAGGTTTGCCGGACTTTGCATGCACGCCATCCCATAAAGGGTGAATCAACGAAACCACCAAATGAGACCAAGAATGGGACATTCGAATAAAATGTTCATCTTTTTGTGAATAGTCTTGTAAAAAGGCACTTCTGGGGAACCGTACTTGGTTTCATTATTTTGATTTCTTTAAATCAAGCGATATGGGCAAAACAAAACCTTTAATGATCCAATAGAGGTTTGATATCGGAGTAAAATTTAATTTCCTTCTATGGGTTGTGCCTTAAAACCTATTTTACCTAAAGTCTCAATCACCTCTTTTTTACTTGCACTATTGCTCTCAACGGTCAATATCTTATCTGGATTTTCCGTGTTCACTTCCCAATTTTCAATACCTTCTTGTTTGTCCAAGAATGGGGTTACTTTTGAGACGCAACCGCTACAATTGATATTTGTTTTGAATTTCATTTTTTCCATCGTTCTATTTTTAAGGATTATTTTAAATTTTTGTTTGTTTGAGCCGTAAACTGTTCAACACTACGGATACACTACTAAAGGCCATTGCCGCACCCGCTATCATTGGATCCAACAAGAATTCGTTTATAGGATATAAAACACCTGCGGCGATAGGGATACCTATGATATTATAGATAAATGCCCAGAATAGGTTTTGCCTGATGCCCATAACGGTTTTTTGGGATAATTTTAGTGCCTTAGGTATGGATTGTAGGTCTGAGGTAATCAAGGTCATCTTTGCCACATCCATCGCAATGTCCGACCCTTTGCCCATCGCAATACTTACATCGGCCTGTGCAAGCGCGTGGGAATCGTTTATACCATCACCTACCATCGCAACCACCTTACTTTGTTCTTGTAGTTTCTCGACAAAATCCGCTTTATCCGACGGCATCACTTCAGCTTTATAATCGGTAATACCTACTTGGGCTGCGACCGCTTTTGCCGTGTCTTCGTTATCGCCAGTGAGCATGAACACTTCTATACCTCGCTGTTGTAGTGTGGCAATCGCTTTTTTTGAGGTTTCCTTTACTTCATCTGCTATGGCAAGTATTCCAAGAACACGTTTGGTATCGGAGAAGAACACCACTGTTTTGGCTTCTTTTTGCCATTGTTGTGCCTGCTTCAAATGCTCGCTATGCAACTCAATATTGTTGGCTTCCAATAGTCTTTTGTTGCCCATGAAGTATTGTCCTGCAACTTTGGCATCGCTCAACACAGGTTTTGCGCCGTGCCTGCCGATAGACCGGAAAGCGGAAACTCCTTGTCCGGTGATACTTTCAAAATCGGAAACTTCAATGGGCTTAACACCTTCTTCTTTTAAATGGTCGATTACAGCGGTTGCCAGTGGATGTTCGGATTGTTGCTCCATAGCCAATAGAATCCCTTTTGGTTCGGGCTTTTCGTCTATCCAAAGCGTATCGGTAATCACGGGTTTGCCTTTGGTAATCGTACCCGTTTTGTCCAGGATAATCGCATTTACTTTATGGCCCAATTCAAGGCTTTCGGCATCTTTTATAAGTATGTTGTTATCTGCCCCTTTACCAATACCCACCATAATGGCCGTTGGTGTGGCAAGACCCAATGCGCACGGACAAGCGATGACCAAGACGGCTACCGAAGTAAGCAGGGCATGGGTAAAGGCATTGTCGCCGCCCAATGTCATCCATACAATAAATGTGACAATGGAAATACCGATAACGATAGGCACGAATACACCTGCGATTTTATCCACGAGTTTTTGAACGGGTGCCTTACTGCCCTGGGCCTCTTGCACCATTTTGATGATTTGGGCAAGTAAGGTCTCACCGCCCACTTTTTTTGCAGTGAATTGAAAGCTTCCTTTTTGGTTGATGGTCCCTGCAAATACTTCATCGCCCTTTTCTTTTGATACGGGAATGGGTTCACCGGATATCATACTCTCATCTACATAGGAATTCCCCTTGCTCACCTCACCATCAACTGGAATTTTTTCACCAGAGCGTACCAGCACGGTATTACCTATCTGAACCGAGGAAATTGGAATTTCCCTTTCAGTTCCATTTTCGATGACCATCAGGGTTTTAGGTTGCAATCCCATCAGTTTTTTTATGGCCGAAGAGGTATTGGATTTGGCCTTTTCCTCCAGCAGCTTTCCTAAAGAAATAAAGGTGATGATTACCGTTGCGGCCTCGTAGTAGACGTGAGGATGCACACCACGAGCATGCCAGAAATCCGCAAAAAATGTATTGAATACACTGAAAATGAATGCAACACCCGTACTAAGGGCTACCAACGTATCCATATTGGCCTTGCCATATCGTGCCTGCTTAAAGGCATTGCTATAGAAGCTACGCCCGAACCAGAATAAAATAGGAATGGCCAGCACGAGTGAGATGTAATGGCCGGGCACCCAATCCATAAAGAACATCCCCAAAATAAAAACGGGTAATGTGAGTAGGGCAGACCAGATAGTACGCCATTTGATGTCCTCATAATGCTTTCTTGAAAGTGCCTCTTGTGCTTCGGCAGGATCCTCGGCATCAATGATAATGTCATAGCCAACCTGCCGCAAGACGTTTTGCAGCTGTTCTTCCGTGGTGGTTTCATCGTAATCCACTAACACGGAATTACTGGCAAAATTCACCTGGGCATTATTTACGCCATCGGTATGTGATAAAATACTCTCTACACTACCAGCACAAGCGGCACAAGTCATTCCCGTAACCGGGAAAGTTTTTTTGATACCGCTTTTTTCGGTTTTTGATTTCTCAAGCACATTTACATGTTCCATAAATCTTAGTTTTCTGATGCAAATTTCAGAATATGTTAGTGTTAAGGTGTTACATTATTTGCTGAAAGAGTTGTAAGATTTACTCGCTAATCGAGATTTATACTCTAAGACTTGCCTCAAAATCAAACATTGGATTCCTATTAATGCTGCGTGGGCTTATCTCGTAGCACACTTAAATTTCATCAATTGACCTTCTGCTATGCTTTAGACCTTTTTTAAACTGTGTAGGGCTCATACCGGTTACCTTTTTAAACTGGTTGCTTAAATAGGCCACACTACTATAGTCCAATAGAAAAGCTATCTCTTTTAAGCTCATTTCATCATATGCCAGTAATTCCTTAATGCGTTCAATTTTCTGATGAATGATGTACTGCTCAAACGTGATACTCTCTACAGAGGAAAAGAGATTGCCTAAATACTTATAGTCCAGATGCAGTTGGTCGCTTATATAATCCGACCAGTTAATTTCCAAAGGTTCCCGTGAATGGTGTACCTTCTCAATGACAAGGTTCTTCATTTTTTCAATAAGCTGACTGCGACGGTCATTTACCAGGGCAAATCCTACTTTTTCCAAACGCTGGTGCATTATTTCTTTCTGTCCCACATCCAAGGCTTTTGGCAATGTTACTTCACCCAGTACAATTTCCCGATAAGCTATGTCCAGGTCATCCAGTATGTCTCTTACCGCTGTGATACAGCGCGGGCATACCATATTTTTGATGTATATTTTTTTCATTGAATACTATCTATTACAGAACCACAGGTAAGCATTGCATCACCATAATAGGGATTCCTGATTTCGGTATTGTCACTTAACCAGACCGCACCTTTATTACTATTTGCCATCGGGCACTTTTGAACGTAGAGTGCACTATCCATATGGGTAAGATTCATTGCTATGGCAACCAGATTTTCGTTGAGAACAACAAAATGGGCGCGTTGGTTTTCCAAATCATCGGTGTTTTCTATGGTAACGAGCATCTCGATACTTTTCGCAAGATGGGATTTGAGCATCTTATCAAGGTCTTTCTGTGGAATGGCTTTCATTTTTTCCGACACCGATTTCGCGAAATCGGAAACCTTACTTGCATCACTCGCTACCAGGGCATCTTTCATTTTAATGTAGGTTGGTAGGGTAGACAGAAATATTGTTTGAAATGTCTCCGGTAACTTCATTTCCATTGTTGAAGCGTTGTTCGTCTCATTGCCCATATTCGGCATTCCCAAATGCCCTTCGTGACCCGTCATTGTTTTACCACCGGATTTGTTCATCATGGACTTTTTGCCTTGTAACTGTGCCGCTGCATCTATGGTGAATGCCCCATTGGTCACAATTTCATCGCCATCTTCTAATCCGGACACCACCATAAAAGTGTCGCCGATTCTAGTGCCCAGTATTATTTCCTGCATTTCAAAGACTGGTTCGTTGGGGTTTGTCTTTACGTACACTAATGAGCGTTCCCCTGTCCACATCACTGCGCTTGCGGGAACACGTAATTGTGCCCCAGCGCTGTTTGATCTGCTTTTTATTTTCCCCGTGACGAACATCCCGGGCTTAAAAAGTCCTCTATTGTTTTTTAAATCGGCCCGTACTACCACAGTTCTCGTTTGGGTATTTAAAACAGGGTCTACAAATGACACCGTAGCATCAAATTCCTTATTAGGATAAGCATTGGTCGTTATTTTGATTTTCTGCCCTTTTCTGAACTCCGATAGCTGGTTCTCGTAGGCATCAAATTCTGCCCAAACGGAATTTAGATTACTCATTTTCACAATGGGTTGACCTTGCTTTACATAATCGCCTTCAGAAGCCATTTTTTCAGATACTGTACCGCTGACCGTGGCATATATCGGGAAGTTCTCATTTACTTTTCCAGATTCTTCGATACTGTTGATTTGGCTTTCCGAAAGTTTCCAAAGTTTTAGTTTATTGCGTACCGCTTTATATAATTCCGGTTGCGATGTTTTTAGCGAAGCTGCGGTCAACAACTCTTGTTGTGCCGCTACCAAATTAGGCGCGTAAATGGTGGCCAACAATTGTCCCTTTCTTACTTCCTGACCTTCAAAATTGACATTGAGACGTTCAATCCTGCCATCAAAATAGCTGGCTTGAATAGCGTTTTCTTCCTCGTTCATCTTGATTTTTCCCGAAAGGGAAATCCTATTGTCGTCATCTGCCGACCCTTTGCCTACTATTGTGGTTTGGATATTGGCCAATGCCATTGCATTCTTGGTCATTTTAATCTCGTTCATTGCCAGACCATCTGCACCGGATTCCGCGGGTATCAAATCCATTCCACAAATAGGGCAATCGCCTGGTTCGGGCTGCATAATCTGTGGGTGCATCGAGCACGTCCACATTTGTTCGGCACTTTCGGCTGAATGATCGTGTGTTTCGGATGCGCTGCTCTTGTTTTCGCTATTTGAATTTCCAAATATGAGCCAACCACTGAGCAGTCCGACAAGAACTGCAATAGCGATGTAAAGAATGTTTTTTTTCATAGTATTTTGATTTTATTTCCCCAATTTTAAAATGTTGATTGCTCCCCGAATTACAACTACGAATACAATTGCCCCAACAACTAAGTCCGGTATTCTTGAATTTGTCCACAGAACCAATAACCCGGCTACAATTATGCCTGAATTTATTATTACATCATTTGAAGTGAAAATCATACTAGCTTGCATATGCGCTTCTTTGCTTTTTGATTTTTGTAAGAGATAAAGACAAAAACCATTGGCCATTAAAGCAAGTATTGAAACTAGTATCATAGTCTTGAAATCAGGAACTTCGGTCGTGCCAATAAATCTTCTGAAGACTTCTACAAAGCCAATCACAGCAAGTATTATTTGAAAATACCCAGCTATTGTCGCAATTCTTTTTTTACGTAGTAATGAGCCGCCAACAGCAAGGAGGCTAAGTGCATACACAAATGAATCCGCAAGCATATCAAGGCTGTCCGCTATGAGACCCATAGACCTTGAAATAAGTCCTGTCGCCATTTCAATTGCAAAAAAGGCGAAGTTTATAAGTAGAACGGTCCAGAGTAGATTTCGCTGATCGGTTACTTGGTCGATGTCGATGATAACTTCTTCCGTTGGTCCAGAATAAATCAGTTCTTCGTTAAATCTTAAATCTGCGATGGCTTCTTGAATTTCTCTCAGGTTGCCATTATGGTAAATTGTCAGCTTCCGGTTAGGGATATCAAATGTCAACTTTGAAATCTGACCGACCGAATCCAACTTCATCCGAATCATAGCTTCTTCGGAAGGACAGTCCATTTTTGATATTTTAAATATTGATTTATCCATTATGGTTTATTCATATCCAAGACGCCTTATCCTCTAGCATGTCTTGATTTTTGATGCTTTCCATTTCTATTTCCTTATAGTCTCTGTTACCTTACCGCATTTTAACATCCTATCCCCAAAGTAGGGATTGCGAATTTCCTCTTCGGTCGATAACCAGTAACCACCTTTGTTGTTAAAGGCCATCGGGCAAAATTGTTGATACACCTCACCTGAAGACAAAGACCCTTTGACCAGTTTCCCCATCTTTTCCGTTACATCTGAAAATACCGTGCGTTGTACCTCGATATCGTCTGATTCGGAAATCTTAGAAAGCATCTCTTTTGAAGCTGCATCGTCCGTATTTTCCATTAACATTTTTGCACCGGATCGGGCCTCGTTGACATCGGTATTTACCAATGCGGTCTTTAGATGGATATAGTGCTGAAATTGTTTCCCAATCGTTTCGTTGGTAAAGGCCAGTTCCATTGTTTGAGCAACTTCATTATTGGAACTTGATTTTGGATTACCTTGTTTAGATTCATTTTTACAGGAAATAAAGCCGGTAATAACAATAATTAACAGGGTTGTTTTAAATAGCGTTTTGCTCACGTTAAGTTTGTTTGTTTTAAGGTATTCTTGAATCTTTGATTTCATAGTTATGATTTTTAGATTATTGATTTATTAAATAATTGATAATGGCCGATTGCATATAATATGTCCGTATCGACCCGATTTGATTTACTTGAAACTTTAACTGCAATTCCTGAATATCCAGGACATCGTTAAAATCTATGGTGCCCGTCTCATAATTCTTGATTAGGATTTCCTCGGCATCTTTCGCCCGGGCAAGATTTTTTTCCTGAATATTGAATTTTATCCGTGCCTGGTTACGTTGTGATCTTGCATTTGAGAAAGCCGTTTGCAGGGTGTTCAAACGCTCGCTTTTTTGTGATGCTATCTCCAACTGTTTCAATTCATTCTGTTTGGAAATAGAATTGTACTTTTTGTTGAAAATGGGAATGGAAAGTGAGACCATGGGCATCACGATATCCTTGCCGTTATCGCTGAAGGTCATATCAGGTCGCTCGGAAACAGGCATATAATCCAACCCAAAACCGATATTAGGTGCACTTTCCTTTTGGTTGAGCAATTCTGATTGCTCAATGGACTCATAGAGCTTATCGTATTTGAGCAGTTCGGGATTGAGTGCCAGTCCTTCCTCATCATAGATAGCATCTTCCGTTGGGATGGTCATTTCGGGAACAACTTCGACACCAATGCTTTCCTTTCGGTTCAAGAGATTGTTGAAGCTGGCCTGTTCTGCCAAATAATCTTCCTGCAAGACTTCCCTTTGCTGTTGCAGTTCATTCTGGCGAATTTGCAATCGCAGGACATCAACAGCAGAGGCTTTACCGACTTCCACGGAAGTCAATGCCAACTGTTCATAGGTCCGCAATAGTTGAATATTCTCATTCAGAACACTTTGCTTGGCCTTGTTCGCATATAGACTGTAATACGATTGGGCTACGGAAAGTGCCAGTTTACGTTTGGCAATAACGATTTCCACAAATTCAGTTTCCGCCATCGAACTGGCATAGTTTTCCCTTGCCGTTATTGTTCCGAACCATGGCAACATTTGGGAAACCGAGAAGCGTGCACGTTGCGCACCTGTCCTGGTTTCGGGTTCGCTCACAAAATAGCCGGCGCTGACCGTGGTGTTTGGCAAGGTATTTACCTCGTTTACCTTTTCTTGGGCAATATTATATCGCAGTTCGTAGGCCTGAATATCCGGATTGTTCGTTTCGGCTTCCCGAATATAGGACTCTAGTTCTTGCGCTCTAGCAAAAGTAGAAACAAACAAAATGCTCATAACGATTAGTATATACTTCATTTGTCCGCTTTTTTAAGTTGAACTTCTTTTTTCATACTGAACAGTACCGGAACCACAAACAGGGTAATCAGGGCTATCAACATCCCGCCAAAACTCGGTATGGCCATCGGTATCATAATATCGCTTCCACGACCTGTAGACGTTAAGATGGGCAGCAAGGCCAATAGGGTCGTTGCCGTGGTCATCAAACAAGGGCGGATCCGTTTTTCGCCTGCTTCCACCACCGAATCACGGATTTCCTTTTTGTTCTCGGGGGTGTTTCGGTCAAACGTTTGTGTGAGGTAGGTAGCCATTACCACGCCGTCATCGGTAGCAATACCAAATAGGGCGATGAATCCTACCCATACCGCCACACTTAAATTGATGGTATGCATCTGGAACAAATCCCGTAAATTTTCCCCGAAGAAATTAAAGTTTAGGAACCAGTCCTGACCATACAACCAAATCATAAGGAAACCACCCGCAAAGGCAACGGCGATTCCCGTAAATACCATTAGCGAAGTACCGACGGAACGGAACTGGAAATATAAAATCAAAAAGATAATGATGAGTGCCAAGGGCACGACCACGGACAATGTCTTTTCTGCCCGTAGCTGGTTTTCATAGGTTCCTGTAAAGGCATAATTGATACTCTTTGGCACGGTCAAATCGCCACTATCGATTTTTTCCTGAATCAAGGCTTGGGCATTTTCCACTACATCCACTTCGGCAAAACCATCAAGTTTGTCGAACAACACGTAGCCTACCAAGAAGGTGTCCTCACTTTTGATGGCCTGTGGACCCTGTTCGTAACGAATATCCACCAATTCTCCAAGAGGAACGGGACTGCCTTTTTCCACAGGTACATAGATGTTTTTTAAATCCGTCGGGTTCTCACGAAGCTCGCGAGGGTAGCGTACTCGAACGGCATAGCGTTCCCGACCTTCAACAGTCTGGGTCAAGGGCATTCCTCCGACTGCTACTTGTAAAATTTCCTGAACATCCATAATGGAAATCCCGTACCGCACCAATTGTTCCCTTTTGATGTCAATAAGCAGATAAGGCTTGCCAACAATACGGTCGGCAAAAACGGCTTGTTCCTTAACACCCTTGGCCTGTTTAAGAATTTCTTCGAGTTGAAGCCCGAATGCCTCGATTTCCTGTAAGTCCTGTCCTTTTACCTTGATGCCCATAGGCGCACGCATTCCCGTTTGGAGCATCACCAATCGTGTTTCAATGGGCTGTAACTTGGGTGCTGAAGTTACGCCTGGCAATTTCGTGACCCGAACGATTTCATTCCAAATATCGTCCGGACTTTCAATCTCGGGTCGCCAGTTGCGGTAGTATTCACCATCATCATCGGGAATCAATTCGTTTCTTGTCGCGGATGTTTGCAATTGGGAAGCTTCATAATCGCCGTCATCGGCTATATCGTTATTCGGGTTGATGATAAGCTTGTCATTTTTAAGAATGAACAGCCCATCATCGTTTACTTTGTATCGTTGGGGTTTTCCGCTTTCGTTCAGCATGTATTCCGGCTTATACTGAATGACGTTTTCGTACATTGATAGCGGTGCAGGGTCAAGGGCGGATTCGGTTCTGCCCGCTTTCCCTACCACTGTTTCAATTTCCGGGATGGTCGCCACGGCCATATCCAATTGCTGCAATACCCGTTTGTTCTCTTCGACCCCTGCGTGCGGAAGCGATGTTGGCATCAACAGGAAAGAACCTTCATTGAGGGAGGGCATAAATTCCTTGCCCGTATTCTGCATAATCAATACCCCGAAAATGACAATTAGTGTTGGGACGGATAGGAACAGCAATTTGTTTCGTAATGCCCACCTAAGAATACGGGTGTAACAATGTCGGAACACCCAGAATGTAACCAAAAGACCAAAGGAAATGATACTCACAAAAATCAGGTTCATTAGTACACTTCGGTCAAAACCCAATGGGCGCCAATACACCGCAAGAAGAGATACAATAGTGGCGGCCGATAATACGATGGTGGCCAGGTTGAATCGCTTTTGAGAAAGCATCCCTAAAGAAGTAAGGATTGTAATGATGCCAAAACCTACCAATACCAATCCCAGCCAGTACCCCAAAAAGATGAAAACTATTCCTGTAATGATCAGGGCTGTGTTAATGGCATATCGATACCAATGTTTTAGATTTTGTTTTTTGAAAATAGATGCTGCAAATGGGGGTATAAGGAAAAGGGCAATGATAATTGAAGCTACCAATGCCATTGTTTTTGTAAACGCCAGCGGACGGAATAGTTTTCCTTCGGCACCTATCATTGTAAATACTGGGATAAAACTGATAATAGTCGTAAGTACAGCGGTCAATATGGCCCCGGAAACTTCTGCCGTGGCATCGTAAACCACCGCATTAATGGGTAATTGCGCATTACTCCCTTTTTCTCGATTATCGGCCATGTGCCTTATAATGTTTTCGGTGAGGATAACGGCCACATCAACCATTGTCCCTATGGCTATGGCAATACCCGAAAGGGCCACGATGTTTGCATCTACGTTAAAAAATTTCATCGAGATAAAGACCATTAGAACGGCTACCGGCAATAATCCTGAAATCAAAACCGAAGCCCTTAGATTAAAGACCATGACCACGATGACCAGTACCGTAATCAATATCTGCAACGTCAAAGCTTCTTTAAGTGTTCCCAGAGTTTCTTGTATGAGTTCGGTCCTGTCATAGAAGGGAACAATGGTAACCTGTGAGTTGCGGCCGTCCGATAGTTCCTTTGTAGGTAAACCTGAAGAGATTTCGGCAATTTGGTCTTTGACATTATTGATGACCTGCAACGGATTTGCACCGTAGCGTGCCACGACCACACCGCCCACAACTTCGGCACCTTCCTTGTCCAAAATGCCTCTGCGGGTTGCTGGCCCCAAGCTGACTTTCCCAACATCCTTAATTCGGATAGAAGTAAAATTCTCTGAAGTAACGACTGCGTTTTCGATATCGACAATAGATTTCACATAACCCAGACCCCGAACAAGGTATTCAGCCTGGTTCATTTCCAAAGTCTGTGCGCCAATGTCCCTGTTACTCTCTTTTACGGCCTTTACAATATCGGCCAGACCGATGTTATATTGGCGCATCAATTCTGGGTTTACATCCACCTGATATTCTTGGACATAACCACCGATAGACGCTACCTCCGAAACGCCGCTAGCGGATGACAGCGCATATTTAACGTAGTAATCCTGAATGCTACGAAGTTCTTGCAAATCCCATCCTCCGGTAACATTGCCCTCTTTGTCCCGGCCTTCCAGCGTATACCAAAAAATCTGGCCCAAGCCCGTGGCATCTGGTCCCAAGGCAGGATTGACACCTTCAGGCAACAAGCCGCTTGGTAATGAGTTTAGTTTTTCGAGAATACGGCTACGGCTCCAATAGAATTCTATATCTTCCTCAAAAATGATATAGATGCTTGAAAACCCGAACATCGAAGAGCTACGAATGGTCTTTACCCCTGGTATTCCTAATAGGGAAGTAGTTAGCGGATAGGTGATTTGGTCTTCAATGTCCTGTGGCGAACGACCATCCCATTTGGTAAAAACAATCTGTTGGTTTTCACCAATATCCGGTATGGCATCCACTGCTACGGGGTCACTTGGCAGTATACCGGTTTCCCAATCAAATGGTGCATTCACGATACCCCAACCCACAAATAACGAGAGCATCAGTACCGCAATGAGTTTGTTTTCTATTAGAAATTTTATGCCTTTGTTCAGCATGGAAAGTGATAATTAGACAGTTAAACAAATAGGTTGTTTTGTGGTATTTTCAAAACAGAACACAACAAAACGAGCCCAGCGCTTAAAACCGCAGGGCAATAAGATCACTGTCTAAAAATCAAATTAAAAAAGTCTGGTGTAGCACTTGTACATCCCATATCAGAGGAGGTGGGGAATAGTCCTTGAAAGGGACTATCTCTTTGTCAAAGCCTTCAAAAAGGTTGATATAGGAATGAGTGAAAGAGGCAAGAAAAATCTGTTGGTCCAAAGAAAGCTGGTCGAAGGATACTTTTAGGTCATCCTGCCCCTCAAAGACAACTTCCACATCGGAACAGCAGTTCATTTTCATTTCCATTATGGAACACTGGCCTGAGGTTTTGGTCATCTCAGCTTTCATCATACAGGTCTCTGCTTTTTGCATGAAACTAAAATCCACCAAGTGGTCTCCGCAATAGTGCATATCCAAGGTGAAAGACATCGTGGAGAACAACACTATCCCTGCCAATAAAAGGGACATTATTTTATGAAAAATGGCTTTCATTTAAATGTAAAACTACAAAAATTTAACAATCGTATATGGGCTTTAAGAAATCTTTAGTTAACTCAAATGAAGAAAAAAGGATGAAAAAAGTACTATAAAATGAAGGTTTTCCGAGACCTTGGTCCCGGTGAAAATAGTTGAACCACTATTATATTATCCGATTGACTTCATGCTCCGATTTATCGTGTTTCCAACGTTTATGGGTCCACAACCAGTACTGTGGGGCATTCAAAATATCTTTTTCCAATTGTTTTGTGAAACCTTTTGTGATTTCCCCTTGCTTTAGTTTGCAATGATTATCGGAAATAAGTGTAAAAACTACTTTGTATTGCCCACGCGCTACTTTTAAGTTTGAGCCTGCAATGATGGGCATGTCAAATTCCCTTGCCATTCTCTCTGCACCGTAAGCTACCGCCGTTTCCTGGTTTAAAAATGTGGTGAAGTGGGCTAGTTGCGATTTTCTCGGTGATTGATCGCTTCCAAAAATCACCGCAAATTGCTCTTCTTTCTGCATTTTCATTTTTTGAAGAACCGAATCGATATTCAACATATGCAGTCCATATTTGGAACGACTTTCAGTAATCTTTTTTTCCCAAAACTTGTTCTTTAAAGGGGAATAAAGGGCCAAGGGGGTATGTTTGATCTGTCCTGCAACAGCAAGCGCGAACAATTCCCAACTGTTGTAATGGCCCCCTACCAAAACAACACTCTGTCCCTTGTGGAAATAGTGTTCCAACAATTCTACGTTGACAATTTTCATACGCCTCTTGGAGTCGGCCTCGGAAATGGTGAAGTTTTTTATGCTTTCCACGATCAGGTCGCCAAGATGTCTATAAAAAGCTCTTTCAATCCCACGTATCTCGGCTACCGATTTTTCAGGAAAGGAACATGTCAAATTATTTTTTACCACGGTCCTTCGATACCTAAATATTCGGTAAATGATAAAGTACAGCACATTGGAAATGCCGTACAACACAAAAAGTGGCAAACGCGATATTGGCACAAGCAACAAATAGTAAATAAGTTTATCCATCATAACCTGTTCATTCTTGAGGATGTTGCCCTGGCATAAGCTTTTGTAACCTTATTACAGTTGATATCTCTTCACTACCACTGTTCCTCACAATAACATTCTCAACAAATGAAATCATGAAATTTTCCCCAACATGTTCATCCATGTGCAACGGATATCTTTCAAATATGACCGATAGAATCTCATCAAAGACGACTATCTCTTCAATTCCTGGTGCTGTTTTGCAACAAAACGAATACCCTCCCTCAACACGTCCCAGATAAATCCCTTCAACTTGTTCGATCCGTGTTAATCCCTGTGAAACCGAAATGGAAAACGAGGTCAGAAATAATAAGGACAGTGCTATCTGATTGGTCATCTTCATCCCTGGTTTTGCTTAAAAATACTTGGCGGAAACGAGAGCGTCGAAAATAAATTGAGAATCTGTGAAGACCAAATAATCCGCGCTTTATAAACTTAAACCTTGCGAACATACCACTAAATTCAGCAGCGTGCCCCAATACTATGTTAAATGTTAAGAATAAGCATTTAAAGTATAAACCGCACTTGGATTAAAATTTCCATAGCGGATTAATTTGCAAATACTCAGCTGCCGGTGTGATATGAAAGAGAAACTGGCTGTATGAAAAATAAAAAGGATAAAAGAGAGCGGTTCGGATTTAAATCCTTTCCTTTACAACAAATCACGGATCATGGACAACTATTGTTCCAATCCTTAAATAAAAAAGATAGCCCTCTCCTTCACCTATTTTCAATTCCCAAGGACCGCTTCTTAGTTATTTTCTGCTTGAACCAATATTAACGTTTCAAATGCCATAAGGGCCAAAGTCCAAGGCTTGGTTTATCGGGGAACGTCCATTTCCTGGGCGTAATGGGAAGAACTTTGAAAAAATGATTCTTTAAAATGGTCTTGTCCATTTGATAACAATAAACGAGAGAAGATATGCTGATAATCAAAAGGGTTCCCGGAGAGAACATTGAGAGAGCTCTGAAAAGATATAAGAACAAGGTACGGAATACCCAGCAGTTGAAACGTATCAAGCGTGATCAGGAGTTTACCAAAAAATCCAAGCGAAAAAGGGATAAGTTGGCTAAGGCCATCTATCGAAATCAGTATTAAAAAAAACAGGAGGAATAATTTTATGGATAAAGATTTGAACCTTGCCGTTTTAATAGACGGTGACAATATTCCCTCCAAATATGTCAAGGAAATGTTGGAGGAAATCGCCAAATATGGAAATCCAAGCATTAAAAGGATATATGGGGATTGGACAAAACCAAGTTTGGCGAAATGGAAGGATGTCCTCTTAAAAAATGCGATCACACCGGTCCAACAATACGGATACACCACAGGTAAGAATGCAACCGACAGTGCAATGATTATAGATGCCATGGACATACTGTATTCCGGTAAGGTAGATGGCTTCTCGTTGGTCTCCAGTGACAGTGATTTTACACGATTGGCCATACGGTTGAGAGAGGCGGGCATGACGGTTTTTGGCATTGGAGAGAAAAAGACCCCTGACCCTTTTATAGTTTCTTGTGACAAGTTCATATATCTTGAAATTCTGCAAAAAAACCATGTAGGGGAATCCAGTACCCCTCGGAAAAGTGATAAAGATAAAGTTGATACCATCACCCCAAGGGTCATTGAACTTATCCTTGCCACTATCTCAGATGTGGAAGATGAGGAAGGTTGGGCATTCTTGGGGGAAGTGGGGACGCTCATACAAAAAAAGCAACCCAATTTTGACCCAAGGAACTACGGTTTTCGGAAACTGACACCCCTGGTCAAATCCTTGGATCAAATTGAAATTGTATCCAGAAAAAATCCAAAGGGAAGCGGGAATTTGATCTACGTTCGGACAAGGTCGTAACGAAAATGTAAAAAATATGAAACCACTTTCGATATCGAAACAGATTACAAATAGGGACAGTCCCTCTCTGACCAAATATCTCAATGATATTGCGCGCATTCCGATGGTAACCGTTGAGGAAGAGGTTCATTTGACCGTTCGAATCAGGCAAGGCGACACTGAGGCTTTGGAAAGATTGGTCCTGGCCAATTTAAGGTTTGTGGTCTCTGTGGCGAAACAATACCAATCTAAAGGACTTAACCTTCATGACCTAATCAATGAAGGGAATCTTGGATTGGTCAGGGCGGCAACAAAATTTGACGAAACACGCGGGTTCAAGTTTATCTCCTATGCGGTTTGGTGGATACGTCAGGGAATAATACAGGCACTCGCTGAAAAATCGAGGATGGTCAGATTACCGTTTAATAAAATAGGTGCAATAAACAAAATAAAAAAAGCTTCTTCCCACTTTGAGCAAATACACCAACGACCACCTACTGCTGAAGAGGTTTCAGAATTAATCGATATCTCAATGGACGAGATTCAATTCTGTCTTAAACACTCTTCTTGGCCCATGTCAATGGACCAATCTTTGAATATTGGAGATGGTTCATTGAATTTGCACGATAAGATGCGTTCAGATAGTTCCAACAGTCCCGAAAAAAACTTATTAAGGGCTCGTTGGAATCCGAAATAGACACATTGCTCGAAACCCTATCCTCTCGGGAGGCCTACATTATAAAGATGTATTTTGGGATTGGGGTGAATTATTCTTTGACACTGGATGAAATAGGCACAAACTTGAACATCACCAAGGAAAGGATAAGACAGATTAAGGCCAAGGCCCTGCTACGCTTAAGACGGTCTTCATCCGGTAAAACCCTTAAGGAATATTTGGAATAGGGACATTTCTTAAAGAAGAACAATAATCGATTTTACAAAGTTTTTGTTTTCCCGCTCTCTGATTGAACGTACGATGCTATTTTGCTTTCTAATGTTTCATTAAGGAACCTTTTTTCAAAGTTTGTGAATCTTTCCGTTTCGTTCGACCCACCCGCAGGTTTATGTGACTGCCTTTCCTCCAAAACAAGTTTTCCTATTTGCCTACTTCCAAGACAGGCACAATGAATACGATTTTGGATCAAATAATTGTTTGTGGTAATTTTAAAGAATGATAATAAGAATATTTAAGGCATCCATACCTTCTAACCTGCAAATTGAATTTGAAACCAAATTCAAGGAAGTCTCCGTGCCCTTGGTGAAAAGGTTCAAGGGTCTAATCTCTCTAGAAATAGCTGGCCCCACCATTTGGAACCCTGACGAGTTTGTAATGATCTCCAAATGGAATACCGAGCGTGACCTTATTGAATTTGCGGGTGAGAACTGGAATCAGGCGCATATTCCCAAGGGAATGGAAAAATATATTGAAAAATGCACTGTGTCACATCATAGAAACATCGCCATTACATAGGGATAATACCTTAAATACTATGGACAAAGTCATTTCCCAAAGTATCCCAAAAAACATTTTGAATTTGTTTTTCCGTTAGCTTTGCCATGATTGATTTATACCGGTTTTGAAATGAACAAGCACACTGTTAAGCTTTACACGAACAAAGAGTTCATAGACAACCAAACGCTGACCACATCGGAAAACCGGACCTATTTCAAAAAGGATTACGAATCGTTCTTCTGTGGGCGGCTGGAGGAATTGATGCACTTGGTCACCTACCCTATTTCGGCCAGTAGGGCGACTACGCATTGCATCTATTTCTTGACGGATGGCACAATTTGTATGACCAAAGGCCTTACCAGGTACACCGTTAAAAAAGGGGACTGTTTGGTAGTGCCGGCGTACCATATCTCCTCGATAGAATGGGTGGATCCAAAAACAAAGGGATTTTTTCTCAGTCTTTCACCAAACCTTTTGAGCGGTCGGTTTATATCACGGAACGATGTCGGTTCCTTTAAGTTTTTATTGCCCTATTCGCAATCGTATTTTTCGGGCTCCACGACCAACCCATTTGTAGCGAACCTCCTAAATCGATTGATAACGGAATATGGACGGTTCGGATTTAAAAGATCAAAATTGGTCATATCCTACGTGGTGTCCTTTTTCTATGAGCTATATTACCAGGACATCGCCAATAAGCCCGACCCCATAGACCGATACCAGAACATCACTTATCAGTTCAAAGACCTTTTGTTCAAGCATGTTGCAAGATTCCACAAAACTTCGGAGTATGCCAACCTGATTGGAATAACACCCAATCATCTCAACAAGGTATTGAAAAGGACTACAGGAAAATCGCCCATTCTATGGATTAATGAGGCACTGGTATTGGAGGCTAAGGTACTTTTAGAGGAAACTGGGCTAAGTATTAGTGAAATTGCTGCTAAAATGGGCATTTATGAGCCTTCCTACTTTGCACGTTTGTTCAAAAAAATCACCGATTTGACACCCACACAATACCGAGAAGGATTGAATAGTACCAGGGATACCCCCTAATAGTCAGTTGCCGCTATGGTTCCATTGCGATGTTTGTGTATTGCATTTAGTGATGGATCATGACCTTTGACAATACGCCCGGAAATACCACCAAAGATTTCGAATTTTTCTTGTTTAGGAGTAATGTAGAACCGAACATCAGGTAGCTGTCCGTGACCTTTTTGGCCAAACTTGGTTATACTGTTGTGGAACTTCACTGTTTGCCGGAAGAATTTAAAAATGGCACAAAGACAGCATATTTAAAGTGAAGTGGATCTATTTGGCACTGGCAATTGTATCCGAGGTTTTGGCGACTACAGCACTTAAGACAACGGAAGGGTTTACTGAACTATTACCTTTGTTATTAACGGTTTTGGGCTTTGGTTCCGCTTTTTATTTTTTATCCAAAACCTTGAACGAATTCCCCATGGGTATAACTTATGCCATTTGGTCCGGTGCAGGAATAGTTGCGATGGCCCTTATCGGATATTTTAGGTTTGGAGAATCATTGGGCCTTCCCTCAATTATGGGCATCGCTTTGATATTGTCGGGAATTTTGGTCATTAAACTGTTTGCCCATCCCCACATTTGATTGTCAAAAAATGGAATCGACCACACATTTCGGCACACAAGATGATTGCACACCTACAACTTATATATGAACGCTTGTAATGCTATTGCCAGTTCAGACAGTTTTGTGACATCGACCATGTTTATCGTATCCCTTTCGGTATGGGTTATCCTTTGGGTCCGTATGTTCTCTAGCAACCACTCCGAAGTTAGGGCAATGGCCGGTATCCCATTTTGAATGAACATACTGTGATCCCCCTGGTACCATGGGCTTCCCAAAACAATATCTGGGTAGGTGGCAAAAAGGGAGTCCACCTCCTTGGCATGGTTCTCGGCCAGATTAAAAACGGACAATAAGGTATTACCCTTATGGTAGCCGACCCCATCGATATTAATATTGATCATGGTATCGGTGAAGTCTCCCTGTTTTTGTTCCAGAAAAACCATCTGACCGGGTACCGAATAATAATCCTCTCCATTAAGGGCGACCAACTCGACCATATTCTCTTTTTGATACTCCTTCAAAAGCTCTGATAACAATAAAAGTGAGGTTACACCCGTGGCATTGTCCAGTGCCCCGGGCGAGCCTTTTTTAGCATCAATATGGGCAGTAATGGTAATCCTTTTGCCTCTGGGGTTCCCTTTTCTCCCAATGATATTATGGCCTTGGGAGGGACTCTTGGCAGTTTTTGAAATCAACCTTAGTTGTTCGGGATCATCCTTTAAAAGATTATGGGCGTCCTTTTCGGAAATATAAACGGAAGGAATCTTGAAGTCACCATCCTCGATTATAGGGTAAGGATATTCCCCATTGGGATACTGTGATGTGGAATTGGCAACAAAAATAAGTGCTGCCGCCCTACTGTTTTCCAACGCCCGTATTATTTTTTGATGGGACTCCGGATTGTAAAACACAAAGTTCTTCGGCATTAAGGGCTCTAAGGTCAACTCATCTTTTAGTATGAGTATCTTGCCCTTGCCATCCAAATTTTCCAGTTCTCCTAAGGTGGAAACCGTTAGAAATTCCGCACGGACATCACACGCTTCGCTATACGGACTGGAACTAGCCTCAATGTTCACCTCATTGGATATTATGTGTGCCGGTCCACTGTCCCAATCAAAAGCATCGAAAGACTGTTTTTCGATTTCCCATCCATTGGCCCTTAGTTGTCTCTCAAAATATTGGGTAGCCATTAGGTTTTCCTTGCTTCCCACACATCGGTTTTTTATTTCTTCACATAAGAACCTTAATTGTTTTTGGCCAAGCGTATTCAGGAGATGTACTGTTTCCATTGTACGAAGTTTTGAGGGTTTCCGAATCTGTTCATTATAAGTCCACAAAGTTGGGGACAAATCGTATACATAGGGTAGTCAATTGATGCCGCTAAGAGTACTATTCAATCATTGTCCAGAAAGACGGAAATAGATCAAGGGAGTAATACGGGCCAAAACACTTGCATGGCAATTAAAAACAAAATTATTAAAATAGGTTCCTGGACATTACATGAGCGCTATCCCATAAAAGGTCTATTAATGAAAGTATTCAATGAGGCCTAGAATGGGACATTCAAGTACATTGTGCGGTTTTTACCGTGATAGTCCCGGAAAACAATAGTTTTACAAGACAATTCAATTTTATAAATCCTATTTTTTGATGCTACATATCCATGATTTGCTTAGAGGATATCCGTGGTTTCAAACAGTTGTTTAAACCTTTGTTTTTCAGCGGTTGGAACCGCATTCAATACTTTTTGGTAAAAGTCTTTAAAAACCTTGGGCTTTTCAGGATCTGTATTTCCAAATTCCTTAAGTAGCGTATTAAACTTTTGATCGCCTATGGATTCCATCATTTCATACAGTGCAATGGCTCCTTTATTCTCTTCCATATAATCCGTACCATCCGCATAGATTAGGACGGGTTCGGTGTTGGGTTCGTTGTTTTTGTCCTTGGCATACTTGTCGGTTTTCTTTTCAATAAGCAAATCAACCGCCTCTTTACCTAAATTCCCTTTTACAAATTGTAGGCCCAGGGCCTCCGGTAAACCCAATGTAAACATATCCGCACCCTGCACATTGGCAATGGTCAGCTTTTTTTGCAACCATAGTTTGGCCAATTCACTACCAATAGTTTGGTAGATATAGGCTTTTTCCTGTAAGCCTTCGGTATTTGCCACCCATCCTTCTTTTTCGGAAAGGGCAATGGTGTTGGCGAAAGTATATCTGTCGTCTTGCCAACGGTGTATTTCTATCAACTGTAACTGATTTTCAACTGCATTTGCACCAAATTTGGTTTCCATAAAGGCAACCCCTTTTTTAATAGCTTCTTGATATAGCGCTATATTAAAAGCATGTGTAGGTTTGTACAAAATGGAATAAGCTACCTTGTCTGCTTTTCCCTGGAAAACGGTATAATCCGATGAACCTACATACCAATTGAACACTCGAGGGCTATCCACCATATATGTCGCTACGGTCCGGCCATTCTTGGTTTCCATTTTTTGTAAAACTCCCGCTGCAAACGGTATTTGTCCTTCTTCCGTACTGATGATCAACTTATCGGTCACCCAATCGGCATCTGTGGCATAAGCATTCTGCCTTAAAGCGAAGGCGTCGTCTATGCTTGCCATTCTGGAATCCAACCGGGTGAGGCCCTGTTCTTGGCGTTTACGGTTTTCCAACAATTCCTTGTCGCTATCATAACCAATTACGGGCAAAAATTCCTGTACACTGCCAAAGCTTCCCTTGTTTGTTAAATCTGCCTGAAAATCACTCTGTACAAAACCTACATATTGCTTTGTTCCTGCTAACGAAAGCTGCAACAAACTGTCTTTTTGTATGGCTTTCGGAACATGATAAGCCGTCAGGTTTTGCTCGGCGTCCGCCTTTGCGATAGTCAATTCCTGTCCGTTGAGCTTCACGTTGGTCAATTGGGCAAAATCCTTGGTATTCAGAAACAAGGTGTCTGCCCCTTTTTCATTGTTCAGCGTAATATCGGCAGAAAATTCAGCCCTTCTTTCCAAAGGGAAAAGGTCAAGTTTTAGTGCTACCGTTTTATATTTGGGTTGCGGTTTGGTTTCCAAGTATTTATATTTCTTCTCATACTCGGCATCCAACCTTTCTTCTTCCGCCTCTGGGACAAAGTTTCCGTTGTCATAAACATTTTTGGTGATGAAGGACATTAAAAACAAAAATAGGCCTGCAAACGCCACCATCACAACTTTGGAAACCAAACCGAGTTGCATGTTCTTTAAGGAAAGTCGGTTTCTCCATTTTTTGTCCGAGCCTCGTTTCCATAGCCAAACGCCAGCCATAACCAGGTTAATGCCCAATGCCAGCCATAATAAGAAGAACCAATTGGCCGACTGTTGAAATATGCCATACCCACTTGTTTCGGAAAAATCCTCTATCCCGGGGGTAAAGCCATAACCGAGCCTTAAGTCTTCAATAATACCCATATCAAAGGAAACAATTAAGAAAATAAAAAAGCCAACACAAAGGAGATGGGTGAGTATTCGATGACTGGTTAAAGCCCCGACAAAAAACACCAACGAGGCCCAAAGCACAAAATTTAGAAAAGCCCAGCGGTAGAGTAAGAGGTCTTCCATAAACCTTCCCAATTCTATATAGGAAGCACCGCCCAACAATACCTGGGTAAACAGTGAAACCGCAATAAAGCTTAGGCTTAGGATAAAAGATAGTCCAATAACGGCCGCCAATCTAGAAAGTTGGGTTACCCAAACGGGTACGGGCAAAGAATCCGTTATTTGCCAGATATTCACCGTTTTGTCCTTAAAAAACAGCTCACCTGCCCAAATCATGATCAGCATATTCACAAAAACACCCCATTGCAGTCTAAAAAAGGTCATATTGCTACTAATGGGATGTTCATTACCAATATAGTAGGCAGCATTCCAAGTAACGTTTTGCATAAAGACCATCAATAAAATAATCCCTAGAATTATTTTAAAGGAGGTAGGACGAACAATGTTCATGAGTTCCAATTTTGAGAGCGACCATAGTTTGGTCAAAAAATTGGGCACCCGATATTGTTTCACCACCTCAGGCAATTTTATGGATGCAGCAGAAAATACAGCTTTCTTGTTTTCCTTGATTTTTTTTGATTTATCGGTACCCGCCTGTATAAAATATTTAAAGGAAAACCTTATATATGAGGCAATAGCTAGTATAAGGGCCAGACCCATCCAAAGCAGCCTGTTCTGTAAAACATACCCGGAAAAGGTAAAGGATTCCGTGTTTTTCTGTGCAGGTGTCAATAATTCCGTGTAGTGCTGTGCAGCCACATACCCGCCGGAATCGGCCAAAATATAAGCTATTATATTATCACCACCACCGGTCTCATAAGAGGTCTGTGCAATTAAAAAGATGATGACCACCAAAAAAACGGCCAAATAACTGGTTGCAATTTTTCTGGTAAATACTATGGAAAAGAATACCAGGGCCACATAGAAAAACAGATTGGGAACGGTAAACATGATCCAACCGTGAAATAAAGGTCCCCATTGTGTAGGACCAAAACGGCTTGCCTCCCCTATACCGGAATAAGGCACCAACAAATGCCCTAAAATCATACCCGTGCTTAGAATGACCAGATACAGGAAGGCGGCCAAAAACCGACCAACAAAAAACTGTTTGTCACTAATAGGCATGGCATATGTCCATTGCGCGGATTTATATCTTATATCCTTATAAAGGACCCCGCCTGTGGCAATGGCAATGATAATAATCATTAGCATGCCCATTGCAGCGTAGTTGCGGTACAGTATACTGGAGGCATTCATTAGTACCCCTTCATTGGCGAAAAAATCGAATGAACCTTTGGTGTACCATATCATTTGAAACGCCAACATGAGAAAGAAAATAAGAGTCACCCAACTGAATATGCGCTGTTTAAGCTCGTTTTTTAGTATGGATACTATCGTTTTCATTTTAGTTTTCGCTTAAGATTTTAAAGTAGGCATCCTCCAGTGATGGCGCTTTGATATCAAACCCTCCGGAAGGCATATCATCTGCCATCACCGTAATCATCAATTTACCGGCAAAAAAACGTTGGGAAATCACCTTAAATTTTTCTTGATACGCTGTGAGCTGATCTTTTTTAATGGGCATCTCATAGAGTTTCCCCCGCATGGCCTCTTGCACTTCATCCGGTTTACCGGTCAGTACTACCTCACCATTTCCAATAATGGCCATATCGGAACAAAGGGTACTGACGTCCTCTACAATATGGGTGGACAATATGACCACGGCATTTTCTCCCAATTCCGACAATAAGTTATAGAAACGATTACGTTCCATAGGGTCCAGACCCGCCGTAGGTTCATCGACAATGATCAATTCTGGATTGCCCACTAAGGCCTGGGCAATACCAAAGCGTTGCTTCATCCCGCCGGAATAACCATCCAATTTTTTATTTCGAACATCATAGAGGTTCACTTTTTGCAACAGGGCCTCCACCGTCTCCTTTCGTTCCCCTTTATGTACTATACCTTTCATGTCGGCGATATGCGTTAGCAACTCTTCCGCCGTTACATTAGGGTATACCCCAAATTCCTGCGGAAGGTATCCAAGTGTTTTTCTTAGTGCTTCTGGGCTTTTTAGAACATTAATTTCGTTAAAACGAATAGCACCTGAATCCGGATCTTGTAAGGTTGCGATAGTGCGCATTAAAGTCGATTTTCCCGCACCGTTTTGGCCCAAAAGTCCAAACATGCCCTTACCAACGCTCAGGGAAACATTTTTAAGGGCTTGTACCCCATTGGGATAGGTTTTTGAAAGGTTTTTAATTTCTAGTTTCATAGTATTTCGTTGTTATACGTTATTGATGGTTTCTTGTTTTACGTATCATCATCATTCGCTTGGACCCGAGGCAGTTTTTCATTCCCCAATCCCTGAAAACTTTTATAGACGATATAGCCCAACCATAGGGTGACCATAATGTCAATCAAGGTAGAACCATAGTAAACCCCGCTAATGCCCATCCACCTGGGAAGCAAAAGCATCACTGGGACATAGAATATCAATTGTCTGGCTATTCCAATAATACTGGCATATTTAGGCTGTTCTATGGCAGGCAAATGGGTTAGGGCCATAAACACAAAGGGGAGAAAAGGAATAATGGCCATATATACCCTAAAATCAATTAGTTCCGAGTTTGACATTGCCTTATTGGGAAGTACCATTTGAATACCCAGTTCTGGAAATAGCATCAGGAACAACCAGAAAGGTAAGACCAACCAAAGTCCGGTTTTGCAGAAAAGAAAAAAGCCTTTCCTGACTCGGCCGTATTGTTCTGCTCCAAAATTTACCCCCACAACGGGCTGAAGGGCACGCATCAACCCAAATAACGGGGTCATTAAAAAAAGTAGAATGCGATTGGCTGCAGCAAAAAAGGCCAAATCTTCATCCGTGCCGTAATCTACAACTGCATTAAAAACCACTATCGCCTGAATCAGGCCCATTAAGCTCAGTATAAATCCAGGGAGTCCTAACTTCAGAATGGCTTTAAAGACTTCGCCATCATAAAGAATAGCGTTGATATTTGACTCAAAGGAAGCGCTGCCCCTTACAAAATAGAGATAACCCACCACGCAATACACTAACATTCCAATGTTTGTGGCCCATGCGGCACCATCCACATCCATATGCAGATAGATAATAGCCAAGGGTGTTAAAATAAGGTTGACCACCAAGCCATAGGCCATAAATACAGCGGCGGTCATCATTTTACCTTCCGCACGAACGATCATATTGAGTTGTAGGCCAAAGACCCAGAGCGGGAAAGCCAACAGCGTAATCTTAAAATAGCGCAAACCATATTCCAAAATCTCACCCGAACCGCCCATCATCTCTATCAAAGGAGTAGCAAAAATGTAACAGGGAATGGCAAAAATAAGACTACTTATTAGGGTAAAAAGTGTTGCATTTGGAATGATTTTTTTTAGGGCTTCACTATCATCTTTGCCCAATAGCACGCTCAAGTGATTCCCTGCTCCAGTTCCTACCCATGCACCTACTCCCATAGCCATTGAGGTGAGTGGGTAAGCCAATGCTACACCAGCCAGGGCCGTTTCATTAAGCAGTTGACCAATATAAATAGTATCCATAAAGGCATTCAAGCCATAGAGTACCATGGCTAAAATTGCTGGTAAGGACAACTTCCACATGACTTTGGTCAAGTTGCCATTAAGGATAAATTCTTTTTGGTCTTTGGTTTGGTTCACTTTATGCCTTTACTTGTGATTTTTTAGTTAGTAAGTTTTTGTGTAATCCATCCACTATAAATAGTGGTTTGAAAAAAACGTGTAGGCGATTTAAAACCTGCACGTTCCAATAATTTCCGTAACTCTTCTTCTGAGGTACGGTGTAAGGAATTTGTTATTCGTTCCAGTCGTTCCTCAATTTCTTTTTCGCTCAAATCATTTGGCAACAAGGATTCCAAAACTTTAAGATTGCCCCTAAGCTGTTCCCTATTTCCAAATATTCCCATGATAACAAAGGGTGCTCCGGGTTTCAGTCGTTTTTGAATTTCCCTAAGTAATGCCAGCTTTTCATTGGGGTATTTGATAAAATGTAGCACTAGGATGAGCGTAGCTGCACCAAAAAGTCTTTGGTTTTCAAGTTGCCCCACTTCACCAATAAGGAATTCAACCTCTTCATAGGAAGCCAACTTTTGTTGGGCAAAGTGTATCATTTCGCGGGAGGGATCGACTCCCATAATGTACCATTCCCCATCAAATTCCTTTAATGCAATCAGTTCGTTGCCTGTACCACATCCTACTGCCAACATCGTTTTTTCCGATGCCTTGGCCAATAGTTTTGGAAAGGTGGACATGAAGTAGTCATAGTTGGGTATCCACTGTTGTACAAAACTATCGTAATTGGCGGCCCGCTCTCCTTCAAAAATAACTAGATCTTTTTCCGTTGTTTCCATTAAAATAGTTTGGGAATTAAACGTTTTGTTTTTTGTTTGTATACTTTGTATTGTTGGCCAAATTGGATTTCCATCATTTGCTCCTCCTTTGCAACCCTTAGAAAATACAACACCCCAAAACTGATGAGCCCGGATAGTCCAGCGATATAGTTTTGCAACAAAAGTGCTTGGCAAATGACCCAAAGCCAAATTGCGGTGTACATGGGATGCCTAATATGTTTATAGATTCCAGAGCTTACCAAAGTATGTTCGTCCCTTATTTCCAAGGTGGCGGACCAGTTTTGTCCAAGGTCGCGGTGCGAACGATAGAACAGCATCATTACTGGAATAAGCATTATCAAACCAAAAATTCCCCAAGCATTTGGCAAATGGTAGTCTGCAAAGCTGAACCACGGGGTAGCCACGTAAACAATGGGAAGTAACAACATACCCAAAGATGTGAGGGCCAGGGTAAATTTTTCAATACCGTCCTTTTTGTCTGATACAATGTTATTTTTCTTGTTTTGTTGGGCAAAGGGGTATCGTATAATGAACATGCATATCCAGAAAATCATAAATGATATTTCAAATACCAAGCGCATCATATCCATGAGTTTTCTTTTTTAAGCAATACCGTTTTCCATTCGTTATACCTTCCAAATAGGAGAAAAAGGTTCAACGCCAACATTAGACTATCAAATAGGATAAATGGGGGATATCTTGAAAAAAACACATGGGTCATCAACAAACAAAGTAGCAATGGTACCAGCATGATGCTGCCCAAGAGATAGGTTCGCCGGAATACCAGTAATAAACCGCACAATAATTGAAAAAGGCCTACAAAATAGAGATAGCCCGAGCCCTGCAATAAATCATAATAGGTGAAAAATAAGGGATGGGCCTCCGCGGCATCCGTTCTAAACACCGATGGGTCGTAAGGCAGGAACAGCTTTTCTATCCCCGCGTAAATAAAAAGGAGGGCCAAAAGAAATCGTATAATGTAGGCTGCCATACGCATGGTTCTAGAATTTTGTGGTTACGGTGGCACCGTAGGTTTGTGGTAGGCCATAGGAAGCGAATATACCGGAGCTACTTACTGAATACCCATAGCTTAAGTAGGTTACATCCGTTAGGTTTTTTGCCCAAAGTGCAAATTCCAAATTTTTTGAACCTGCAACCAATCTGCCGTTTAATAATCCGTACGCATCTTGACTTGCAGTATTTTCGGGATCGAAAAATACTTCGGACTGAAATTGATAGTCCACAACAATGGAACCTTTCCACTTTTTGTTCAAATTGGCGGTATAATTGGCCCCAATGCTACCGCTCCACTCTGGGGACATTACTTGCTGATTTCCTTTGTTGTCCACCGCTACTTCTTGAAAAAAGGGAGCTTCAGATAAAGTTTGTACAAATGTGTATTCATAATCAGTAAACTCTGTTTTTAAGTATCCCAGATTTCCCATGAGACTAAGTCCCTTGGTTACTATAAATTCCGTTTCCAACTCCACACCATAGCTTTTGGAATTACCAATGTTCTCTGTCCCTATACTAAAGGTGGCAAGGTCGATCACATTAAAAAGCTGCTGATCTGTGTAATTGATGTAAAACAGCGTGGCGTTAAGTTTTACCTTATTGTTCCACAATGTATTTTTAGTACCCAGTTCATAGTTCCAACTAAATTCAGGATCAAAGGTTGCTCGATTTTCATCAAGAACAAAAGAGTTCACTCCGCCAGGACGGTATCCCCTGGTTACGTTGGCGAATATGAATGAGTTTTCATTGGCCTGATAGCCCAGGCTAAACTTGGGGGAAAAAGCACTAAACTCAGTTTCCTTATCAAATTCCATTGGCACTGCGTTCAGATTTGGGTAAACAAAATCTTGCCCATCTTGTTCAAATCTGTTGTCGACTTCCAAGCTGCTATCCTCAATTTCGTATCGTAACCCGGCAGTTGCGGTCAGTTTATCCGTGAGTTGATACGAAGCCTGCCCAAATAGGGATAACCCCTTTTGCCGAACTTCGTTGTCCGAGAGTTGGTCGTAGGGAAATTGGGCTTGTGCATCGGCAACTTCTTCAGGAGTTAAAAAGGGGTTGAATACAATGTTATCGGCCCCATTTCTCGTCCTTCTATCACTTTCATTCGAAACTGAATAAAGATAGAGACCCCCTATCCAGTCCAACTTGCTTTTGGTATTAGAACTCAGTCGAATCTCTTGGCTAATGGTCGATAATCTAGTAATATCAGAAGCGACTGCTTGGATATCTGCCGGAGAAAAATCAAAATCATCATCACTTCTATTAAGATCGGTATATTGATATGCGGTAATCGCCTCAATTCTGATATAATCATTTGTAAACTTAAGGTTGAAGGCATTGTTGAAAATATCCGTGACATAAAGACCATTGGTATTTTGGGAAACTTGAAAAGGGCTGTTGTTCACGGTATTTTCTATGACCGTTCCTGTTGCTCCAAATCCACCGACAAAAGCATAGGCATTGACTTCCCTTCTTTCATAACCCGAATTAAGCTTAAAAAGCCAATTATCATTTGCCACGTAGGTCAATTTTAGGTTTCCATTATAGGCTTCTCTCCCTAACAGGTCCGTGTTATTTAAAAAAGTGTTTTCTATATAACCGTCCCTAGCGGTAAGCCCACCATTGATTTTGGCAAATAACTTATTCTTTATTAGGGGTGTGCTGATTCCGGCTTGAATATCGTATTGATTGAGGTTGCCATAACCAGTAGTTACATATCCCTTGGTATAGTTCGTTGGGTTTTTACTGATGATATTGATCACCCCACCTATTGAATTTCTGCCGTAAAGTGTACCCTGTGGTCCCTTTAAAATTTCAATACGTTCTATATCACCGAAATATGAGGGAAACGAAGAAATATTAAAAAGGGGCACATCGTCAACATACACCCCCACAACCGGCGTCGCGTCTATAGTGGTAATACCTCTTGTGGAAACGAGGGGAAAGGAGCCTCCTCCATCATCGTAGGTTCTGAAGTTGGACGTAATACGACCAAGTTCGTTGATGTTACCAATCTGCAGGTCGGCTACTTCTTGTGCATTTGCCACGGATACCGAGGCAGCAGTCCTTTGAACATTTTGTAACCTTCTATTGGCGGCAGTTACGACCACTTCATTAAGTTGATCTGAAGTTTTGGTTAAAGCAAAATCCAACGTAGTGTCCGCGTTCAGTTCTATTTCCCTGGTCACACTTTGATAGCCCAAATAGCTGACTTGAATAAAATAGTTTGATGCAGAGATATCGCTCATGGTAAATTCACCATCCGCATTGGTCGAGGTTCCCCTACCCGTCCCCAATAAAAGCACGTTAGCCCCAAAAACAGGTTGGTTGTTCTCATCGGTGACTTTTCCTGAAATTGACGCAGTTTCTTGTGCTTTAGCTGCAAATGCAAAGAGCAGCATAAAACAGCCTAGGTGTAGTATTCTCATTTGAAAGGTTGTTATTTAAAATTGGTCTAAATTAAAATAATTTTTATTCAATACGACCATATTTATGGTTTTTCTTTGTATTGAATTGGAATTAGCTGCTAGGATAAAATTGATATGGACCCATAGGCATGAATCTTACTACCCACCATAGCTAAATCCTGAAAATGTTTGAAATGATATCTTAAAAAAAGAATAAGGGCGGAGGCCTGCAGTAAAAGTTGGCTATCCTTTTTTTGTTTTTGTACCGCGTGGTGGCGAAAACCAACTTCTCCGCGGAAAGAATTTCTGGGCGGAACAGTTCGAGCCCTTCTACTGGAGTACTAATTCCCTCCAATTCAAGTGCATCAATAACCAGCAGGCAATTCTCGCAGGGCGTTTTGGAATGCTCCGAGGAATGGTGATGTTCGCAAACGTGGAATGCAGAAATCTTAATCAGAAGGAAACCGACCAGGATAGTGGACCAGAAATACCGAACTATGGTTTTCATGTTAGGCGAACCTATTTCATTGTGTACGGGGCTTTACCAATACTATTGTCAAAAAGTCCCCTGAATACATTTAATGAAGAAACTCAAGATTCTTGTCCAATTAATCTATTCGCCCTCCAACCTAAGGAACCTTAAGGTCAAGTGAAAGTCATGGATTAAAAATGTACAACGTTCCATCATTCCAAATTATCCTCAAAGGTCATTATGACCTCTTCTTCTTTAAACCTTGACCGGGCCGAAATACCTTCATGGCTTCTGGATTTGATTCCAGATAAGGCCCTCCAATCAAATCGATACAGTATGGGACGGCTGGAAATACAGCTTCCAAACATTCCCGAATGGATTTTGGTTTGCCCGGAAGGTTTATGATCAATGTCCTTCCACGGATTCCAGCAGTTTGACGGGAAAGAATAGCGGTAGGTACATATTGCAAACTAACCTGCCTCATCTGCTCACCAAATCCAGGAAGTAGTTTTTCACAAACGGCAATGGTTGCTTCCGGTGTCACATCCCTTAAGGCCGGTCCTGTGCCGCCTGTCGTTACAATCAGACTGCAGGCCTTGTTATCGGCCATATCGATCAATTCCTTTTCCAACAGGTTCTGTTCATCAGGAATGACGGCGTACTCCGCTTCCCACGGACTGGACAACCACAATTTTAGCAGTCGCTGAACCTCCTGACCTGGTAAATCTTCATATTCGCCACGACTGGCGCGGTCCGATACATTGATAATACCAATTTTTACTTTTTCCACTTATCCCGAACTTTAGAATTCAACAAAAGTATCATTGGTGATGGTACAAAAACGAAAAGAAGCAAAAATTCAGTTGCTTTTCCGACTTTGTTCTGGTTAATAGTTGATAGTTGATAGTTGATAGTTGATGGTTGATGGTTTTTCACCGATTACCAAGCATCAAGCATCTATAAAAACTGGTCATTTGTCTTAAGTCAAGGATTTTTTAAAACTGGTGGCGGTCAAAATCGTCCAAAAATACGTTTGTTTTTTATTCCAATGCATATGCCCTATTCACTGGCCATTCATCATCATATCCCACCATCCATTTTCGTGAGGCAAGTTCGTTGTCCGTAGCCAAACAAGCATCAAGATCTGCGCGTATACCGGCTTCGTTCATATCCTGACCTATGAAGACGATTTCATTTTTTCGGTCCCCAAAGGTTTTGTCCCAATTTGATTCAATATGTTCTTGATTCTCCAAAAACACCAAATACTCTGCCCGCTTTTGAAAAGGCATACTGCTCCACCAGACCCCTGCGTCGTCCGTCCTTAAAGATCCACCCGCTTGGCCCCATACCAAGGCTTGTTCAGGTCGTGAAGCAATCCAAAACAACCCCTTGCTGCGAATGATGGTAGTAGGAAACCGATGCTGTACATACTGCCAAAAACGTTCTGGATCGAAGGGTTTTCTGCTTCGATACACAAAGGAACCAATACCATACTCTTCAGTTTCGGGGGTATGCTCTTCCTTTACGAGTTCCTCGATCCAACCGGCACTTTGCTCCGCCTCTTCAAAATTGAAAAGCCCGGTATTGAGTACTTCTCCGGGACTTACTTTTCCAAAATGGGATTCAATGATACGGGCAGAAGGATTCAACTTGGCAATGGTCGCATGCAAGATTCCCAAATGGTCTTCGGACACCAGGTCCGTTTTATTGAGAACAATGACATTGGCAAACTCGATCTGATCCGTCAATAGGTTCACAATGGTACGATAGTCACCCTCCATATCCGTAAGGTCCCTATCCATCAAGGTTTCCGGGCTGCCAAAATCCTTGAAAAAATTAAAGGCATCCACCACGGTAACCATGGTATCCACATAGCTGAATCGGGAAAGGTCAATGTTATTTTCCTCATCGATAAAGGAAAAAGTCTGGGCAACTGGTACGGGTTCGCTGATGCCCGTACTTTCAATAAGCAGATAGTCAAATCGATTTTCCATGGCCAAACGCTCAACTTCCACCATCAAATCCTCCCTAAGGGTGCAGCAAATACAGCCGTTGCTCATTTCCACCAGCTTTTCCTCCGTACGGGAAAGGGTATTTTCGCTCTTTACCAATTCCGCATCCACGTTTACCTCGCTCATGTCGTTTACGATCACAGCAACTTTCAAGCCCTCCTTGTTGTGGAGAACATGGTTTAGCAAAGTGGTTTTGCCTGCGCCTAAAAACCCGCTCAAAACCGTTACGGGGAGTTTCTTTTCTGTTTTCATATCTTCTTAATTATCCAACAAGTTTTTATAACATCCAATGCTCCCTGTCTACGGGAACTTCTATTTTTTTTGGTTACGTTTTTTCATCCGGTCAATTTTGCATCATGCAAGCAAAGTTGTCGTCGTCTTCGTCGTTTTAGGAATATCATAGCGGAAGATTTAGGGATTGATTGGGATCGATGCTAAGCAATAATCGTTCTTCACCGTTTTTTTCAATGTTTGGACTACGGTGCAGGACAGGGGTTGATTCCGGATATAGGGCGCCTTTTAAAACAACTACATCCCCGGTGGCAACCTGCTGAATAAGACCTTCGTCAGGCACAATATTTTGGTTGCCTTTTCCGGTTAGATAGGCTTTTCGATCAACGGCATGATCCGGTAGCCATAACGTACCTTGCCCATAATAGGTGCAAAGCATTCTAAGTTCATTGTTGTCCGCATGGAACCTGGAGCACATATTGGTGCTGACCGTGGCCAGTGAAACGCGAAAAGAAGATACTTTGGTCACTTGTTCGAATAGTCCCAAAAGATTTAAAATGTCCCCCAATAGGCCCACATGCCCCGGAAGTACATTGGTCAAATAGGAGCTAAGGGAAAATATGATTTCTTCCACCGTACCATTTGCCCGACATTCCATTGGCCGTTTGGCAGCTTGGGCAAGCTCTCCCTTCAATTGTGCCATCCCCCGTTGATAGATGGCGAGGTTTTTGGTTTTCAAGTGAATGTCCTGTAATACTCTTGTATCAGTGCCAATTGCGGCATTGTCATCCAGGATGTTGATTGGTATCATTGATCAGTGTTTTCAGCGGTGACTTCCATCCTGGATTTTTTACAATAGCGATGGTTGTACAAATGTGCTACAACCAGGGTAATGGAACCAGCATACATGAACCACATGCCGTAGTGGAAATGAAAGGTTTCCGATAAAAGTCCAATGGCAAAAATGGTCCATGCCCCCCATAAAGCCCTTTTAACGCCCGTATGATCGGTATGCCTTGCGGAATACCAAACCGCGGCAAGACTCAAAACCAAAAAGAGGTAATCCAATAGCGCCCAAAAACCGGGGCCATGACTATGTTTACCCATGGTAGTCTCCAAAACCGGTCTAGCGGCAAAGAACACAGGGGTCAGGGCACAATGGATGGCGCAAAGGCAACTGGCAGCTACTCCGAGGAAGTCGGAATAACTTAATTTTTCCATTTGTCCTATACTACGCATCATGTATTTTTATGGTCTTAATTGCAACTGAGTCGCAAAAATAAACAAACAATTTGTTATTGCAACTCAGTTGCAATAAATTTACGGCATGGGAATAATTCGAAGGACCAAGTCGGTCAAAGCATTGCTCAATGAATTTGTGCAGACCAAAATGGCCCTGTCCACAATGGAACTGGTGGAACGGCTACATCACCAAATGAACAAGTCTACGGTTTACCGAATTCTTGAGCGTTTGGAAAATGACGGGATCTTGCATTCGTTTACCGGAAAAGATGGACTTACATGGTATGCGCTATGTAACAACAATGGTTGTTCGCCCCTGCAACACATGGATACCCATCCGCATTTTCAGTGTCGGGATTGTGGCAAAACGGAATGCCTGTCCATTAGCATTCCTATTCCAGAGGTTGCGGAGCACCGCATAGATTCCGTCTCCCTTTTGTTGGTAGGAAGATGTGCAGATTGTATTTCCGGTTTGAATTAAAAAAGAAACGTATACGCTTGCTATGGGAAACCCGCACCAATTTGTACTGTCTTTACCAATAGGGAACAACCATAAAATGTGAGAGATAACACCAGTTTCGAGATTGTTATCGTTGGCGGAAGTTATTCAGGGCTATCGGCAGGAATGTCCTTGGGCAGGGCATTGAAAAATGTTTTGATCATAGACAGCGGACAACCTTGCAATACTCAGACACCACATTCACACAACTTCATTACCCAGGACGGAAAAATGCCGAAGGAAATAGCTGCGCTTGCCAGACAGCAAGTTAGAGAATATGGAACCGTTGAATTTTATGGGGGCCTTGCAACAAACGCAAAAAAAGCCACCAATGGATTTGAAATAACGACCGAAAGAGGCGATATATTCACGGCGCAGAAACTCATTTTTGCCACAGGGGTTAAGGACCTAATGCCCAACATAAACGGTTTTGCAGAATGTTGGGGAAAATCCGTTATCCATTGTCCGTATTGCCACGGTTACGAAGTAAGAAATGAAAAAACGGGCATATTGGCCAATGGGGATTCTGCATTCCATTATGCCCAACTTATTAGTAATTGGACAAAAGATCTGACCCTATTCACTAACGGAAAAAGTACCTTAAATCAAGTACAGATGGAAAAGATAACGAAACATGACATTTCCATTGTGGAGAAAAAGATTGCTTCTTTTGAACACCGTAATGGAAATATCCATCAAATTGTTTTTGAAGATCATTCCACTTTTGAGCTCAAAGCAATCTACGCACGACCAGATTTTGAACAACATTGTAAAATTCCGGAAAAACTGGGATGCGAGTTGACGGAAGAGGGACTCATAAAGGTAGATTTCTTTCAAAAAACGACGGTGGAAGGTGTTTTCGCCTGTGGGGACAATGCAAGCCCATTGCGGGCCGTCTCCTATGCCGTGGCATCAGGAACCATTGCAGCGGCCATGCTCAACAACGGAATGGCCGAGGAAGCATTTTAAGGGGAATAAGCTGTGCTGAACCCTTTGTATTATGCATATTGTCAACAAAAGCGAGGAACGCCACACAAGACCATTATCGGCAAAATTGTGGACCCAAAGAATTGGGCCTGTAAAATATTTAACAAAGAAATAAACTCCATTAAGAATCAGAAAGTCTTTCAGATTTTTAGTTTAGACCCGAAAAAATGAACGTTGGACCTATAAAGAAATTAAAAGAATGAAGCTATTCAATTATCTAGCATTACGAGTTGCCATCCTTGCTTGCCTCTCGGTTGTTCCTGTTATTGCGCAACATCATCATGATGGTCTCCACCATTGGGAGGTTCCCAGCCGAGATCCCGATCGGATCATGTTGACGTTCCATGGCGATCCGGCAACAAGCCGAGCAGTAACCTGGCGCACTGATACCAACATTACCCAAGCGGTTGCGCAAATCGCAGAGGCCACAGTGAATTCCGGGTTTGCCGATGATGCGGTGACCATAGCTGCCAAAACGGAACCGTTCGATTTGGGTCTGTACAAAAGCAACGCCTCCCTAATTGTCCACTACCATAGTGTAGTTTTCGAAGGGCTGAAACCGGATATGCTATATGCCTATCGGGTTGGGGATGGCAACGATTACTGGTCTGAATGGATCCAGTTTCGTACGGCAAAACCTGATTATGCCCCAACCCAATTCGTATATTTTGGTGACGCCCAGAATGATGTGCTCGCCCATTGGTCCCGCGTAATCCGTATGGCCTATCAAACTGCCCCCGATGCTTCATTTGTGGTCCATGCCGGAGACCTGATCAATACTGCCCATCGCGACCAGGAATGGGCAGAATGGTATAAAGCCGGTGGATTTATCCACAGCCAATGGACGGCAATACCCGTTGTTGGGAATCACGAATTCTCATCCATCGAAAAGGGGGAGGCACGGAAGCTTTCCATTCAATGGCGGCCACAGTTCACACTGCCGGTGGAGAAGGATTTGGACCCAAAACTACATGAGACTGTATATACCGTTGATTATCAGGATGTACGAATCATTGCCCTTAACTCCAATGATCTGCTTGAAGAACAAACCGAGTATCTTGAAAAGCAACTGAAAAATTGCACCGCTAAATGGAAGATCATTACCTGCCATCATTCCGTATTCTCACCAGCAAAAGGACGTGACTTCCAGTTCGCACGTGAAAACTGGAAACCACTTCTTGACAAATATGGTGTGGATTTAGTGCTCAATGGCCATGATCACACGTATGCGCGAGGTCATGTGCCCATTCGAACGACTGATTCGGAAAATGATGGTGACCTCGGTACGATCTATGTCACCTCCGTAAGTGGTCCTAAACAGTATGAGATAGATGCTGAACAAATGAAAGCCTATGCAACCCAGGGCTATCGCCTGGACAAATCGGCCGAACAAACCCAATTCTTCCAGGTCATCACTATTGAGAACAACACACTCACCTATGTAGCGTACACGACCTTGGGTGAAGAATATGACCGGGCCTTGATAACCAAAGACTTCAGTACTGGAAAGAAAACATTGCGGCATAAGGCCGAGTAGTAGCTCGCAATCAAGCACAAGTTCTTGTTGCCGTTTAAAGGAAAATCCCACCAAGTGCACTTGTGTGGGATTTTATCATTTGAATAAACATGACAATGGGCCTACCGTTTCATACCATATGTCTTCTTTACCATTAATTGCCCCTCACAAAAATTTGTTATTTATGAAAGTTATTTCATAATTTTATGAGATATTAATTAAAGCTATGCGATTAGAAGATTTAGGATACCTATCCATTGGCTCCCAAATGCGAAGGGTCTACGAGAAACTGCAATTCGAAGGAGATAGCATTTATAAGAATATGGGGATTCCATTCAAGTCCAGTTGGTTTCCCATATACTATGTATTAAGCCAGACCAATAGGGCATTGACCGTTATGGAACTAACGGAAAATATTTCCTACAGCAGGATAACGGTTAAAAATGTGATTCGGGAACTGGAAAAAGCGGGCTACGTGGATATACTTCCCAACCCAACTGACAATCGTTCAAAACTCATTCAGCTTACTGCGAAAGGAAAAGGTATGGAACCCGAATTACAGTCGATTTGGCGCTTGTTCCACAAGCATTTGGAAAATCTTTTTGGTAAGGACGATTTTTTACATCAGCTTATTGAAATCAATCATAAATTAAACACGACCTCCCTAAAGAAAGAAATCATAAAAGAGTACACGCACTACATCGTTAGAAATGCAAAGGAGACCGAATTTGAACGCATTGGGGAGTTATTGGTTGAAGTCTATTCCGCGCTCAGTGGATTTCCCAAAAAAGAGGAACAACCCCAATACTATGAAATGCTCAGGAACGTAGGCAAACTAACAGAAAATAAAAATGTGGAATTGCTCGCCGCAGTTTCGGAGCAAGGAAATATTGGTGGGGCGGTGGTTTATTTTAACGATATGAAGGATTACGGCTCCGGAGGGACCGCAACCCAGGAAAAAAACGCTTGCGGGTTCAGATTGCTTGGGGTGGATGCTAAAACCAGGGGTTTGGGAATAGGCAAAATGCTCACGGAGTACTGCGTGGAAAAAGGGAAAAAAAGCAATGCTGAAACAATGGTGATCCACACTACAAAATCCATGAAAACAGCCTGGAAGATGTATGAGCGACTTGGATTTAAAAGGGCTCAAGATCTGGATTTTATGCAAGGGAACCTGCCCGTATTTGGATTTCGATTGCAATTAAAGTAACTGAAGCACACCAGAAAAAGACCCGTAATTTAACTAGCTCCCACCAAGTGTATCCTGCTTGTTTTCGTTAACTTCACCTGTAAACCCATAACGGTCGTCATTGGCCTTGTCCCGATTGGTTCAGCATCCTCCGAGGCAAGAACAGGTCATAGTTAAGAATGGTGTACAAATGGAGAAATCAACAATAAAAATACAATTATGGAAAAACGGGATTTTCTTAAAAATACGGCGGCAGTAGTTATTAGCTGTTCCCTATTTCCAGGAAAAGCGATAGGTAGCTTTGCAAGTAAAAGCCTTACAAGTATTGGGGTTCAATTGTTTTCACTACCCAAACTTCTTGAAAAGGATTTTAGGGGTGGGATCGAGATGCTTTCCAAAATGGGATATAAAGAAGTTGAACTCTATGGACCATTTCCATTTAGTGCCAATTCCGTAAAAGAGGGTTGGAAGGCCATTACCCCCAACCTGGGATTTAGTGGAAGCGGTTATTTTGGACATACCCCCCAGGAAATAAAATCCATTTTAACGGATAACGACATAAGGGCGACCGCCATCCATACCGATATGTTGACCCTACAAACAAATATGGAGGAAATTGCGGAGGCCGGTGACCTACTTGGCTTTGAATATGTTGGAATACCCGCCATCCCCCAAGAAAAAAGAATGACCCTCGATGGTTATAAGTCCGTAGCAGAGGAATTCAATAAAATTGGTGAGCAAGCTAAAAAGATGGGGTTAAAATTCTCCTATCACAATCACGGTTATGGGTTGCAGGAAATGGATAGTGAGATTCCTTTGAACCTCATCCTCGACCAAACGGATGCAGGCCTCGTTTTCTTTGAAATGGATATTTATTGGACAACGGCCGGGGGCGCCGATCCCATTGCTTATCTCGAAGCTTATCCAAATCGTTATCATTTAATGCACATTAAGGATATGAAGGAGAAAGTGCGGTTTTCCGGGGATGGGGGCGACCCAAATCAGTGGATTGAATTATTTCCCTACATGACAACTGCCGGTGATGGCATATTCGATCTGCAATCCATTGTAGCAGCAGGTAAAAAGGCAGGGGTCAAGCATTTTTTTGTAGAGCAGGATATGGTACATCAACCCGAAATAGCCCTGAAAAAAAGCATCGACTATTTGAAAAACCTATAATACCCTCGACCAAAAACAAAATGACAAAAGTATTCTTTCGGCTCTTTCTTGTCATGGGATTGATTTTTATTTCGTGTAAAGAATCGCCCTCCGGACAAAATCGTACAAAACAAAAATCCACAAACGAAGACTCCAAGAAACAAACGGTTGGGGATTCCATAGTCCATCAAACCGAAAATCTGATTATTCAAAAGCTTTCAAATCATAGCTATACACATATTTCATATTTACATACCGAAGATTACGGAAAGGTGGCCTGCAATGGAATGTTGATTGTGAATGAGGGAAAAGGCATTGTTTTTGACACCCCAACGGACGACACGGCTTCCCTGGAACTACTGAAGTTTGTTGCCAATGGGCTCAAAAGCGACGTGATTGCCATTGTTCCCACCCACTTTCACGACGACTGTATTGGTGGAATAAAAACATTTGAACAACACAATATTCAGATACATGCCGCCCATAAGACCCTAGAACTATTAAAAAAGAATGGGGAAACCCTCCCTGGGAAAATTCAAGAATTTGATAGCACACTAACCTTAGCCGTTGGGAACAAAAGGGTGGATATCGCCTACTTTGGTGAAGGCCATACCCAAGACAACTGTACAGCGTATTTTCCTGAGGATAATGTCCTCTTTGGGGGTTGTCTGATCAAAAGTGTCGGGGCTGGAAAAGGATATTTGGGAGATGCGAATACCATTGCCTGGCCGGAAACTGTTCGCAAAATCAAAGTGAAATATCCAAAAACCGAAATTGTCATTCCCGGACACGGAAAATGGGGTGGCCCGGAACTCTTGGACTATACCATTGAACTATTTAAATAAAACACATAATTGCAAACAAGGGTACAATTCATCCTTCAAGGATTTAGATGTCGCGGACGGTACGTATAATCGTAGCTTTGTACCATACCAAAAAGAGAAGAATCGGTTCGCGGTTGATTTCCCAATGAAATAGTCCTTATTAGGGGTCCCTTCCCCTACTCCAGTTCAGGTTTTTATAAGGCAAGGATGTTTCGCCTGTACCGACCGTTCTGTACAGGAAGAAATCAGGACCAAAACCTTTGGTAAACATTAAAAAATGAAAATTGAATTTAAAACATATACGGATACGGACAAACCTGATGTTTTGGAAATGATGGAAGCATTCCATAAAATTGATGGGTATGATTTTGACCTGACCATGGGAGCAAAAAACCTACTGGACTTTACATCAAATGAAATGCTGGGCAGGTTGTATTTGATTACCCATGGTAAAGAAAACATCGGTTATATTGTACTTTCATTTGGGTTTAGCTTTGAATACAACGGTAGGGATGCATTTATTGATGAACTTTACATAAAAAGACCTTTCCGAAGTAAAGGAATAGGAAAACTGGCCATGGATTTTGTGGAATCGGAATCGAAAAGGATAAATATAAACGCAGTGCATTTGGAAGTTGAACCCCATAATAGTAAGGCCAACCAACTTTATAGAGGTAAGGGTTACAAACCGAATGGACGTACGCTAATGACAAAACGAATGACGACCACTTTGGCCGACGAATAAACAAGGAAAATGAAGAACAAGGTATTTATTGCCACAAGTATGGATGGCTATATTGCGGATAAAGATGGAGGCATCGAATGGCTACATTCGGTTCCAAACCCCGATAATATTGACATGGGATATGGGGATTTTATGTCACAAATAGATGCCTTGGTCATGGGACGCACGACTTTTGAAACCGTATGTGGGTTTGATATGGACTGGCCGTATCAAAAGCCTGTTTTTGTTTTGAGCAATAGTTTAAAAAGCATTCCCCCGGAATACAAGGACAAGGCCGAGCTGGTGAAAGGAACTTTAAAGGAAATTCTGGAAGAAATCCATCGGAAGAAATGCCATAACCTCTATATAGATGGGGGAAAAACGATTCAGGGTTTTTTAAAGGAGGATTTAATCGACGAAATGACCATATCCATAATTCCCTATGTTCTGGGAGGCGGTATTCCCTTGTTTGGTGAACTTTCGGACCGATTGGATTTTGAATGCGTTGACTCAAAAATCTATCTGGACAAGATTGTTCAAAATAGGTTTGTCAGAAAAAAGAATGGAAACAATGTATAACCAAATAAAGTGTTTTCGACCGTACCCAGGGCAAACCCAAATAGTCCAGCCCAATTTGCAGTTTGCATTTGAAATTGTCTCGGCCGGCACAATTGGGCTATATCGCTTTAAAAATCAATTCTTGATCAATACGATACTTGGTATTGCCCATTTTATTGTGTATTCTTTCGGTATTGGGCTTAGCCATTTTCGAGTCAATTTTGGAAAAGAAAAATCCATTTTGGATTTAGAAAGCTTCTAAAGTATATTCAAACAAACCCTGTTAGTTTATATTGCATAGCATAATTTCGATGAAAATTTGTAGAGATATTGAAGAGTCTGATAAAAATCATGTAATTCCCTTCCCCTAAAGCCTAATTTAAGCACCCAACTGAAGCTAATACAAATCATTTGCTTGTTTAAGTTAGGGTTGTCTTTAACTTATGGGGTTGAGGGTGAAGTGAAAAATGACAATTGCTGTTAAAAATTAGCCAATGAATAATCCAAAATCTGTTTTAACCTTGTGTAAATCGCAAGGTATATTACCTTTTTTAATAGGACTCATATCCATCTTTTTCTATCATTGCTCCGATAGTGACGATGGCATTGAGCCAGAATTGCACACAGCTACGCTAAGTTCAACAACTGTTTCCGATATTTCTACCAATTCGGTCACTGTTAATTCTTCCGTTATCAATAATGGAAATTCAACCATTCTTGAACATGGGTTTGTTTGGAGCACGGAAAGTAATCCAACCGTTGATGACAACGTGGTTACGGATTTCGAAGTAAATGGGGACACCTATACTGCGACAATAAAGGATTTAGATCCTAATACAGAATATTTTGTCAAAGCATTTGCAAAAAACAATGTTGGCATTTCTTATGGAGATGAAATTGGTTTTACTACAGACCATTTTATTTATGAAGGAGACATTCATCTTAAAACCCAAAGTGAGATTGATGATTTCGGGGAAATGGGATATACCTACATAAATGGGAATCTAGATATTGGAAGTTCAACTACCATCCTTTCATATCAACCGTCAATAAATTCTCTTGAAGGTCTATCAACCATTACCGCCATAAATGGTTTGTTAAGAATTTCATGGGTCAACAACCTGGTCAGTTTAAAGGGCCTTGAAAATATTAGTTCTTTAGGAGCACTATACTTGATCAGAGTTGATAAATTGAAAAATCTTGATGAGTTGTTAAATGTGACTTCCTTTGAGCATGAGAGCCTTATTTCATTTATAGGCATTAATGATAGTCTAACGAACATTGATGGCTTAAAAAATGTCACGAAAATTAATAGTAGACTGGAGATTTCCTCTAATAATAATCTAGAAAACATTGATGGTTTGATGGGTCTAACCTCAATAGGACAGGATTTGATTATTCAGGGCAACCCTAAGTTAGAAAATATTGATGGACTCGCCAATCTTGTTGATTTTGACCAAGACTTGAGTATTCGGGGTAACGTATCCCTTACAAATCTCGATGGCTTGTCCAAAATTACAACTGTCAATTTTTTACTTGTTAGTGACAACGAAAACTTGGATAACATTAATGGATTAAATAACATTAGCTCAGTTGGATTTGGGTGCACATTTTTGAGAAATACCTCATTAAAAGATTTTTGCGTCTTCCAATCCATTATATCCAACAGCAATGAATTTGAGTTCATAACTTCGGAAAATCTTTATAACCCAAGCAAACAAGATGTAATTGAAGGTAATTGTAGTCAGTAAAATGACATCTAAGAAACATTAGCAGCTCAATTGGAGCGGAAAAGAGAAGTATTCCGAGCGATATCGATAGCTTACAAAACAGAATAATGGAAATCAACAGCGAACTAAATACTGCAGGAAAAGAAATCAACCAAAAATGAAAAAGTCACTAGGTATCTTATTAATCGTATCCACGCTTGCGGTACACGCACAGGAAACGCTTCCAAAGGTTATCAGCGGTACCATTGAGCGTATCGGGAACTTTAAGTCAGACCATGTCACCGCAAGGACCATCGATATCTGGTTGCCGCAAGGATATTCCAAATCAAAAAAGTATGCTGTTCTATACATGCACGATGGACAAATGCTTTTTGACCCTGAAAGCACTTGGAACAAACAGGCATGGGATGTGGATGATGTCGCTTCCGGCTTATTCAAATCCAATAAGGTGAAGCCATTTATTGTAGTTGGCATTTGGAACGGAGGGATAACACGACATTCGGATTATTTCCCCCAAAAGCCTTTTGAATCATTGTCCAGGTCGGAAAAGGATACCGTAACGGCACAACTAAAAAGGGCCTCAATTCCCGTATCGGGAACCTTTGGCCCCCAATCGGACAACTATCTAAAATTCATGGTAACGGAATTAAAACCATATATCGATGCCAACTATTCGGTCTACACGGACAAGGACAATACCTATGTTGCGGGTAGCAGTATGGGGGGATTGATTTCCATGTATGCCATCTGCGAGTACCCCAAAGTATTTGGAGGCGCGGCTTGTCTGTCAACACATTGGGTCGGGACATTTGGCCTTGAAAATAATCCTGTGCCCGATGCATTCCTGAATTATCTAAAAGGCCATCTGCCCAATCCCAAAGCGCATAAAATTTACTTTGACTGTGGTGATGAAACCTTGGATAGGTTATACCCGGAAATCCAAAAGAAAGTCGATCAAGTGATGATTGAAAAAGGATACGAGCCTGTCCATTGGACCACCAAGTACTTCCCCGGTGAAGACCACAGTGAAAATGCCTGGAATAGAAGGTTGGCCATTCCTTTGGAGTTTTTGTTGCCAAAATAACTGTTGCCAACATGGCAAGGTCCTTTGCGGCTATCGCTTGTATGCTTTATCATCCCTTTCCATTCAAAAAAAATCAATAGATATGGGTACGTACAAACTCCCGGGGGCTTTGGTGCTTGTATTTTTTAAACGTGCGGTTAAAATGGCTCAAACTTTCAAACCCCGAACAAAAGGCGATTTCCTGTATGGGAATCTTGCGATGTGCCAATAAGTGACATGCATTTTCCACTCGGGTCTTATTTAAAAAAGTAATGAACGAATGTCCTGAATTCTGCTTGAACCACCTACAAAAAGACTGGGGCACCATATGGGTAAAATCCGCCATTTGCGCTACCGTCAGCTTTTGTTCCAGATGTTCTAAAATGTAGTTGTTCACCCTGGCAAACTTATCTATTCTGTGCTTTTGGTTGTGGTTGTACACATAGATTTCGGTAGCCAATAATGTTTTGTCCTTATGCAAGACCAACAAATTCAAAAGTTCCAACAAAGCTCCGAGCTGTGGTATGGTAGTTAGGTTTTCAAATTTGGTAATTAAAGCGACAATAGCTTCCGTGGGGTTTTTGAACTGTATGCCACGTTTGGCCAATTCAAACAACGCATTAAAGCGCTCGCATTCCTTAAAGGAGGAAAAAATACGGGTGTTGAACTGAAATACAATCGCTTTTTGTTTTTCCGGGGTATTATGCTTTACGCCGACCCAATTGTGCGGTATGTTCTTACCCATCAATACCAAATCGCCATTTGAGAAAGGTGCAATGGAATTTCCAACAAACCTGGTCCCGTCACCATTGATGATATAGGTAAGTTCCACCTCCGGATGATAATGCCAAAATGGGGTAAAGAAAACCGTTTCCCTTTTGAAAAAACGAAAGGATTGTTGTGTGGTTTCAATGTCAATTTGTTCCAGTTCAGGCTTCAAAATAGTGTATTATAATCTTATAACCACTTTAAAATTACAAAAATAGGTTTAGATATGCATAGTATTGATTAAAATTGAAGAATACATTCCTCTGGGTTCCATTTACTTTTGGACTATCAATCCGTTACATCATGGAAACCTTAAAATTATTGGACCGCCCCTATTCCCTGACTTCAGAACACATCGATTTCTACCAAAAGAACAAGTATATAAAATTGAAACAGGTGTTGGAAACCGATTTTCTAGTGCACCTGAATGACGTAATTTCAAAAAAAGTCGACGAGTTGAATCAACAGGATACTCCCATGGAAAGGCGCAGTACGTATGGAAAGGCTTTTTTACAATTGTTCAATTTATGGAAACAGGACGAAGCCATTAAAGAATTGGTTTTTAGCAAACGTTTGGCAAAAATCGCAACAGATCTAATGCAAGTGGATGGTGTACGATTGTATCATGATCAAGCTTTGTTCAAAGAAGGTGGCGGCGGCATTACACCATGGCATGCGGATCAACATTATTGGCCATTGGCAACGGACAAGACCATAACGGCCTGGATTCCATTGCAGGGAACACCGCTGCAGATGGGGCCTTTGGAATTTAGTGCGGGTAGCCATGCCATTTTGGAGGGCAGGGAACTATCCATTGGTGATACCAGTGAAAGTTTTATTGAAAAACGTTTAAAAGTAACCGATTTTAAACATGTGATAGCCCCTTTTGATATTGGCGAAATCAGTTTTCACTCTGGTTGGGTCTTTCATCGCGCCGGTGCCAATACCACCCAAAAAACACGGAAAGTGATGACCATAATCTATATGGACAAGGACATGAAATTGAAGCAACCGGAGAATGATGGACAAATAAACGATTGGAATACCTGGTGCCCCGGTGCAGAAATAGGAAAGATCATCAACACCCCATTAAATCCAGTCCTCTATTGAATGGATAACATAAAGTATCTATATCCCTATTGGGGCAGTGAACATCTACCGCCCGATGCCTTCTTGGATCTCACCATTGCAAAGGGCTTTGATGGGATTGAAATCAATATTCCCCAAAATCCTGCTTTTGAAACCTCCTTTTTCGAGTCCCTTACCGCCTTAAGACAGGAAAAACCCGAATTCATTTGTGGCTTACAACAGGTGCTTGGGTCAAAAGGGGAAACCCCGCAAGACTATCTTGACAATGTACTGGACCGTTTGGACAACTTAGTGAGGTACAGCCCATCATTTATTAATTCCCATACTGGGAAAGACCATTATTCCTTTTCGGACAATTGTAAAATAATTGATGCCATAGAAGAATTTTCCCAAAAACACCGGATACCCATATATCATGAAATCCATAGGGGAAGATTTACCTTTCACGGCAGATCAACGCTGCCGTATTTGGAAGTATTTCCACAGTTAAAATTTGTTGGGGATTTTTCCCATTGGTGTACGGTTTCGGAATCGATGTTGGAAGACCAGGAAGCTATTATTTCCAAAGTGGTTCCAAAAATATATCATATCCATGCCCGGGTTGGCCATGCCCAATCGCCCCAGGTCAATAATCCATTTGCACCGGAATGGAAGGCACATCTGGACCAATTCGTAAAATGGTGGCAAGCCATCGTAGACCATCATTCAAGATATCGGGAAATATCGATCACTCCAGAGTTTGGCCCATTTCCATACATGCCAAGTATGCCATTTACCAAGGAACCACTGGCAAACCAAAGTGAGTTGAACAATAAAATGAAGGATTATTTAAAAATGGCCTTAAGATGAAAAAAATACTAATTATGGTTTTGATCATACTCTCTTGTTGCAAGCCTTCCAAAGAAGATTCACAAGGGGAGAATTTTTCCAAAAATGTAAATAGAGTCGCCGAACAGCTTATTGATGACAGTGATGCCCTACCCTTCTTTACCCATAAGACCAATCCACTAAAGTCCAGTTTCCAAGCTTTCAAAACGGGTAGTGTACTCCCTAAAGGATGGATTTTGGAGATGATGCAGAATGATTTGGAAAAAGGAATCGTCGGTGCATTGGATGAACTCTATCCCGGAATTAAAGCAGATAATCTGTATTATACCGCACGTAGGGGTGGCATGGAAGATATTCCGGAAATGGGGGATTTGGAACTCACAGGTCAGGCCTGGGAAAAATCCATCATGTGGTGGAATGCGGAAACCATAGGAAACTGGTGGGATGGTTTTGTCAGGCATGCTTTTTTGACCCAAAATCCCAGGGCAATTGCGCAGTCCCATGCCATTATAGCTAACCTACTGGAATCCCAGGACCGGGATGGTTATATCGGAATCTACAAACCCAATCTTCGCTATCGGCACGAAGGCTCCAATGGGGAGCTGTGGGCGCAAACTACGGCTTTCAGGACCCTATTGGCCTATTATGAATTTACGGATTCCAAGGAAGTGTTACATGCGGTGGAACGCGCTATGGGTCTCACCATGGAAAAATATGGTGAAAACGGTAGGAACCCATTTTATCTGAAAAATGCTTTTGGCGGCGTTACCCACGGCCTTATGTTGACCGATGTCTGTGAAACGCTTTATCGCATCACCGGCAATGAAAAATACCAAAAGTATGCCACCTATTTGTACCAAGCATTTTCCACCTATGGTATCAACCGATCGTTCAATGATTTGCGGTACCCCTATTTAATTGAACAGGATTCCCTATTTCAGGGGCATGCCGTCCATACCTATGAACATATTCGTGCCATGGCCAATGCGCACTACAATACGGGTTACCCGGAATTGAAAACGGCCTATGACCATATGCTCTCCAAATTGGAGTCCTGCATTTTGCCCAGTGGTGCCGGTCACGGTGATGAGTGGATTTTAAAATTGGAAGCCGATCCCAACGAGACAGCGGCGGAGTACTGCGCCATGCTTGAATTGAGAAATTCCTATGGTAGTCTAATGCAAAAAACGGGAAGTACGGAATTTGCGGATGCAGCGGAGCAGTTGACCTATAATGCCATGTTGGGCGCCAGAAATCAGGATGGAACGGCCATTACCTATTCCAAACACGATAACTGCCATGCACTGGACGGTAAACATCACCAAGGGGATGCCTCCACCAATGAACCCCGATATAAGTATTCCCCAACACATTCGGAACCCGCCGTCTGTTGTGTGCCAAATTATGGGAGAAACCTCCCCTATTTCCTGCATCAAATGTATATGAAGGCAGATGATGGCATCGCCGTTCTTATGTACGGGCCATCCGAGTTGACAGCGGAACTGGAGAACACGACCATTTCCGTGGAACAGTTAACCGACTATCCATGGACAAATGCGGTGACTTTTAAAATCAGGACGGCAAAGCCCATACGATTCACATTAAAACTACGAAAACCGGAATGGAGTGCATCCATGGATTTTCCATCAAATATGGAATCCGTTATGCTTCATAATGACTATTATGCCATCACCAAAACATGGCAAGGCGAAGAAACATTTACCGTTGAGTTCATCAATCCGGTCAAACGAAAAAAAGCAAACAATGGGGATGTGTATCTACAGCAAGGCCCTTTGGTATTTGCCTATGCCATTCCACATACGGAACAGGTCATCAAAACTTATGGCAATTCCCCTTTCAAAGATTACCATTGTCTCCCTAAAAATGAGGCCCATAAGAATTTGGTCATTCCAACGGATTTTGATTTTCAACGTACTGAAGATAGTGGTCCGATAATGGAGGGACAGCTTTTTGATGCATCAAAACAAAGAGAAGTGCCCGTAAAACTGGTGCCAATGGGCAAAACTGTTTTACGGCGCGTCACCTTCCCTGAAAAAAGAACAACGAAATGAGAACGTTTACAACATACATTTGCGTTTCCATAGTACTAGGAACGATTTTTTCCTGCGAAACACAAAAAAAGCAGGAAGCAACCATAACCAAGGAAGCCTCCGCTATTCCACAAGAACCCATCAATTGGAACAATGAAGTTATTTATCATGTCATGCAACGCAGTTTTTATGATAGCGATGGTGACCTACATGGCGATCTCAATGGGTTTATTGAAAAACTGGACTATCTTAAGGAACTTGGTGTGACCACCATTTTGTTCACTCCTTTATACGAATCCGGTTTTTACCACAACTATTTCCCGACGAATTACGAAAATATTGACCAGGAATACGGAACCAAGGAAGACTATTTCAATTTTGTGGAGGCCGTACATCAAAAAGGGCTTAAGTTCCTTATGGACATGGAAACCCAGTATGCGCAAAGTGGACATATTTGGTTTGATGATTCCTATCAAAATCCAGACTCCGAATATTCCGACTTCATTTATTATTCAGATTCCCTGAACCAATTTCCAGAGCAAATTTTTAGGCCTTCCAAATCGCCCTTATATGAGTTCACGGCCTGGCCTGGCAACAAACACAACATCGTTTTTCTCGATTTGAACCATCCCCGTGTCAAACAGTGGATGATGGATTTCTACAGCTATTGGGTAGACCCCAATAAAGATGGGGATTTCAGTGATGGGGTCGATGGTTTTAGGATTGACCATATTATGGACGATTTGGATTACAAGGGGATTTTCACCAATATGTACCAGGATTTTTGGCAACCCATTTTTAAGGCCTGCAAGGACATCAATCCGGCTATTTTTATCTTGGGGGAACAGTCCAATTGGAATGAGTACGGTGACGAAATGATTGTAAAAAGTGGTGCTGATGCGGCTTTTGGTTTTCCGCTTCGATTCGCCATTGCCGGAGAGGAAGGCACACATGATATGTATATTGACCCGTCATCCAATGGAGTCGCTATGGAACCCAATCGAATCCATAAAGTGGTTTTGGAAAGTCTCAATAGATTTAGCGATAGCACGTTCTCAGTGAATTTTTTGGAAAATCATGATACGGCACGGTGGGCAACGGTGGTACTGGGCAACGAAAACCAAAAACGAAATGCCGCTATTTTGAACCTGCTTTTACCTGGAATTCCCTCTATTTATTATGGTCAGGAATTGGGGGTCGTAGGCCAAACCCACGAGTGGGGAAGTGATGCCAACCATATTCCCGTTCGGGAGGCCTTTCCATGGACCGCTAATGTGGAGGACCCAGGAAATGCGTTATGGTATAAGGACAGTGGCCCCGTTTGGGATACTTCCTTTTGGAAATCGGATTTAATTGATCAATTGAGTCTAGAGCATCAAAAGAAAGATCCAAATTCCCTATGGTGGCATTATCAGAAGCTCACTACCCTTAGAAAGGACCAAGCCAGTTTTCGGTTAGGGGATTATATGCCCCTATTTGAAAATAGGGAAGGGATTATGGCCTTTCAACGAACGTATAAAAATGAAAGGACGATTGTCTTGATCAATATCAGTAATGAACTACAGGCGGTCCCAATGGACACCGAAGGTAACACAACATTATATGCAAAGGGAGCCAACCCTTCCAACACAACAATGCGATTAGCCCCTTTTGGCTATTATATTGCATTGAACAAAACCAATTGATCCCAAACCCAGCCAATAACTGGACTACATTGCTTCTTTGTTTAGCAGCAATTCGGACAATTCCTTTCATTTTGTGGCGCGTTAAAAAACTGATAAAGAACATCGTTATCATTTAGCAATCCCTAACTTTAAACGGTTTCACTTCGCAGTTGGAAAATCGTGAAGGTTTTTAGAAGTAGGGACCATGACCGAGACCGTTGCAGCACCGTTGGAATGGCATTCATTTAAACCATATTATGAAACGGTTCCCAGTTTTTGCTTTGTCCTTTTTTTTCTTGCAGACCTGTTATGTCAAGGGACAGACCGCTAAAGACACCCTGGACATAAAACAGGTGGCATTGGATTATATCGAATCCCAACATCTGGTGAAACCGGAACGGTTTGAACGTGCGGCCCACCCAAGAATGGTCAAAAGGACTTTTTGGACGGACAAAAAAACAGGAAAGGAATATTTGCGGGAAACCTTTACCGATGCCATGGTCCTACTCGCCGAGACCTATAACCAAGATGGCGATGGATTCCCGAAAAACCCCAAAAAAGAGGTCGTTATCCTGGATATTTATGACAAAACTGCTTCGGTTAAACTCATAGCAGATGAATGGATCGATTATATGCACATCGTAAAACTGAACGGAAAGTGGCAATTGGTAAATGTGCTTTGGCAGTTCAATGATTCCGAATCCCATTAAAAACTTGACTGCGAAAAGCCTAAAACAGAATACCATAGGATGGATTTTAGGGGACTTTCAAGGCTTCATCCAAGCGCTGGGAAAAGAATCAAAAAAACCGTAGCACTTTAATCTGCCATCACTAACATTCCCTTTGTACCTTAGGCCAACTTCCAACAACCGGTCCATTGGAAGTGCCAACAGTAGCTTTGCCAAGACACTCAATTGGATAGCAAGGGAAATAGGTCCTAGCGCATACTATGAAGGGATGTCGGCTGCCGTAGTATACAAATAGAAACGCTAACCTCAAAAGAATGGAATGTACCCAGCACTAAAAACACATCATAAAGAGGCCATAGAAAACCTTGTTCGGGAATATCGGAATGACCAAAGGTTCCATGCCCTCATTATTGGGGGGTCGGTAGCAAAACAATGTGCAAGGGACGATTCGGACGTTGATTTTATGATCATCGCCACTGAAGAGGAATTCAATATGCGGAAATCCAAAGGGGATCTCTTCATTAACCGAACCGATCTCTGCAATTATCCAGGTGGATTTGTTGATGGGAAAATTATAAATCTTCACTACCTCAACCAGGTGGCAGAAAAAGGAAATGAACCGTCCAGGGCGGCCTTTGACGGTGCTTTTATAGCCTATTCAAGGATAAAGGACCTTGGGCAAATTTTAAATAGAATACCCGTTTACCCCGAAAAAGAAAGGAATCGGCGCATGAAATCCTTTTATTGTATGGCATTCATACAAAACTGGCTAATGGGAGAAGCAGAGCGCCATGGAACCCTGTACACAAGGTCAAGGGCCGCGTCCCAACTTTCATTATATGCAGGTAGACTGATCCTGGCCCATAACCGTATTCTTTTCCCTTATCACAAATGGTTTGTACATTATTTGGAAAAGTGTGGAGACAAGCCTTCCCGTTTTATTGAAAATATGAACCGCCTTTTAAAGGAGCCAACGTCCAAAAATGCAGGTGTTTTATTCCAAAACATCAGGGATTTCAGGGATTGGGGCATAAGTGACCATGACGCCTATATGTGGTTTATGACCAAAGTGGAATGGAGTTGGATGAATGGCACCACTTCCCTGGAAGACCTATGAAATCATTTTCAAAATATAGTACGATGTAGCCATACCTCGTTCTTAAATTAAAAAAATATGCAGTTTAACTTAGACAAATCAATCGAGGTGCTGGAAAAAACACCCGCCATTTTGGAGTCTTATTTATTGGACCTCTCGGACGATTGGCTGAAGAAGAATGAAGGGGGAGCCACATGGAGTCCCTATACTGTTGTAGGGCATTTGATCTTTGGGGAGAAAACCGATTGGATGGTACGGATCAAAATAATCCTTAACGCTTCCGAAAACAAATTGTTTGAACCCTTTGATAGGTTCGCACAGCAAAAGGAAGACCAAAGCAGGCCCATTAAAGACTTGCTCCTTGATTTCAGGGAATTGAGAAGTGAAAATTTGGACGAACTCAAATCTTTGAAAATCACCCAAAACGAATTGAAGCGCACTGGAATACATCCCGAATTTGGAGCGGTAACCCTGGAACAACTTATTGCCGCTTGGACCGTTCATGACTTGGGCCATATTGGGCAAATCAGCAGGGTCATGGCCAAGCAATACACCAAAGAAGTGGGACCATGGATAGCTTATCTGGGAATTTTAAAAAAATAATATGCCCATAAAGGCGAACCAACACCACCATCAATTACCAATACCATAAGGGCCATTGTAACGCAAAATGGGGAGATCCCAAAGAAGGAATATCGAATAACCCCTATTTGGATACCCGAGGCCCACAAGTGAAAGAGAATTGCCGTAGAGAATGGAAAAATGAACTAAAAAAATCCCAAAAACAGTTATAATTCACCTAGCTTTCAGTGGATTGTACCGCAATACTCCAGCAAAACAAGGCTGGATTCCCTAAGTCAAACGAGCTATTGAAAGCGATAAATCATCGGTAAAATACACGTTCAAACCGATAAACAACAAAACCTATGAATTTTTCATAGGGGATTCCAAGAAAGCTTTGTGGAAATTTGTAAGAGTTAAACGTCCAAAATCTTACAATATGATACGCACGGCTACAATTTTTATGATAGGGGCATTTTTGCTACATGTTGGGGCTACAAAAGTTGTGGCCCAAGGCGATGCCCATCCACGACCTATTTTTGGGGATGAAGAAGCTACCCAACGAATTGATGATTATTTAAATCTGCTCAACCAGGGCTACTCGGAAATTGAAATATTTCAAGATTTGGGCAATGCCAATTTATTGAGTGAAAACTATGATTCGGCATCGTTTTGGTACGAGCGTTTATTGGAAAATACACCAGACCCCGACCAAAGGGAACGGTTTCAGGAGCGTTATGCCTATGCGAGTCAGAAGGCCCTTGGAAAATTAAAAAACGAACAAAGGGACTGGACCAATACCGTAATGAATGATTACAGGTCCATAAGTCCATCCCAGCAACTAAAAAATGCTTCTGCAGTAGTCGTTTCCGGGAAAAACAGCCTACGAAATACCAAAGCGGAATCCCTGGAACATATGAAAGAGCAGTACACCCCAAAACTCACCATAACGGCAGATGGAAAAATGGCGTTCTTTAGCAAGGCCACTGCCCAAAAACCGGAGACCGGCATATTCTCCAAAAAGGAAATCGTTTATGAAATCTATCGTGCAGAGAATATCAATGGGGAATGGAAGAACATCAAGAAGGTTCAGGTATGTCCAAAACACTATTCCGCCAAGCATCCTACGGTCTCTTCCGATGGTACACGGTTGTTCTTTGCATCCAATATGCCCGGCACCTTCGGGAAGTATGATATCTATGTTTCCATCATCAATAGGGATGGTAGCCTGGGACAGCCCAAAAACCTCGGGTCCAAGGTCAATACCAGAAAGGACGATATGTATCCAAGTTTATTGAACGGTTCCACCTTGGTATTTGCATCCAACGGTAGAAAAGGGCAAGGTGGGTTTGACCTCTTTGCGGTAACGGTGGAAGGCAATCGATTGGGTAAATCCAAAAACCTGGGCAATCGTATCAATAGCCGGTATGATGATTATGCCCTTACCTTCTCACCTTCCAAGGGAATGGGGTTTGTATTGTCCAATCGTGGTGACCAGCGTACCGTTGGCCAATATTCCATCGCTCCACGGGAAGAAGGTTTACTATCCAATGTGGAAAAGGACGATCAGAAACTCTGGAAGGCCTTACATGACGGAAAACAAACGGACTATTCCTCGACAGTTTTTGAGGACGAGTAAAAAATCCCCTTACGATCTCTATAAAAGGAAAACCCCTTTGTTGACCCATACAGTTTCACTTTAACCCCGAAAAGATGGACTATTTAAAAAAACATTTCAACACCATAGCGGCCCCACTGTTTTTGGGCATCCTATTGACCCATTCCATCGTGGTGGCACAGGAACAGCAAGTACCCCAAAATGCAAGGGATCCATTTCATAATCAATTGTTCTTTAACCGATTCCTCATCAATCCTACCTTCTCATTGGTACGGGAGAATAAGTCCTATTTAAACGTACTTTTAAGAAATCAATATGCAGGCTTTGAGGATAACAACCAAAACTATTTTTTGGGATTCAGTAATAAATTGGATGAGAATACCGCACTGGGGCTGGGCATTTATGGGCAATGGTCCGGTGTTATACAAGAGTTTGGATTTCATGCCAATTACGCCACGGCCGTAAAATTGGGAGAAAAAAGTGCCTTAAGTTTTGGCGCCAATGTAAACTACAGGAGCCAGGGTTTGGACAGAAACCGTGTAGTGGTAAACCAAGAAGATCCCCTATTGAACGAGGTGGAAAAAATCAATTCCCTATCCATTGAGCCAGGTCTTACCTTATCCCTGGGGAAGTGGGATTTTGGGATGTACTTTACGGATATGGTCCGGTATAACCAAACCAATGAGGAGCTTGCCACCAATTTTGGACTGGATTATTTAAGACCTCAGCTCCAATATACCCATACCTTTAAAAGGGGCACGGGACTATTTGAGGATGCCAGACTTATTCCTTTGGTCCAGGCGGGTAGGGATATCAACCAAGAATGGTCCATGACCGGTTCTTTATTGATGGATGTTCCAAAAATGGGTTGGTTACAAGCCAGCTATGACCAACGCTACGGACTTTCCTCCGGCCTGGGATTTAATTTGAACAAAAGACTGTCCTTGGGATACCTGATGGAAAAAAGCCTTACCGAGCAAGGTGAAAACCTGGGGTGGAACCATGAGCTTTCCCTGGCCTATACCATGAACGATGAACTTCGTGGAACTGGGATCAACGTACAATTGGCTTCCAATGAAGACGATGAATTTGTTGACGAAATTGTACGCAATTATGAAGAACAATTGAACGATTTAAAACAAAAGATGGATGCCACTCCGGCCACCACTTTTGATGAAGCAAGCTTGGCCTACCAAAATCGGATGTTGATCGATGAGCTGATCTTAAGACAGGACTCCATAGAAGAATTAAGGAATCAGATGTTTGAAAAACGGTTCGAGAGTATGGTGCGTTTGCTACGAAGGGAAATACAACAAAATGGTGCCAAACCCGAATCCAGATCAAGGGGAAGGTTCCACAGTGTACAAACGGGTATTGCCAGCACGGACAATACCGTTCGATCCAAAAACAGGGAAGAACGATTTGAAGAATTTAACGAAATCCCCATAAAAGCTAAAAATCGGTCAGATGCTATCGGGGTTAATTCAGGTTTCTATTTAATTGCCAATGTATTTAAAAACAAATCCAATGTAAGATCATTTATGAAGGATTTGTCCAATAAGGGGTTGGAGGCAAGGCAATTTTACAACAAGGAAAACGGGTTACATTATGTCTATCTGGCCGATTTTAATTCCAAGGACGATGCGGATGTTGCCATTATTTCGGATTTGGACGGAGCTTACAAAGACGATAAATGGATCATGGAGGTCTATAACACTACACAAACGGCCGATATCGGTTTTGAAATGGAATAACCCATATACACTTCATTAACTCAAACCTATACCATAGGTAAAATGCGAATTAGCCATTGTCCAGTCTCGTGCTGGGCGATGGCTTTTTACGTATGGGATTATGGGATTTGATACAAAATCCCTAATCCAATGTGCATTTGGACGAAAATACTTACAATTTCATCGACAAATCGAATAATTCCCTTATTTTACATTCATATAATAGAGTAACCCCGAAAATTCTAATATATGTTAACCTACAACTACACTCAGAGAACTGGCTCCGGCCCACCCAAAAGAATTCCTTGGCACCAAGGAAATTTCCAATTGAACATTTTGTACGAGCGAAACGGCTAAAGCTTTTTTGTTCATAGGTCAATAGCCCTACCCCAATGGTATTGAGGTAAACATTACCGTTTGCCTTGTTGTCATTTCCATCCTTTGCCATAAAGGGATGTGCCTCGCTATGGCCAAAATTCAAAGAATTTGTAACCCCAAATCATACATAACATGAAAACCCCGAATCATGTCATGGTATTGGACCATGACCCTAGTACCGTAGAACTTTGCAACAGTATTTTTGAAGAAATGCAGGACTATTCCCTAAAAGTGGTCTGCCACTCCCTAAGGGAGGCCCTTACGAATGAGGACCGCTACAGTTTTGACCTATTGATAACGGAGACCAAGGTCAACGGGCAGTCCGGTTTGCGCTTTGTGAACAGTATTTTACAACGAAATCCACAATTGAAAGTGCTTGTGGTAAGTTCGGACAACGATTTTGAACTGATCAAGCAGGCATTTAAAATTGGTGTTCACGGCTATTTGACCAAACCCGTGACCCCGGAACGACTGTTATCTGCTTTAAAAACAATCGAGGAAGAAGGCACTGCATTGAGCAATGACGTTTCCAAAAAAATAGTCTCCGTATTCCGTGAAAAACGCTATTCCATGCTTTCCCAACGGGAAAACCAGATTATTGGATATTTAGGCCAGGGCGCTACCTATAAGGATATTGCCAAAAAGCTGTTTGTAACGCCAAGCACGGTCAATTTTCATTTGCAGAACATTTATTTAAAACTGAATGTGCGTTCAAAATCCGAGGCTTTACATCGTCTTAAGACCATAGGTGCACCCGCTTACTAAAGCAAGTGCAAAAGCAAAAAAAGCCCCTGACGCTATCGCCAGGGGCTTAACTATCTAAATTGTCCTTGCTTACTTCACTTCCTCAAAATCAACATCCTCCACATTGTCACCTTCAGTGGCTCCGTTTCCGGCACCACTGCTAGCGGCATCCCCCGTAGTATCGGCACCGCCGGCTTGCGCAGTTTCTGCCTGTGCTTTGTACATCTCCTCGGAGGCTACCTTCCACGCTTCGTTTATTTTGGTCAAGGCAGGGTCAATAACCGCTACATCCTTGGTTTCATAAGCCTTTTTCAATTCTTCCAATGCCTCTTCAATTGGCTTTTTCTTATCATCGGAAAGCTTATCGCCAAACTCGCCCAATTGTTTTTCCGTCTGGAAAATCATACTATCGGCCTCATTCAATTTATCAGCTTTCTCCTTGGCCGCCTTATCCGCTTCTGCATTGGCTTCGGCCTCAGCCTTCATTTTTTGGATTTCCTCCTCGGTCAATCCGGAAGAGGCTTCAATTCGGATATCCTGTGATTTTCCAGTGGCCTTATCCGTTGCGGAAACCTTAATGATTCCATTGGCATCAATATCAAAGGTTACCTCGATCTGAGGTGTTCCCCTTGGTGCGGGTGGAATCCCGTCCAAATGGAAGCGACCAATGGTCTTGTTATCCGCGGCCATCGGCCTTTCTCCCTGTAATACATGGATTTCCACCGAAGGTTGATTGTCCGCCGCCGTTGAGAATACCTGCGATTTCTTTGTGGGAATCGTAGTATTTGCCTCAATCAATTTTGTATTCACGCTACCCATGGTTTCAATACCCAGGGAAAGTGGGGTCACGTCCAAAAGCAGTACATCCTTTACATCTCCGGTCAATACGCCCCCTTGGATGGCAGCACCTACCGCCACTACCTCATCGGGATTTACCCCTTTGGAAGGTTTTTTTCCAAAGAATTTCTCTACAGCTTCCTGTACGGCCGGAATCCTTGTAGACCCTCCAACCAAAATGATTTCATCAATATCACTTTTTGAAAGCCCTGCGGATTTTAACGCGCTCGCACAAGGTTCAATGGTGCGTTTGACCAAATCGGCAATCAGTTGTTCAAATTTGGAACGACTCAGGGTTCGCACAAGGTGCTTGGGTCCTGAGGCGGTTGCCGTTACATAGGGCAGGTTGATTTCGGTCTGTGAGGAAGCCGACAATTCTATTTTTGCCTTTTCGGCCGCTTCGCGAAGACGTTGTAAGGCCATGGCATCATCCCGCAAATCCAAACCTTCGTCGGACTTGAATTCCTCTGCCAACCAGTCAATGATCTTCTGGTCCACATCATCACCACCCAGATGGGTATCCCCATCAGTGGACAATACTTCAAAAACACCGTCCCCCAATTCCAGGATGGAAACGTCGTGCGTACCTCCACCAAAGTCAAAAACCACGATTTTCTGATCGGAGTCCTTTTTGTCCAGTCCGTATGCCAAAGAGGCAGCGGTAGGCTCGTTGATGATACGCTCTACGGTAAGTCCCGCAATTTCACCGGCTTCTTTTGTCGCCTGACGTTGGGAGTCATTAAAATAGGCCGGTACGGTAATCACCGCCCGGGTCACATCCTGTCCCAAATAATCTTCCGCCGTTTTCTTCATCTTTTGAAGAATGATGGCAGAAAGTTCCTGTGGGGTGTACAAACGTCCTTCAATATCTACCCTTGGGGTATCATTATCCCCTTTTACCACCTTATAGGGAACCCGTTCGGCTTCCTTTTGGGATTCCGAATACTTGTTCCCCATAAAACGTTTTATGGAGTAAATGGTCTTATGTGGGTTTGTCACTGCTTGCCTTTTCGCCGGGTCACCAACCTTGATTTCCCCGCCCTCAACAAAAGCAATGACAGATGGTGTTGTCCTTTTTCCTTCTGCGTTTGGGATTACCACTGGCTCGTTACCTTCCATTACGGAAACACAAGAGTTGGTCGTTCCCAAATCGATACCAATAATTTTGCTCATGTTTACTATTTAAAGTTGTTGAATTTCTGTTTTTAACAATCTGTAGTAGTCAATGACTATGCCATCCATGGAGATATGACAAGCTGACAGTTTGACGAAGTACAAAATTTGAATTGGAACGGATGCCAAGTGAAATGGGGCATTTTACATTCCGCACCTATGCTATGCAACATTCGTCATTCGCAAAGCTTAATTCCGGCTTATCTTTGGGTCACAAATCGGTAGCTAATGGAATGTATCAGTGTTTTTGACATGCTCAAAATTGGGGTGGGCCCTTCCAGTTCCCATACACTGGGCCCATGGCGGGCTGCGGAACGATGGTTGAAGGAATTACAGGAAACCCATGCCCTCTCCACCGTGGTTTCGGTAAAGGTGCAACTGTACGGTTCCCTGTCCCTTACGGGAAAGGGGCATGCTACGGATATTGCCGTAATGCTTGGATTGATGGGGGAAGACCCCGTAACCATTGCCTGTGACAGTATTCCTGCCAAAATTGAAGCCTTAACCTCCAAAAGGCAGTTGTTATTGGATCAAAAGCATTGGATCGCCTTTACGCCGGAAAAGGATATCAACTACAACCGGGAATTCCTGCCCTTCCATGCCAATGGCATGCGCTTTGAGGCCCACCTGACCAATGGGGATACGGTTTCCGAGACCTATTATTCCATTGGCGGCGGATTTGTAGTGAAGGAAGAGCGGCAGCACGCCAAGGAAAACAAAGTACTTTTTAAGACCTTCCCCTGCCCCATCAAAACCGGGGATGAGCTATTGGCCTATTGCGCCGAACAGGGAAAATCCATTTCGGAAATTGTTTGGAAAAACGAACGTTCCCTCAGATCCGAAGATGAGATCAATAAAGGGCTACGCGAGATTTGGGATGCCATGTTGGAATGCATGTATTTGGGTTGCCATACCGAGGGAACCTTGCCCGGCGGGCTCAATGTAAAACGCCGTGCCTTTGCCATGCACCAAAAACTAAAGGGTAGTGTCCCCTACTCCACTCCCCGCGAATGGTTGGAAAGTATTCGGGATACCGAAGTGAAATTCCGTCAAATCCTGAAATGGGTCAGCTGTTTTGCACTTTCCGTAAATGAGGTCAATGCTGCCCTGGGCCGTGTGGTCACGGCACCCACCAATGGCAGTGCGGGTGTAATTCCTGCCGTGCTCATGTATTATCTGGTGATTGAAAACCACGATGGGGATTTTGATGATGTAAAACGTTTTCTGCTTACGGCCAGTGAAATTGGCAGCATTTTTAAGAAGGGGGCGACCATTTCTGCGGCCATGGGGGGCTGCCAGGCCGAAATTGGGGTCTCTTCCGCCATGGCCGCTGCAGGATTGACGGAGCTCATGGGCGGCACTCCCGATCAGGTGTTAATGGCGGCGGAAATCGCCATGGAACACCATTTGGGACTTACCTGCGATCCCATTGGTGGTTTGGTACAGGTACCTTGCATAGAACGCAATAGCATGGGGGCCATTAAAGCGATCAATGCTTCGGAAATGGCCCTGGATGCCGATCCTTCGGAAGCCATTGTCCCCTTGGATAAGGTGGTCAATACCATGTGGGAGACCGCCAAGGATATGAACAGCAAATACAAGGAAACCTCGGAAGGGGGATTGGCCGTTGGGGTATTTTTGAGTGATTGTTGATTTTTTCAGGATTTTTATTTCTTACCAAAGATGATGGACAAAAATCAACAGCCACAAGGGAGCTCGTTTCTTGCTTCCAGTTATGCCATCATAGTGCCGTTTATTGATTGCTTTTATCAGACCAAATACTCCATTGCTACCTTTAACCAAATCATGGCCGAAATCGTTGTACGTAACTTAACCCAACAAAACTTTAAAAAATGAAAAAAACAATCTTGACTTTGGCTTTTGCTTTGGTAACCTTGACTTTTTGCAATGCCCAAAAAATTGAAATGGAAAAAGTATTTGGCGGATACAAATACACGCAGAATGGAAAACAAATGACAATGGGAGATTTGGTTGATGCAATGGAATCTTACCAACAGTCGTATGAATTGGTTAAAAAAGCGCAATCCAATAATACACTTGCCTCAATTATAGGTTTTGCAGGTGGTGGGTTAATAGGTTGGCCAATCGGAGCTGCCATTGGTGGCGGGGATGCAAACTGGACTTTGGCGGGAATTGGTGCCGGACTTGTTGCGATAGGAATTCCGATTTCCTCAAGTGCAAATAAAAAAGCAAAACAAGCCGTTGAATTGTATAATTCATCTTTGAATTCCACATCGTTTTACGAGTTTAAACCTGAATTTAAAATTATGGTAAACGGAAATGGAATTGGGTTTTCAATGAATTTTTAAAAGCTATTTACACTAGTTTACGACTGTAAATGACGTGCTGCCTTTAAAAATTAGTGCACTCGGAATTGGATATAGATACCTTTTTGCCAAACACGCTGGATTTCTTGAAAATGAAAGCGAAGCAACTGCTAATTTACATTTAAGAATAGGATGCCGATTTTAATCTTATTAAAAACTGGTACAATACACCGGCAGTAGCATACATAATTGGATTATTGGATAGTCTTTTCGAATCGAAAAACTAAAAAACCATCTACAACTGTGGCTATAATTCATCACGGTTTCTCATTAACTTTAAACTTGTAAGCCACTAATTCGGCTATGACATAAGCGTAACAATGAAAATAGTAGATTTATCAAAACCAATTAAGTACAATAAATCCGACCCCTGGTTTATGAAAGTGAAAATCAAACATAAACCACATCAAAAAGCAGGTTTATTACTACGTTTCTTAGGATTGCCCAAAAGATTGTTCCCTAAAGGTTTTAAAGGTTGGGCGGATGATAGTATCAAAAAAATGGGGGTGCACTCCACCACCCATATTGATGCGCCATGGCATTATTCCCCTACCGTAAGTGGCGAACGTGCCAAGACCATTGATGAAATTCCCCTGGATTGGTGCTATCGAGATGGTCTTGTTATTGATATGAAACACAAAGAAGATTTTGATGCGATAACCGTTCAGGATATCCAAAGCTTCTTGGACCGTGAAAAATTATCCCTTAAGGAAGGAATGATCGTTTTGATCAAAACGGGCAGGGATATTTACAACGGCACCAAAGACTTTCCAAACAAAGGAACTGGAATGAGCGCAAAGGCCACTGAATGGCTCATTGATCAAGGAATTAAGGTAATGGGAATCGATTCATGGGGTTGGGACCTGCCATTGAAATATCTTATTAAAAAGGCAAAGGAAACCAACAATTCTGAGTTATTCTGGGAAGCCCACTTAGTTGGACAACGAAAAGAATATTGCCATATTGAGCAACTGGTAAATTTAGATGAACTTCCATACCAAGGCTTTAAAGTTGCCGTTTTTCCCTTAAATATTGTTGGAGCTTCGGCAGCTCCTGCCAGGGTCGTAGCCATATTTGAATAAATACTGCTGTCAGAATTGGCTATAATTCCTTGCGGCTAACTGGTTAAGCAAAGGAACATTTCTTACTTTTAATAAGGTAGGATTTCGTAAGGACAATTTCCTATCCACATACCCCTCTTCTGGTCCCGATAATTATCGGGGCTCGTCGGAGACAATAACGGCCAGCCCTAACGCAATGCTTGGTCCGGGCGGGAATGGTAGCTGAAACCATTGTTTAAGTTGAACCAAAACCAATATTAATGAAAAGAACCTTTTGTTTTCTGATCATCGTTTTAGTGCTCTCAAAAACCAGCTACGGGCAACATGAAAAAATCACTGCGAATTGGAAAACCATAAGTATCCATGACAATAGTTTAGGTGAAATTGAATACCATGTCCACAAAAATAAAATGAGCTCCTATAAGCCTTTGATTGTTTATCTACAGGGTTCCAAAAACTTTCCTTTGTATTGGCTAAACCCCAATGGAGGCTATTCCACCAGTACCACCCTTGATTTTGCATCCATAAGCAATGAGTATCATATTGTTCTTATCAGCAAACCCAACATCCCTTTTGTGGACAGTATCCAAATAGCCCCATCGGGCAGGAAATATTATCCTTTGAATGCAGCGTATCGTGAGAAATATAGTTTGGATTGGAGAACAAATGCTGCTGACAAGGTCATCAATGACGCCTTAAAAAAACTGGATGTAGATAGCTCCACGGTGATTGTTTGGGGACATTCAGAAGGTTCGCAAGTGGCACCCGCAGTAGCAACAAACAACAAAAACATTACCCATGTCATCTCCATGATGGGCAATTCGCTTAATCATCTGTATGACTTTATACTTCAGGAAAGGGTTGCTGCATTAAATGGTCAAATATCAAATGAAAAGGCACAGTCGAACATCGATTCTTTGTATGCCGAATATGAAAAAATATACAAAGACCCGGAATCCACCACAAAAGAATGGTTTGGGGAAACCTATTACAAGTGGAGTAGTTTCACCTTAAGTTCACCTATAGAAAACATGCTGAAGCTCGACATTCCCATTCTTTATGTCGCTGGAGGAGCCGACTACCAGAGTATCTTGAATATGGATTATGCGAAACTCGAGTTCCTGAGGAAAGGAAAGGACAATCTGACCTATAAAGTATTTCCAAACTGTGATCATTTTTTTATGGAGACCAGGACTGACGAATCGGGCAAAAAAGAATGGATCGACCATTTGGATGAAGTCAATGACTTTGCTTTGAAATGGGTAACCAAAAATTGATAAATACCTTACAAACAACTTGGACAACCCTAATTATGGCTTATTCGACTGCCCATGTAAACGATGGGGACAGGTTGGAATCCCTGCCTATGCACTTCAGGTCCCTCGCCTTCCCATAATTCGGAGCACTAAATGAAAAGATAGTGGCAATGGTATTGTTGTATTTTTGGGAAACCCTGGTCATACCTATCACGGCATATTCAGACCGCTCTTTTAATTAACAGACAATGGAAGATTTAAGCCATGGCACCCTAGTCTTTCTGGACTATTTCTTTTTGGTATTCCATTCCGCCTATACCCTTTTTAGCATTTTTGGATGGATTTGGCGAAAAACAAGGGTTGTACACCTGCTTACTTCCCTGCTTACCCTGTTTTCATGGTTACTTATGGGAATCTGGTATGGTCTTGGGTATTGCTTTTTGACCGACTGGCATTGGGATGTCCGTACCGCGCTAGGAAAACCTCCGGATTCCAGTTCTTATGTACATTTTCTGATCCGGGAAACCACAGGCCTTGATTTTCCCGCGCCATTCGTTGATACGGGAGTTGTTGTGGTATTTGCGGTTTGTTTTCTTCTTTCCATAACACTAAATTTAAGGGATTATAAGAGAAGAAAGCGTAGCTGTTAGGGGTAAAGAAGGGAAAGCAGGTAAAATGGCTTGGTGTGATGTTCTGGTAAGGTGAACATTAGTTACTGCAACAAATATGTCACACTTATAAAGACATTTAAAATTGACCATAATCCGTTTGCCCATAGTGACAAGCACAACAAAAACATACGTGAACAGATTATCGTATTGATGAACTTCCTCCAAACCAAAAACGATTACGAATGAGCAGTATTCAAGACATGAATAATCGGATGAAGCAAAATCGTAATCTGAGACCTTCAAAACGCGCAAAATTCAAAGAAAATAATCGAGGAACTATATATACAGAATCCAACTCGGAGGACAAGCCCACCTTTAGGGAATTTTCAGCATTTCAAGTAAAAAAGACGATTGATAAATTTAGACAAGAGACTAAAGCCAAAAAGCGACTGGAATTAATTGTATTGATTGTCTTTTTGGGAGCAGCAGGTTCTTTCATAAGCTATCAAATCATTTCTAAAAAAGATAATCCCAGAAAACCTGAAATCAATAAATCCACAATTGATTATTATTTCCCAACTCCAATAGTATGGAGTGGGAAATTGTCCGAGCCCCTAAGAGTTCCCCATTCAGACTACTTTTACATTCCTATGGTTGGAAACCTGGATTATGTGGATTTAGGCCGAACCTACCGGATATTTCCCAACAATATGGTCGTTGATTACACCAGTAATATTCTTTTTCTCGACAAGAACTGTGATATCCTTGGTAAACTACTCCCTGAAAATGGGTCTATCAGGTATATGATGGTTATTCCAAATAATGAAGGTTTTGAACCCAAAAAAATCATATATCGCTTAACACAAGATGAACCCAATGTCTTTGGCAAATTATATAATATCAAAAAACACTATGTATACATTTCCGACTTGGATGGCAACAACTTAACCAAAATAACAGACCGTGAAGTACGAAGTTTTCAATGGGACAATGAGCGCAAGGAAATAGTATTCTACTTTTTTTATAATAAGAAAATGAACGATAGTATTCATGGCGTATTTAATATGGAATCAAATACATTTAGATTAATCAGCCGATTGGAATAAAGCAAAAAAAGTTGCGCAGCTAGGGCCGGAATTCATTGTGGCCATGTCCCACGGAAAAGTCAAACCAACAAGCAAACCACTGGATTTCATGGGCAAACCCTTGACCTTAACTGATAGGGACCAATAAAACCCTCCATCCCAAATAAAATTTGCGTAACCAAGTAGTTACATTTATATTTGTAACCAATCGGTTACCTAAATGTGATGAGAAGGGATGTTTTTCAAGCCATTGCGGACCCCACCAGACGGGACATTATAAACATACTGTCCAAAGAAGCATTAAGTGTGAACGAGATTGCCGAAAGATTTGACATGAGTAGGCCGGCCATCTCAAAACACCTCAAGATCCTAAACGAATGCAGAATTGTACAATTCAAGAAAATGGGAAGGGAACGGATCTGCTTAATTCAACCACAAGAACTCGTTCCAGCATTTTTATGGATCAACCAATACCACAAACTTTGGGAGGCCCGAATAGATGCGTTTGAACAATATGTAAATCAACTAAAAACCAAGTAATCATGGGCAATTTAAATGACAGGATCTTAACCATTAAAAAGACTTTTGACGCACCCTTGGATTTGGTTTGGCAGGCTTGGACCAAACCGGAACACCTTGCCAAATGGTGGGTACCCCATGGGATGGAAATCAAAATTATCGCACACGATTTTCGCGAGGGGGGAAAGTGGAAATACGAAATGCTAATGCCCGATGGAAATATGTTCGTATCCGAAGGAAAATATATAGAAATCGTTGAATTTGAGAAAATAATTACTTCGGCCGATTTTAGACCCATGACCCAAAATGTAGAATTGCAGTGCTTCTTTAAAGCTGAAGGGGATAAAACTATTTTTATATTTAACGTAGTACACGAAACTGCCGAATATTGTAAACAACAGGAGGAAATGGGCTTTTATAATGGATGGGGCTCCGCTTTTGAACGATTGGAAAAGCTGGTAGAAAAAAAATAAAAGTTGCCAATATGGGCATATTTTATACCTTCCTCTCGTCTCGATAGTTATCTGGATCCTTCGAGGGTAAAAATGACCCGCCCGAGCGCAATTATCGGAAATCATAGCCAAAACCTTTGTGTATCATTGTATAACTGCTTAAAAGACCAATGCAAAGACCCAATTTTGAGGACATAAAAACCGGAGAGGAATTTAATCAATGGTATTGGTTAAAAGTGGAAATGGTTGAAATCTGTAAACGTTCCGGATTGCCCACTATAGGCAGAAAGTTTGACCTACGCGATAGAATTATGTATGCATTGGACCATAATGGGAACTTAAAACCCGAACCAAAAAAGCAGAAAACCAAATCAAAATTCAATTGGGCCAAATCTGAGTTATCCCTTGAAACCATAATCACCGACAATGTGTCCTTTGGACCAAATTTCAGGCGATTTATGAAGAGTAGGATTGGAAGTAAGTTTTCCTGTCATAGCGATTTTATGGACTGGATGAAGTCCAATGAAGGAAAAACACTGGCCGATGCTGTTAAAAAATGGCACGAACTCGAAGAAAGAAAAACGGACCCGAATTTCAAAAGGACAATTGCCGACAACAATATGTTCGCCCAATATACACGTGATTTTCTTGAGGATAATAAAAACAGAACTTTAAAGGACGCTAAAAAATATTGGAACTTGAAAAAACAATTGCCCACAAATGATGGATTTGTGAGATATGAAAGCGCCGATTTAAACCTTGGGTAAGAAAAAATAACCCCGCATAACAAAGGCCATAATCCTTTGCTTCCTCTTTCTAGAATTCATTTTTAGTTAAATTGAATCGAAAATCAAAAGGCCCAAAAATGTCAAAAGTATCCTCCCCTCCCCCTTTTACTTACCCGGGGTCCTTGCTTACATTAACTCATTAGACGTAGACTGTTGGTATGTATTGGGAAAAAGGGAGCGTATACCTAAAGTGGCAATCAACTGTAACAAAATGCGGTCTGGTTCTTCATACTTCTTTAAATCAAAAAATGAAAATGAAAGACAGGAAAAAAATAGCAAGGACAGCCGGTTTCTTTTACCTATTGGTCGTGATTTTCAGCTTTCTCACCATGGCAATTATTCCCTCTAAAATTGTTGTGTGGGATGATCATGCAGCAACTATGGGCAACCTTATCGCATACGAACCATTATTTAGGTTTGGGATCGTTGCCGGAATTTTGGTTCATTTAAGCTATACCTTATTGCCACTAACGTTATATAGGCTATTGCATCATATCCATAAAAACTATGCAACCTTAATGGTGGTATTTGCCCTAATAAGTGTGCCAATATCATACACCTTGCTATTGGATCAATTTGAAATTATCGAATTGCTAAAAGAGTATAGTTCATTTGGAGCAGCTGAAAAGGAACAAGCCGGCTTACAGGTGCTAACAATGTATGATAATCTTTATGATGGTTTTTTCCTATGTCAGGTGTTTTGGGGACTTTGGTTGTTACCCTTTGGTTACCTGGTCTTTAAATCTGGGTTTTTGCCTAAAACATTAGGTATTTTTTTAATGCTCGGTTGTGCTGCTTATCTGACCAATGTTTTTGGACGAATTCTTTTCCCAAACTTTTCGGATTACATTAGTACACGCCTGCTTATTTTACCGGCTACGATTGGAGAAATAGGAATTTGTCTGTGGTTGTTGATCATTGGGACAAAGGAAAATATCAAATTCTGACGATCCGGGTACCCTATCCCAAAAAGAACGAATGCCACGAGGTGTATCGCCATTGTGGCATTTTCCATACATAGCCTACTTCGACTAACGGGATACAGGTAACGCATCATGGGCCCGGAATTTCCTGTAATCAATTATCTTTATTGTCCGACGGACATTTTCCACAGGTTTGCTTTCAACCTACAGCCTTGGATTGTTCGTAAGGGGAAACATATTGGAAAAACCCGGACCAAATGCCGTTGATCATTCGAAACTTTACTTCGCTCCTTATTGTCCTTTCCTTGCTGCCAATAGGGTGTGATAACAGCAGGAATGTAAAATCAACAGGGATAGCGCCTATGCAGAACAATAGTTTTGAATACCTTACCACTGAAAATTTGGGGGATTTCAAGTGGCTCAACGAACCCAGATCTTTTGAACTAAACAATGGGATTTTAAAGGTCATCGCTGAAAAGGAAACCGATTTCTTTAATAATCCGGAAGACCACAAGAAGACCGCTACCGCACCAATGTTATATAAGGAACTAAAAGGTGACTTTGTGGCAAAAGCATTGGTAAGACCTGATTTTTCTTCATTGTGGAATGCGGTAGCACTTATGGTTCATATAGATAACGATAACTGGATAAAGTTCGCTTTTGAAAACTCCGATGCCACAGGAAGAAGCATTGTTTCCGTGGTTACCAAAAAGACTTCGGATGATGCCAATGGCGTAATCTTAAAAGACCAGGACCAAATCTGGTTAAAATTGGTTCGAAAAGACAACAATTACTCCATGCTTTGGTCAAAGAATGGAAAAGAGTATAAAATGACACGATTAAGTACCCTGCCAAAGGTTGATTCTGTTAAGATGGGAATAGAAGTCCAAAGTCCTGTGGGAGCATCTGCAACGCATGAAATTGTCTATTTTGAGATTGAAAAAACTACGGTCAAGGATTTAAGAAAAGGAGAATGAAAACTGCCAATAACCCCGTATATGATGATTGCGTCCGGCAAAAGCTGGTCATGCCACCTATATGAAACTGTTGGTCGTAATATAAACAACTATGAAGGAAATCATACGAACACCCGAAAGTAGATTTGAAAATTTGGAAGATTACGATTTCCAAAGCAAATACGTAGACGTGGAAAAAGGTTTACGATTACATTATATTGAGGAAGGCAGTGGCAACCAACCAACAGTTTTACTGCTTCATGGCGAACCAAGTTGGTCGTATTTGTATCGTAAAATGATTCCTATACTTTCGAATAATTTTAGGGTCATAGCCCCTGACTTAATTGGGTTTGGGAAATCGGACAAATTCGCGGACAAAAAAGAGTATTCCTATCAGAAGCATATCGACTGGATGTCAACGTTCATTGAGAAATTAAACCTTAACAATATCATCCTCTTTTGTCAAGACTGGGGAGGGTTGATCGGATTGCGAATTGTAACGGAAATGAGCGATAGATTTGATATGGTCGTGGCTTCGAACACCACTTTACCGACTGGCAAAACACCCATGCCCGAAAGTTTTTTAAAATGGAGGGCGTACTCCCAGCACTCCCCTGGATTCAACATTGGTAAAGTATTGGATATGGGGACCGTTCAACCATTATCCGAAAGCGTATACAAAGCCTACAACGCGCCATTCCCTTCCGAAGAACATAAGGCCGGGGCACGGATTTTTCCAACTTTGGTTCCCATAGAAGAAGATGACCCTGAATCCCTAAAAAATCTTGAAGCATGGGAGAAATTAAAATCTTGGAACAAACCATTCCTCACCATCTTTGGAGACGAAGACAATATCATGCTTGGAGCTGAAAAAGCATTTCAAAAATTGGTTCCGGGTGCAAAAGGACAACAGCATACAATTCTTAATGCCGGACATTTTATCCAGGAAGAGAAAGGGGAAAAGCTTGCTGATCTGATCATCGAATTCCACAAAAAAAATACTACGGCCAACAATGCATAACCGCACACACCAAATACAATCGGTTTTTAGACAGCCCTTGCTTGAGGATAGTGCCTGACCTAAAATCACCTAACTTCCCATGATATATGGACGTTGTGTACCATCGGAACAAATCGAATGAACTATCAGGAAAAACATAGCAAAGGATTTATTGCCAACTTTATAAAGAGCTTTTGGGAATTTGAAAGTTCAAAGGAAGAGTGCCATTATGAAATCCTGCCCGATGGGTGTTTTGACCTGATTTTTGAAATCCGAAACAAGCAGATTTTAAGTGTTTCGCTAACAGGGGTTTGGACGGAACAAATCCAAATCTCGATACCTAAAAACACAAAACTGATGGGTATTCGCTTCAAACTGATTTCCGCCGAATTTATTTTCAAACAATCCCTCAGGGAACTAAAAAACACGGAAACGAAACTCCCAACAACATTTTGGGGCGGTGAAAATCTTAACGTTCAAGACTTTGGAGTATTTACCGATTCCATCACCGAAAAATTACAATTCGGGCTCCAAAACCTTAAGGAAATAGACCACAGAAAATTTGAGTTGTTCAGGATACTTTACGAACGAAAAGGTGGGATTACCGTCAAAGAACTTTCAGAAAGCATTTTTTGGAGCAGTCGGCAAATCAATAGGTATTTCAACAATCGTTTTGGTTTTTCACTAAAAACATTCTGCAACATTTTAAAGTGTCATTCTTCCCTTAACCATATTGCAAAAGGCAAACTTTTTCCAGAGCTCGACTATTATGACCAAGCACATTTTATTAAGCAAATAAAGCAGATTACAGGTGCTACACCGAACACTTTATACGCGAACAAAAACGACCGATTTTTACAATTGACCACGATTAAGGCAACTTAAATTTGGGCTTTCACAAAACCGGAAGGAAAATGAAAGCAAACAAATTAACACCCAACCTGGAAGTAACGAACATTAGGGAAACGATAGCATTTTATCAGTCTGTTTTGGGCTTTTCACTGGTAATGGCCGTACCTGAAACACAGGATGGAATTGAACAAACACTGGCAGAGGCCAAGGAGTATGTTTATGCTTTGGTGCGTAAGGACAGTGTGGAAATGATGTTCCAACGAACCGACAGTTTCAAGGAAGACGTACCACTTGCAAAAGACCTTTCCATGGGTGCAAGTGTTTCATTTTATATGGAAATTGACGGACTTGACAGATTCTATGAACAAATAAAAGGTAGAGGGTTACACCCTACGGAACTAAAAACGGCCTGGTATGGGATGCGGGAATTCTATCTTACGGACAACAATGGCTATATCCTCGGCTTTGCCGAAAAAAGTGCGGAATGATCAACTTTGAAAAATAGGCCCTTAGCACCCATGCGGGCTACAATACAGCTTTGTCCTTGAACCCAAAACAAAATTCCTAATTTTAAACGCCTCGGTTTCGCAATTGAAAAATCTTTGGATTTCCCAAGTCGAGACCATAGTTTGTACTTGGAATATGTTATGGATACCACATGAAGCTATCAAAAGATAACTATTTAAAAGCAAGGGATTTTATATTGACAAATGCCAGAATGATAGAAAGGCGTTTGTTTCATTTTCACTTTGAAAACGATGGGCCGGAAGGCGTTTTTCATGCGGTTTATGCCTATCGAAACCCGGACGGCGGCTTTGGACATGGAATGGAACCGGATACGGCCTCACCTGAAAGTCAACCATTATTCAGCATTATGGCCCTTGAAACACTGGACGAAGTTGACTACTTGACCAAAGAAATCATTCTAAATGATTTTATGCCCTATTTTAAAAGCATAACCACCGAAAAAGGAGGAATACCTTGGATGTTAAGACCCAAAAGCAGCTATCCATGCGAAGAACACTTCAAGACCGTTAAAGAATGGGCCGCTTTGAGCACCACTGCACCTTTATTGGGAATTCTGGAAAAATATAAAATCGATATTCCCTGGAAGCAAAAAGCAGAACAGTTTGTTTGGAGCGAATTTGACCGAATAAAGGAAAAGCATGTGTTTTGTTATCTATGTGTCCCCAGATGGCTCACATTTTTAAAGTATACCAAAAGTCAGGAAAAGGCCCAGGGAACAATCAAAAATCTTAAGAATTGGATATTGACCGACGGAGTGATTTGCAAGGATACATCAGATACTGGTTGGGGGCTTTATGGAAAGCCCCATAGCCTAAATTATGCAACTTCCCCCCAAAGCATCCTACATTCGTTATTTACCGAAGAAACCATTGAATCTGACTTAAACGAATTGATCAATAAACAGCAAGAGGATGGAAGATGGGATACATGGTACGGCATTAGTGATGGAACAAAGTTGGAATGGGCAGGAATCCAAACCCTATGGACTTTAAAAACCCTAAAAAATTACAATAGAATAGAAAAATAAACCGAACACGATAATTGAAAACATACCATAGCCGGGACCCTTACCTTTAAGCCGACAAGAACCATGGAAACCAAATATGATAAAATAGGAATTGCGTACAATGTCACCCGAAAAGCCGACCCACAGATAGCCGAACAACTGCTAAAACACTTACGGCCGAAATCGGAAGGAATATATTTGGATATCGGTTGTGGGACGGGAAACTACACCATCGAATTTCAAAAAAGAGGACTTCAATTTATCGGAATTGACCCTTCAACGGAAATGCTCGAAAAAGCACGACAAAAGAATAAAAACATGGATTGGCGAATGGGTGCTGCGGAAAGCATTGAACTTTTGGACAACGCCGTTGATGGTATTGTGGGAAGTTTGACCATTCACCATTGGACCGATTTGGATAAAGGCTTTTCAGAGCTTCACCGTGTGGTAAAACCAAATGGCAACATTGTGATTTTCACATCGACTCCCAAACAAATGAAAGGCTATTGGCTCAATCACTATTTTCCTAAAATGTTGGCGGACTCCATAGCGCAAATGCCAAGTCTATTGCGCATAAAAAATGCCATGCGGAATGGCGGAATTGAAATTTCCGGAATAGACACCTATTTTATCCAACCTGATCTACAGGATAAATTTCTATACTGCGGCAAACATAACCCAGAGCTGTATTTTGACGAGCGGATTAGAAATGGGATTTCTTCCTTCTCATCTTTGGCAAATCAAATCGAGGTCCAACAGGGACTGTCCAAACTCAAAACCGATATGGACAGCGGAGAAATCAAGGCAATAATTGACTCTTACAGCAATAATTTGGGAGATTATGTGTACATCATTGGAAAAAAGCCAGCAGCGAACAAGGTGTATACGTGATAGCGGTCTAGGTAATAAAGCGAAAATGGAACCGTAAAAACCCATACCTAGGGGTTGGGACCCTTGGTAACAATTTAATAACACTAATCCGCATGTTAAAAACGATGTATTTTCCTACAAAATGAGTAACTTCATGCAAGCTAGGTACTTACCCATAAAAGTTTGGACTTTCATCATAAACAAAGTGGAAAAATTCAACCTGGCTTCCTTAGAAGTTGGCTAATTTCTTAAAATTAAAAGCTATGAAATAGGACAAATGGAAAAGGAAATCTTTCATAAGTTAACGGGTAGAAAGTAGTATCCATCAAAAAAGTCCAACCTAGACCAACCGGAACACCATTGTTCAAAGGGTATTGAAAAATAACAAACGGACAACAATGGGAATAATTGGGCCTTCCCTTTGAGTAGAAGACAAAATTCCTAACTTTAAAACGGCCCGATTCCTTAGCTTGAATTCTCGCGGGTAAGTTCCAAGCCGGAATCCTGGTCCAAATTGTTGTATGACATCGTTAAAACAAAAAGTGCATCCCTTTAAAAAGTACATCTTAACGTATCAATCCCTAAACCTGGAAGAATGGGAGCAAATTGAGCGTTGCCTTAGTCGAAAAGAATATGCTAAAGGCGAAGTGATTCTGGCCAGTGGTAAAATATGTAGAAAACTATATTTTCTGGAAGATGGTTTCTTGCGGTTTTACATTCTGAAAGATGGAGAAACAGTTTCCAAATTCTTTACGGAAGCGCCCTACTGTTTTACATCACAGCGAAGTTTTGCGAATGGAATTCCCACGAATGATACGATTGAAGCCTTAAAAGATTCCATTATCTGGGAGATGGATAAAACGGATGCCTTTGACCTGTTGCGGATTCCGAATTGGAGTGAGTTTATACGAAAACTGATCCAAGAAGTCCAATACTTTACGGAACAAATCCTGGAAGAGACCCAAAATTATACTGCCGAAGAAAGGTACAACAGAATGCTGGAACAGAACAGTAGTATTTTGCTTCATGCCCCATTAAAGGATGTTGCCAGCTATCTAGGAATTGCTCCCCAATCCTTAAGTAGGATCAGAAAAAATATTGGCCAAGTAAACCGAAGTTAACATAGGTGCAGTGGATTTGAAGGGTTAGTCCGGAATTTTGGAAAAAAACAAATTCCATGCGATTCATACCTTTCATTTTTATGGCGACCATTTTTACAACGCTCAAGGCCCAAGAGAAAGCACCTAGCAACAAACACTTCTGGTATACATTGGAAACTACGGCCGCCCCAGATGTCATTTGGGAAATATGGACCGATGTTCCCAATTGGAAAAACTGGGACACGGGTTTAAAAGATGCCTCGATTAAAGGAGCGTTTGGTCTTGGAGCAAAAGGAACGATAACATCCCTGGAAGATCGCAGGTCCAAATTTAAGGTTGTGGCCTATGAAAAAGGCAGGTCATACACCTACAAAACCAAACTGTCCCTTGGCAGTTTGTATGTAAAACGGTATCTGAAAACAGAAAATGGTACAACGACCTTCACCCACGAGGTTTGGTTCAAAGGGTTGACCAGCGGAGCCTTCGCCAATACATTTGGCGAAAAGTTCAGGAAAATGCTGCCCGATGTATTGCAAAACATCAAACATAGTGCAGAAAGCAAATAAGGGCCGTACTCCCAATGGTATTTATCCCGAAATAAAAACCAGTATTGACAGAATATTTTAAGATGATGATTGCAATGAAAATCATGTACGTTGCCAACGTAATTGTTGCTGGTGCAATTAGTATTACCAGTTTGTTTTATCCAAAAACTGCACAAAAGGCCGTTTTCACCGATGCTTTTGAATATTCAGAAAGTATTCGTTTAATTGGGGCACTTTGGCTTTCAATTTTTTTGCTGTCACTTGTAGGACTATGGTATCCCAAACAAATGAGTTTGGTATTTGTCTTTCAGTTGATCTATAAATCAAGTTGGCTATTGTTTGCGGCCGTTCCTGCCATGATTAATGCCCATCCATATCCAAAAGCAATGGCCACATTTTTTTTAGTTTGGGTCATTGTCCTCCCGTTTGTCATCCCTTGGAAAGAAATGCTAAATTGAGGAAGCAAAACAGGGTACACTATAATGGAAAACCGCACAAAGCGTTCTGACGACCAAACGCGGCCATGGTGTATCATTTAAAAAACCGAAAAAGTACTATGAAGGCAGTAGTTTATGAAAAATATGGGCCACCGGAAGTCCTTAAGCTAAAGGATATAAAAAAACCCGTACCCAAGGATGACGAAATCCTGGTAAAAATATATGCGGCTACGATTACTTCGGGTGATGTACGCCTTCGGAGTTCTGATTTTCCCCCTTTGTTTTGGCTTCCAGCCCGATTGATCTTTGGATTTTTCAAACCCAAAAAAAAGATTTTAGGACATGAATTGGCCGGAATGGTTGAAGAAATAGGAAAAAATGTCACTGAATTCAAAGTTGGCGATAGTGTGTTTGGCACCACTACCATGCTCAACACCGGTTCCTATGCTGAATATATATGCGTGCCCCAAAAATGGAAAAATGGTGTAATCGGACTAAAACCAAAGAACCTGGGGTATCATGGGGCCGCCGCATTACCCGTTGGAGCAATGACCGCAATTTACCTTTTGGAGAAAGCGGATTTAAAAAGTGGACAAAACGTATTGGTTTATGGTGCCTCCGGAAGCGTTGGAAGTTATGCCGTACAACTCGTAAATCAAAACGGCTCAAGGGTAACAGCCGTATGCAGCACTTCGAATTTTGAAATGGTAAGATCACTAGGCGCCAAAAGTTTGCTGGATTATAAAAAGGAGGACTATTCCAAAAGCAATGAAAAGTTCGATATCGTTTTTGATGCCGTTGGGAAGACAACAAAAGCAAAAGCAAAAAAGGTCCTGAACGCTGGTGGCACTTTTGTCTCCGTTAAAATGCTCACAACAGAGAAGGACGAACACCTTAAGCTGATAAAAACAATGACGGAAAAAGGAACCTTAAACCCTTTTATCGACAAGCACTTTAAACTTGATGAAATAGTAAAAGCCCACGAATATGTTGACCGAGGGCGAAAAAGGGGAAATGTGGTACTGGATATCGCATAACAAAACCAAAAAGCAGTAGACCTCCAGGGACAATAATCCGTTGCTACATTTTAGTTAACTTCAAACCTGTAAATTTTTAATTTGGTCGAATTCGCCACGCTTGGATAAGCTTAGCCGGAGGAACGGGAAATCCAACAATTTCCATGGAACAACTTCCCCTAACAGCCTATGCTTGCGCCTTAAGGCAAGAATAAATGATGGTGAGGGCCGTGGTACATAATACAAAGGAAAAAATGAGACTACCATTTATAACTATTTGCCTTTTATTGGCCAATACCGTAGTTGCCCAAAAAACTTCAATGGATTATGAGTTGAACGGCAGACCTTCCAATACAGAAATACAGGATGCGCCGGATAGGTCACAAAACCCGTTTGCCAAATATATTGGTGAATGGACATTGAAAGAAGACACCTGGATCCAGAATTGGGGAGATAAAACGGACACTCTTAAAATTCCTGGACATCACACCCTATCCAATCAGATCAATACAGACAACAGTTTGTTTTCCATAATAGATGGTCCAGAGCCCAATGGGCATATCTTTTGGTCGTACAATCCAAATACAAAGGAGGTTGGGCATTTGTCCAGTTTTGGAGCCTTTAGGGCCGGAACGGGAACTGGGGAATTTTATGACAAAGGAAATTTAAGATTAAAAATAAACTTCGAAGGCGAGGCACCGGGAACATATCGCGTATATACCTACCAGTGGATCAATGGTGATGAATATGCGTTAAACTCCGTTCAATTTGATAAAAATGACCAACCTACCGGATTATTCTACAAAGGGAACTTTATCCGAATACGGTCAAGAAAACACATCAAAAACGAAATCGAAAAAATCCTTAAAATTCTTGATGACCATCAAATGCCCAAAGAGGAACAAATAGCCGTATATACGGAAAATGTTGTCCATATGGCCCCCAACAATCGGGTGATTACCAATAAAAAAGACTTATTGGCCTATCTCAACGGACAAAAAGCGTTTGGATATTCCGATATGGAACATCAAATAGTGGAATTCTCCACCCATGGGGACATCGTTATGATGAGGGGTAAGGTAGAAGGAACTTTTTATCCAAGTAATGGAGAAAAAGAAATCACTTTTCTAACCAAAAATCTCTTTGTTTTCACAAGGGTCAATGGGGAATTAAAAATTTCAAAGGTGATTTATAATGTAAGCCCTCAAGATTGAACCAAACAAAAAGTATGAAAACCTTACTACTGATAGTTGCGATTTTCTTTTTGGCCCTGTCGTGTAACTCCACTGGCAATACACAACAGGAGCAAATAAAGGTTACCCGACAAATGGGCGAATTTGAAAAATTGGATGCCCTTTGGCTTATTTGGCCAACAACGGACCATAAGCAGGGGGAATCGGTAGAAAAGGTAACCATGGCCCTAGTTGACATCTTACTAAACGATGTAAAAATCGTTATAAGTTGTGCCGATGATAAAGTGCTTCAAAAGGCCATGTCCAAATTAAATGAAAAACATGCCAATTCGGACAATCTTGTTTTTCGTGTCATCCCATCCGTGGAAATATGGGCAAGGGACATGGGCCCCGTCTTTGTGGAAACCAGCAATGGAAACCACGCCATTGCAGATTTTAATTTTAATTCTTGGGGATATGCCGATACATTGGATTTAAATTCAATGACCGAAGAGACCTATGACGAAAAGGTTGCCGAATTATTGAATCTTCCCCTTGTTTCAAGTGCAATGATAAGCGAAGGAGGCAACCGCGAGCTCAATGGTAAAGGAACTTTAATGGTTACCGAAACCGTGGAAAAAGGTCGTAACCCACAGCTGTCCAAAGGTGAAATGGAGGCAGAATATCAAAGATTGTTGGGTGTCAAAAAAGTTATTTGGCTAAAAGAAGGGCTCCTGGAAGATCGCCATACCTTTCTTGGTCCCTTGTCCACAGCGGATAGTACAAAAGCGTACACCGTAGTGACCACCAATGGCCACGTGGATGAATTTGCTCGATTTGTCAATGATTCCACTATTCTTTTGGCCAGTATTGACAGTACCGAATTGAAGGATCCCATAGCCCAGGAAAACCATAAGCGTTTGGAAGAAAATTTTAGAATACTTTCCGAAAGCACGGATCAAGACGGTAAGCCGTTTAAAATCGTACGATTGCCGTTACCACAGACCATTCTTACAACAATGGGTCCTGGCGATTATGTATATGATTATATCAAAACGCTTGAGTATAGCGACGGAAGTGAATTTCCCAAGGGAGATACCATTACCGTTGTGGCACCAGCCAGTTACCTAAATTTCATTATTGCCAATAACACTATCATTGGCCAGAAATACTGGCGGGAGGGAATACCCCTTAAAATTAAAATGCAGGACGAAGAAGCACTTCGGATACTTAAAGAGGTATTCCCTGCGAGAAAGGTAGTACTGCTGGATGCTTTGGCCGTCAATTTGGGAGGTGGGGGCTTGCATTGCATAAGCATGCACCAACCCAAGTTGTTGGAAAATTAAATGCCAAAATACAAGGTGCAAAATGGTCTTCAATTCCTTGTAATCGTATTCCTTACAACGGAATCCTTTACAATCCATTATCTTTAGGACCGTTTCCTGACCTTGGCTACAACAAGCTTACAGGAAAAGTCCACACATTGGCTACAATCAAAAATGAAAAAGAAATGAAAGTTACCGATGAACATAACAAACGAATCGCAAAATTGACATTTTCCTCGGTTTATCCCCATTATAAGGCAAAGGTGGAGAAAAAAGGAAGGACAAAGGAAGAACTGCATCAGGTCATAAGGTGGTTGACCGGTTTTGAGGATGATAGCTTACAAGAGTTCATTGATAGCAAGGCAACATTTGAAACCTTCTTTCAAAACGCAAAGCTCAATCAAAATGCGCACCTCATTAAAGGGGTAATCTGCGGTTATAGAATAGAAGAAATTGACAATGCACTAACAAGGCAGGTGCGGTATCTGGATAAGTTGGTGGATGAATTGGCAAAAGGTCGTAAAATGGAGAAGATTTTACGGAAAGAAGGGAAATGAAAACTGGGAATTCCAGCGTAACGATCCATATGGTGTCCAGTCTCGATGGATTTATTGCCAAGAAGGACGGAAGCGTTTCATGGATGCATTCCAAAGATACATACCACAAAGGAATTGAACTCACGGAAGAATACGTTGCCAATTTCCTCAAATCAATAGACTGTTACGTTATGGGTTCGCGGACCTATGAACACGCAATTGAACTTGGTTGGCCCTACGGTGAAGTCCCCGTTTTTGTGCTTTCCAGCAGAGCACTGAAATCGGACAAAAAAAGTGTGTGCTTCCTTTCAGGTGATCTTACCGAAATTGTAAATCACCAATTAAAACCAAGCTACAAAAACATTTGGATGGTTGGTGGGACCATGCTTACAAAAGAATTTCTCCGACTTGGATTGGCAGATGCCATTAACATAACCATAATTCCAACACTCTTGGGGGACGGCAAGCCCTTCTTTGATGATATTGGAAAGGAACTATCATTACACCTAAAGGATGTAACCTCCTTTAAGGATGGAATGGTGGAACTGGTGTATGCGATAAAAAAAGATTAAAAAATTGGGCTACAGATGAGTATAATTCCGTACGCCTTGGCGTCGGACCAAACCACCCCAACATGCTGTTTTGGTACATCTGGGCATGTAACGGTTCCTCAATGGCCCATTTCATAAAAAGCGTAAGCTGCAAAGTAAAATATGGACGAATTGAACGTACCAGCTGAAAATCCCGTAGTGTATTTTGAAATACCTGTTGAGGATATTGACCGGGCAATAAAATTTTATACCGCGGTATTCAACTTTAGTTTTGAAAAGCAAATTATTGACCATAATGAAATGGCCTTGTTTCCCTTCAGGGATGGACAAAGGGGAATTTCCGGTGCTTTGGCCAAAGGCGAGGCGTACAAACCCGCAAAAGACGGAGTGATTGTGTATTTTAAGACTCCGGACATCGAAAGTACCTTGGAACTTGCCGTTAAAAACAAGGGTCGTGTGCTTTACCCAAAAACTTCAATCGGAGAACTTGGCTTTGTGGCGGAATTTGAGGACAGTGAAGGAAATCGAATTGCTTTGCATCAAACAAAAGAAATAAAAAACAGCTAATGTTTTGATTCCGGTATCGATAATGGATTTTGCTATATTTCCCTTAATTTCATTACTGATACGCCAACGGTTCCTGCGCATTGTGTACGCGCAGCGCGTTGTAGGGCATTAAAAACACGCTATGAAACAAATACAATGGTTTGAACGAAAATTTGATTTTTCTTTCGAACAAAATATTTTCCCTTCAATAATCGAGAGGCTCTCCGGTACCCCTATACGGTTAAAATCAAAAATTGGGGAAATTCCACCCGAGCTCTTGGAACCCAAGTTTGAAGGTAAATGGTCCATCAAAGAAAATATTGGACATCTTACTGATCTGGAGCCATTATGGCAAGGAAGACTTGATGATATATTGGAAGGCAAGCAATATCTGAGATCAACCGACCTGAACAATACAAAAACGGACATTGCCCAACACAACCAAGTTGATATTGCCCGCTTATTATCCCGATTCATAGCGCTTCGGGAAGAAACATTACACAAACTGGATGCCTTAAAGGAAGTGGATATCTATAAAACCGCATTGCATCCCAGATTGGAAAAACCCATGCGAACGATGGATTTGTTCTTATTTGTCGCCGAACACGATGACCACCATTTAAGCAGGATAACAGCAATAGCGGCCAACAACAACAAATAAACTTCATTGAAACCATTGGTGATATCGAGAACCGTTGGCAGGAATATACAGAAAGACCCGTAGCGGATAAAACCCCTTATTACTTTACAAAATCATGGTTTATGGCAGAAACAATTTATCCCAAAAATACATCCAAGGTTATCGTTGAAAATATAGCGATTGAATACCAGGGTGCAATGGTAAAGGCAAAAAGACTGACCGTTTCGTCCAGAATCCCAATGGCCATTGAAAACGCTTGGGAGAATGTCCAAACTCCGGAACTCCTGCAATTTGTTGCCAAAGGAATAATCCGGTTTCAATCGACTGATGGTGGATTTCCAAAAAAATGGCAAATGGGGCAGACCTATGGGGCCAAAATGAAAATCTTTGGCTTTTTACCCTTTGGGGGAACGCATTATTTAAAAATTGAGCGAATTGATGGCAACACGTACGAAATAGAAACTAGGGAATGGGACAAAAGTGCAAAGGTTTGGAACCATATGGTGCGATTAAAGGACCTGGGAAATAATTCAATTCACTATGAAGACTCCATCATAATCCATGGTGGCTTATTAACGGGGTTTATCACAACCTTTGCAAAGGTTTTCTACAAACACAGACAAAGAAGGTGGCAAATCGTAGCTAAGGAAAAAATGGTCTTTGGAAAATAAGCTACGCCATTCAAAAATGGATATACAATAGGTTGAGGACTTTGGTTTGCCCTTTTGCTGGGCCCTACCCAGGCTTAGATAGCACACTTCCAGCCCTATGACCGGAAATTTTACCCTGGCATTGACTTCGGATTTTGCCATATTTCCTTTAAATTCAACCTAAACACGTCAACTACTTCGGCAGATTCTATGCCCGGTGTGTTGCCCAAAGAACAACCAATGCAGGAAAATCGGCAAAAAATAATTGAAAGGATTTTTAATCGGAGGGATGGGGACGGGTTATGGGAGCTCATTCCCAAAACCCACAAATACTATCCCGACTATTTGCATTACGTGCCTAATTATAAGGCATCACTTTGGACATTGCTTTTGTTGGCGGACCTGGAATGTAAAAGGGAGGATCAAAGGGTAACGAAACCGCTTGAAGAAATTAAAAACCACTTGTTTGACGAGGAACATGGTATCTATACGTTAAAAGAGGACCATTTCCCCATACCCTGCCTTAATGGGAATATGCTCTATATTGATTGTTATTTCAATGGAAAACCAGATGAAAAAAGCGAACGTCTTTTGGATTTCTTTTCTAGAAATCAGCGATTTGATGATGGTACCCATGAGGAGCCCAAAAACCCATTTTGTTCCAATACGAGCTGCTATGGGAAACACACGTGCTACTGGGGGGTGGTTAAGCTGTTAAAGGGCATATCATTTATACCTAAGCAATACAGAAACGAAACCGTAATGGAACTCAGGCAAAAATGTTTGGATTTCGTCTTAAAACATAAGGTGTGCTATAGTTCACACCATCCCTCAAAACTAATGATCCGGAAATTGGATTATTTGACCTTTCCCAATTTTTATAAAGGGGATTTTTTAGAGATTTTATGGCTATTGAAACGTGAGGAAATCAATTCAGGGAAACTGATACCGGCATTGGAGTTGTTAAAGTCGAAACAAAGAAGTGATGGGATGTGGGAATTGGAAAGAAAAATGAACAATATGGTGGTGTCCATAGGAAACGTAAACCAACCCAACCCATTTGTCACAAAAAGGGCAAAAGAAGTATTGGATTATTACGACAACAGCACCTCACAGCAACCCGCGCAATACGAACAAAAGCCCAAAAACGGGAGTTAACCCTAACTTCATTAATAACCGAAGACTGACTTATTCCGGGATTCCAGGCTACTCATGACCGATACCAAATTATCGCTACATATAATTTTATTAGGGGTCTATAGAGATCATCGGAAAATACCGATCATCAGGGATGGAGGACGCCATTTTCCCAGATATACTTGAAAGAATTTTACTATATTTCAGTGAAATTCCCCCGACATCACACAATCCTCTAAATATAACTTTTAAAACACCCATATGTCACCCTTTACAACAAAGCTAATTGAGTTTTTACTGCAGGAATGGAACTTTTTTGGAAACCCTGAGATTAGATTGAACGGAACCGTCAAAGATGGCCTAAAGGAATACCAGGATGGTGCATGGCAGAGAGTGGCCGATTATTGGGAATTTATTGGTGGTCCATATAAGAACCTCACCGGAAAGGACCGGGGGACCCCATGGTCGGCGGCATTCATATCCTTTGCGTTCAACCAAGCAGGTGCTGGCAACCTATTTCCTTATTCTGCCGGGCATGCAACCTACATAAATCAGGCAATCAGGAATTTCGATAACAACCAATTGAACGCACCAATTGTGGGAAGAAAATTAAAAAATTACCCGCTCCAACCAGGAGACCTGATCGGATATTGGAGGGGCGAAAGAAAGATCACCGTTGAAAATGCCAGAAGGATCGGATGGTATCAAAGCCATACGGATATTGTGGTGGAAGTGGGTCGGAACCATGCCTATGTCATTGGGGGGAACGTTATGCATTCCGTTACACGAAGACAGGTGCGATTAAACAACAATGGTGAGCTAACGGATAGAAGAAAAAATTGGTTTGTTGCTATTCAAAACAATATTTAGAATTCCAGTAAAAAGGAAAACCGTACCCAAATGGCCGTACAATGACCATTAGAAAAATCAAGGCAAATGAGCTAAACTTCTTGGCAGATATGCTTTATGAAGCTTTGTTTATCCCGGAAGGTCATGCACCCTTTCCCAAAGAAATCATCCACGATAGGTCATTATCCAAATACATAGACAATTGGGGTAAGGACAAATACGATATCGCCTTTGTAGTGGAAATTGACCGTCAGCTTGTCGGGGCAATTTGGGGACGACTATTGCCCCAGGAAAACAAAGGATACGGATTTGTTGACAACAATACACCTGAATTGAGCATAGCAGTAAAATCCAGGTATCGCAATAAGGGAATTGGAACGGAATTGATGCGGACAATAGCTTCTGAATACAAAAAGATTGGGGTCGACCAATTATCCTTAAGTGTGGATATGGCCAATCCCGCTTCCAACTTGTACAAAAGACTGGGATACAAAATTGTTGAAGAAACAGAAACTTCATGGACAATGAAAAAAGAAATAGGATAAGGAATGTACAAGATGGGATTTAATCTGTTGAAGGAACATTCCTAGGTCTACGGCCTTTCCACCCATCCGTGCAATGAAGTGAAAAAAGTCACCCTTTGGGAAGGATAGCCATCAAATCGATATTGGTTTTGACTATATTTCATTAAAAATCGCCGAACTTCACAGGCGTGGTATTCGCAATAATTTGACCAATGAAACTAGAGGACATTGCAGCTTTCAATCAATATACCGGAGCAAAACCTCCAAAGCATAAATCGATTGACATCGGTTCTTACCCCAAAGACTTTTTGTTGGCTTCCCCACCGGTGTACCCCAATTTTTACCGTATTTCCATCAAATACGGTTTGGAAAATGAAAACGATAGGGGGTTCATGTACTTTTCAAGTCCCAATCAACCCATAACATGGGAAACAAAAACACCATGGAGAGGGTACTACATTCAACTTACGGAAGCTATTTTTTCCAATCATCAACATTTGGCCTATTCCTTCCTTACCTATGGATTGCATGAACCGCTTTATTTGGAGAAGGATGAGGAAACCATCATAACCCAATTGTTCCGGGGTGCGTTAAAGGAATATGAAAGGGAAACCTTTTCCCTGAATCTCCTTGTTGCCTATTGTAACCTTTTATTTGCCCATGTTTCAAGATTTTATGAGCGGCAATTTGGGGAAAGAAAGGAACAATACAATATGTTGATCAACAACTTCTTTAACCTCCTAAACTCGTACTATGACAACAATAATGTCCAAAACATCGTTCAACCTACGGTAACCTATTTTGCCAATAAACTGAACGTTACACCAAATTATTTGAGCGACTTAATAAAATTCCATACCGGCAAACCTGTTTTGGAACATATCCATTTACAAATCATAGATACTGCAAAACATCGTTTACAACGTAATGAACTGACCATTTCAGAGGTGACCTATGGATTAGGGTTTGAATATCCGAATTACTTTTCCCGCTTGTTTCGAAAAGCGACCGGAAAATCCCCCTCAAGCTTCCGAAATCAGTAATTTGTATCCAAACACCCTTTATTTGTTTTCATGGCCATTGGCCTGTCCTATCGAAATTTACAGTAGTAATTTCATTAAAAATCCAGTCTCATGGCATTTAGAAAAACACTAGACTATACAACGGACAATACCCTGGAGGGAAGGATGGGAAAAGAGGCCTTTAGTAAAGCCTTGGAGCAACAAAAAAACATTTCGGAAAAAGAGTACGCAACTATTAAATATTTGGCAGAGTTCGCTGTTCGGCCGATGTTCAGAACACCTGTCCACAAGACCCCCAGCGCCCATGGAATACATCAGTGGGAGGACATCCATTTCCCCTCAAGCGATGGGACACCACTGGAAGGTTGGTACATTCCTTCAATACTGGGTGAATCGGACAAACTAATCATCATCAACCATCCAATGCCCATGAGCCGCTCGGGTTTTACAGGATACCTTGGCGAGCCCTTCTCAAGTGTGGACACCCTGGAAATTGATTTTGTTGCGCACATGAAACACTTGTCCGAAGCAGGATACAATATTTTGGCGTACGATTTAAGGAACCATGGCAATAGTGGCGCTGCAAATGGTGGAATTTGTGGTATTGGGCGTTACGAGTGGCGTGATGTGGTAGGTGCACAAAACTATGTGAACAATCATCCCAAACTCAGTGGGATGAAGTGCGGATTGTACAATCGCTGTACCGGTGGAAACGCTGCCTATGAAGCCATGTATCGACAGCCCGGACTATTTGAGAATATCCTATGCTTTTTTGGGCCAATGACCGTGTCCATGACAGCTTTGATGACTTCGTTTGCAGGATTGATGGGATTGCAAAAGTATATGGAACTCATGGACCTGGAGCAACTAAAATTAGGTGGGTTTACGAACGGTGAAATGCATCCCCAGAAGTACGCACATGCTGTTAAAGTGCCTTATTTTATGGCCGAAGTATTGGATGATGATTGGACGGACAATCCCCGTGATGCCCAAGAAATATTTGATAACATTAGCGCAACGGATAAGGAATTGTTCTGGATCGAAAACACAAACCGTAGATTCGACGGATACAATTATTTTGGGGTACATCCTGAAAAAATGATTGCCTTTTTTGACAAGTACATGAAATAAGACCTCCATTGACAAAACCTTAATAATGCAACACTTCAGTGTTGTGCATGGAAATATGGATGACAACGGGCTACGGGTTGCATCTTTATTCCACGCAACCAAACCACTCTTTTCATATCATTATAGAAAAACAGTGTATGAAAGCCCTTTGCCCCACAAAGATTGCTCTATGTAGCGTTATGGTTGCCTTGTTTCTATCCGTTGGTTGCTCAAAAGATGATACTGAGGTTTCATATGATTTGGCGGGAAACTGGAAAGTAGCCTACTACATAGACGGTAGCGAGACCATAACCAAAACAGATGAAAATACTTGGCCCGATATCAATAACGGAGATGTTACCGCAAATTTTACGGAACCGGATGATGATGGGAAAGGAGCTATTTCCGGAATTACGGTCACCAATGCCTACCAGGGGAACTATACCCTTGGAGCAGAGGGAGAAATAACAATTGGACCAGTCGCCACCACATTTATCAATGAACCCGAATGGACGAATTTGTTCCGTATCAGTGGAGCGCAAAATTACGAGATAAAGAACTCAAGGCTTTTTATCTACTACAATGACGGGCAAAATACAATTGTCCTTGAACGGAATTAGCACTCCTTTTTTGCATTGACCAAAAAGGCATACCCCAAATGGTTTTCCTATTAATTGCTTTTCAAAATTCAAGGGAGGATTTGGTGCAATCAATTATCTTTAACGTCAAGTGGGCATTTTCCTTTTGGCTCCCCTCCCCTCCCCTGTTAAGGGTCAGGGCTTTTGAAGGTAGGAACCACGGACATAACCGCTATCGCATGTTGAAATCAACAAACGAATAATGAAAACCATTATTTGGAAATTACATCTAAAATCAAATCCCAGTATCGTTTTTGATTTATTGACCACTCCTGAAGGAAGGGCAAAATTCTGGTCCGAAGAAGCGACCGAAGAAAACGGTGTAATTCACTTCCTGTTTCCCAATGGCCAGACCTATCATAGTAAGATACTACGGCATACACCCAATAAAGAATTTCATATCGTCTATTTTGATAGCTTGGTCAAATTCTCCCTAACCCCTTCTGAAGGTAACGGAACGGACCTGACCATGACCAATGAAAACGTAATGGAACATGATTTTTCTGAAATAAGGGCCGGATGGGTCTCCGTGCTCATGAATCTTAAAGCAGTGGCGGATTTTCAGTGCGATTTAAGAAATCATGATTCAAAAAGAACCTGGAATCAGGGATATGCCGATAATTAATAAAAAAACATGGTACCAGGGGATTTTTACAAAATGCTGGGCCTTCTGTTCAACGCAAGGGAAGCTAAATGACAGCCGTCCAAAAAAACTAAGGAACAAAAGATTAAAGTACTTCGCCCCTGGCCGGGTATCCAGATTTCACAATATAATCAACCGCTTTTACAAAAGAAGCAAGATAAGGTCTTCCCCAGGGATTGCTGTTTATGGCCGCATAATAAACTTCGTTGTTGGCATCGATAAGGAAAAGCCCGGGCTCACTAAAAATATCGGGTTCACCCTCCTTTACCGCATTGCTGATATACAGGCCCCATTTTTTGGCAGTTTCCAAATCAAGCTTATAACCCAATCTTAAATCCTTCAATGCCCAATCCTTTCTGGACAAACGCGCCCTTTTTTCGGAATCCATGCTAACCGCCACAACATTGACCCCACGTTCCTGAAAATCAGGGAGCAATGCTTCCAGTTGCTGTAGGTATTTCTTGCATATGGGACAATGTAGTCCCCTGTAAAAAACGATTAGCGTAAAACTTTGGGGATTTTGTTCATTTAAATGCCATTGACTTCCATCCAACAATGGAAACTTCAAATCTGGCGCCTTATGTTTTGGTGTTGGTCTGTTCATTGGGTGTTACTTTAAAAAATGGTTCTTCAAATGGGTATTAAAACGAATAAAATCGTTTGCTATCTCCGGATTTTTCATTACACCGTAGGCCATGAATGTGGGCATCGGTTCAAAACCGAACCACTTAAAATTTAAATGCATCGGGCGTAGCAATTCATCCTCGCTTAGACCGTCAAAGAACTTTTCATTTGGATTATTGAACGCTTCCTTTGGTGCATTGGCAGTAACGGACATCATATACTTCCCGCTCAGCTTTCCGCCAAGGCCATAGTTCATTTTGGGGTTTTCCCTGGTCCTTCCATCACCTTCGGACATTTCACCCATCATGCCCATGGAAAAAACCTCGTCAATATATTTTTTGAACGACCAACTCACTCCCATCCAGTTCAGTGGTGTTTGAAAGAAAATCAAATCGGCCCATTTAAATTTTTCAATTTCCTCATGGATAGTATACCTGTCTTCCATAGTGGTTTTCTTAATTTCAAATCCGTTATCGGCAAAGAAATGCTCCGCTTTTTCGGTTAAGCTGGCATTCAGTTTACCTTCGGAAAAGGGATATTTTTGATGTCCGTTCAGTAGAAATACCTTTTTCATTCCAGTGTCAAATCACATTTGTTTCACAAAGAAACCTATATTAGTTTATAAAAGAAACCAATATTTGGATTCTTGGCTAAATTTGTGGTGACCAAAAAGTAACCAATGGCACGAAAGTATATTGATAATCCTAATTCCTGCTCCCTGGTGCATACCATGAATATCATTGGCAATAAATGGAAACCCATAATTATCTACCTTTTATCAAACGGCTCCCTGCGTTTTGGACAGTTGAATGCATTGATACCGGCAATTTCAAAAAAAGTACTGACAAACCAGCTTAAGGAATTGGAGGGTGATCAACTCCTCTTAAGACAGTCTTTCGCGGAGATTCCACCACGCGTGGAATATTCCCTAACGGAAAAAGCCATTGGACTCCTACCAATTCTAAGGCGTCTTAGTGAATGGGCGGACCATACATACCCCGAAATAAAATTTGAAGAATGTAGGATAAAGGAAATTCAGCATAACCCTACCTAAAGTAACCGCACTACTCGAAAAGTGGATTTTTGTTTTCAAAATCACTATTTTGGTTTCCAAAGCTTTTTGAATTAAAAATTCCCAATTCCAATCGTTTCCATCATACTATTCAACATACCAATGCCACTTCGGGACTCTTTAAGGGCAAAGATTAGGATAGGGCTACCGTATGTACTTTTTATCCTGGTGTATGGTTTTGCCAGTACACTATATGCCCAAAAATTTGTCCCCCAAGATGGCAAATGCCTTGTATTTGTTGGACAGGACTTGGCAGCAACAGGCGGTTTGGACACCTATGACCAAGGGTATTCCGATTACTTTGACATCCCTGCCGGAGTTACGGTGTATACCAACTTATCGCCAGGAAGCGAATCTTATGGCCATTACAATAAAGGGCTTGATGGCATCAAAACAAAAGCAAATTGGGGAGCAGGGGATTCCTGGGCCAACCTTTATGTTGAAGATGCTACCTATACCAATAGTGCCATTGCCATAGGATTGTCCATGGTCAATCACGAAAAGAGAATTTCCAAGGGGGAACACGATGGCTTGATTCGGGAACTTGGTGTTTGGATCCAGTCCATAAAACGCCCTGTTTTCCTGAGAATTGGTTATGAATTTGATGGTTGGGAATGGAATCATTATAGAAGGAAACACTATTTAAAAGCCTGGAAAAGAATACACTCCATTTTTGAAGCGTTAAAGGTGGATAATGTGGCATTTGTATGGCAATCCAAAGGCACAGGCTCCGATCAGGATGTCCTGGAGGCATGGTATCCTGGAGATGATCTGGTGGATTGGTGTGCCTATTCTTATTTTGGACAGCCCGATGAAGAAATGATCGTATTTGCCCGTAGGCATCACAAACCCGTGTTTATTGCCGAAGCAACCCCAGTAAGGCAATCGGACAATTTGTACTTTGATACGGATTTAAAAAAAGAAAGACTGGAACAAACCATTTGGCAAGAATGGTTTGTCCCTTTTTTTAGGACATTGGAGAAAAACAATGATGTGATCAAAGCCTTCAGCTATATAAATTCGGATTGGTCTTCCCAACCCATGTGGATAACAAATCCCGTATTTCAAAAAGTTGATTCCAGAATTCAAGTCAGTGAATACATTTCACGGCAGTGGAGGGAAGAAATGAAAAAACCTCAATACCTCCATGCAACCAAAGGGCTGTGGAACGGCCTGTCAAAGGACTGAACCCATGGTATTTCCATACGCAATTAGCGTTCCAAATAGGCCCAGGTAAAATTTGGATGGTGTCCGTTGGCTCGAACCATTTTGACCCAAAGCAAGGTCATATGTTCCAAATGAAGGGATTGGGACAAGTCCCCAACATCCAATGTTTCAAATCCCAAATCTGAATTTAGGGTACTTACCACAGCCTTGCTGTTTACATCATTCCCAGAAATAGGCATTACGGGTTTGACACCGTAATTGGGAAAAACAGGATTCTCCAAATTCTCGAAACCATAAATGGTGTACGATTTAACCACTTTGGCATTGGAGGTCCATTCCTGAATTTTTTCCGCTCCTGAAACCTTACTTCCCAAACCATGGGAGATACCCGCTCCCACGGGATTGGTACAGTCCACCAAAATCTTGTCTCCAAAATCCAAGGGTTTTAATAGCGCTTCCGTACTATTAAATGGGATGGCCAAAAAGATTACGTCGGCTGTAGTTATGGCTTCTTGAATGGGAAATACCTGGAATGAAGGATTCCTTTCCTGTGCCCTTAGCACACTATTGCTGGTGACATCATCATGGGCTATGATGATGTCATGTCCACTTTGCTGAAAATTATTGGCCAATGCAAACCCTACCTTGCCAATACCTATAAATGCTAATTTCATCTTACTTGGATAATTGTTGAACCACCATTCCTGCCACTGCTACTCCTGAATTTTGTTGCTGACCCGTTATGAGATTTCCGTCTGCAATCGCAAAGGAACTAAAAGGTGTAGCTGTTTTAAAGTTTGTGTTCGGTAATTTTTTGGCTTCTTCTTCTATCCAATACGGCTGTATTTTCTGCCCAACGGCCTTATCCGCATAGGCTTCTTCCGCATTTGCGAAACCCGTCCACGTTTTGTGTTCCACGATATGTTTTCCATTTGATTTTTTAGCGTCCAACAAAAGTGTGGTTGCATGACATACAGCAGCACTGGGTTTACCCGATTCATAAAAATCGGCAAACAATTTTTCCAAATTGTGATTTCCCCTAAAGGTATACATGGGACCTTGTCCGCCGACCAAAAAAATGGCGTCATACCCATTTCTGCTTACGTCTGTAAGCTTTTTGGTGCTTTCCAACATTTGATTGAACCAATCCAACTGCATATAACCCAATGAGATGACATCATGCGCAGCATATCCACTTTCATCAGTAGGATTGGAATAGCCGTCCATAACTATTTTCCCGCCTTCCGTTGAGGCCAATTCAATTTCATAACCCGCTTCTTGGAAAACGTACAAGGGGTGGGTCAATTCCGCAGCCCAAAACCCGATGGGCCAACCCGTTTGTTCAGAAACTGTTGGACTACTGACCACCATAAGGATTTTTCCTTTGTACGGCATACCGTGTGCATGCACGTAACTATTTTTTTCTTTTACAATTGATTCCATTATCGTTTTATTCTGGTTACTTCCTGATTAGGGATACCACATGGGATTTAATGCCCTAATGCAGTAAAAACTTAATTTCATGTTCTGCACTTTACAGTTGAATACAAATCTATTTTTATTACTTACCTTTAGCAATATACTTACCAAATAGAATGGTACTTACTTTTTGGAAAGTATTAATAAAATCAATGGAACATGCCAGATTTCATTTATAACAACAAGGTGTATTACAATCCGGTAGAATTTGCTATGGACCGAATTGGGGGAACCTGGAAAATGCCGATTCTTTGGCGATTGAAGGAACGGATATTCCGTTTTGGTGAACTGAAGAAGGACATTCCCCACATTACGGACAAAATGCTTACCACACAATTACGGCAACTGGAAGCCGAAGGGTTTATCCATAGAAAAGTATACCCGGTAGTACCTCCAAAAGTGGAGTATTCCATCACGGAAAAGGGAAGAACCGCAATTCCAATTATTGAAACCATACGAAACTATGGTCTTGAGCTCATGGAAAGGGAAGGGATAAAACATAAGGTGAAACGATAACGATAGGGAAAACATCCTGGCATTAATGGAAGAATACGTACCATGCTTTTCATGTGGGGCAAAGTCACTCAATTTTAAAGGTGAATGTCATAAATATATGTTGGCATCCCCAGGTTGTTATGAAATGTTCAAGGAGGTGCTTGCACGAGAATATTCGGACTTTGGATATGCAAAGGCGAATCACTATACGGTTGATTCCTATGCAGTTCAACATCCTGGAGAAATTTCAAATAAAAAGGCAATAAACTCCGTTGGAATCCACTTGGTGAGCTTATACTTCCTTTTTGAAAAAAACTATGACTTGGAAAAGTCGGCTGAAATCAAAATGAAATTTGCGGAATTCAATACAACAAACGAAGTGGTCCATCCCTTAGAAAGACCCGAAGAATTTGAGGGTTTGACCATTTTTGATATTTGGGACAATGAAGACCCGGAAAAGCATTTTGAACTGTGTAAAAGGTGGGCATTGAATGCATGGAATTCTTGGCGAAAACAACATAAAACAGTTGAAAAATGGGCCACCATATTTCTGAATGAAAAAATGCCCAAGAAAAGAAACCATTAAATGGAACACGGGTAGAAACTATGGTTGATTACTTTTCCTAAACATTTTGCTCAAAATCGCTGACATCGTATAATTTCCCAAAACCAACTGTTTTCCCTTTGAAACCACCGGTGCTTCTGGTTAATCATATGAAAAACGATAAAAGAGCGTTACTTTTGAATGGTGTTTGCCCAATTGAGAAATAGCGCATTTACCAAAATCCTTTGGGGATTTATGGGGCTTTATCTGTTGAACATAAGCGTTGACTCGGCTGATCCCAATCCGGAGCATATTCCAGAAGACCTGTCAATCAATGATCAGGAGAGTATTATTGAAATTGTCTTTGAGAAAATTCTAGGTTACGAAGATGCCTTTGAGGAATATGATGACCCTGATACGGAAGACCACAACAAGAAGACCAATGTCAAAATAGACTTGATTACCCAATACCACACCAAATCCAATATAAAAAGACCTTTCCACGAAATGGTCAAGCAAAATTTTCCGAATCATACCGCTTATCTGACCAGCGGTTTCCATCGATTCGATACTCCTCCGCCCAAAGCCTGATTTGTTTTACACACTAACCGATTCCTACCGCTATATAGTGGTGGGATGAATACATAATGCTTAAAAAACAAATCAAAAATGAAAATAAAAACAGTAATACTGCCAATACTGGTATTGGCATCTTCCACCTATTCCATTGCACAGATCACCAAATCCGAAAAGGATAGCCTATATATCCAACATGTGGAAGACCATAAAGAACCCCATAAGGTTTTGCACGCAGAGCCCCTATACATTGACCTGATACGTGATTTGGGTGCCCGAAAAGGAGAAAAAGAGTGGAATATAGGCCTGGGGTTGACCGATAACTTAAAATTTGATTCCTATGAGGCCTTAATAGAATACGAATGGGCTCCCATAGACCGGTTGGGTCTGGAAATTGAATTGCCCTTTACTTTATATTCAGCCGTAAATGGAACGGCGAGGGATTCAGTTCCTTCAAATCAATTGAACAGCATTAAAATGGCCATACAATGGTCATTCTTTGTAAGCGAACCCATGGCTACCTCAATGGCCCTTGGATATATCAATGAATTTGAGTTGTCGGATTTTAGGAACTTTGGCAGGCCTTTCATTAAAGGAAATGTCTACAATCCATTTTTGGTAATCGCCAAACGTTGGGGAACTAATTTTCATTCATTGCTCTACACCGGACCAATGATCGAACAGGACTTTAGCACTTCCAAATTTCACATGGCCTATGATGCCAATACCAGTTTTCATTATATGATTTCAGGTACCAGAAACTTTATTGGTGTGGAATTCAACAAGACGTTTGCCAGCGGTGATTTTGACATGACCTTACGACCGCAAATGCGTTTGGGCATTGCCGATAACCTACTGCTAGGGATAGTGGGCGGCATCCCGGTAAGTAGGGAAAATCAAAGATTGAGTTCCTTTATACGCCTCATATGGGAACCTGGGCATAAAAAGCACTAGCGAACAGGATTTCCAATACCATATAAGCATAGTGGGCGGTTTCCATCCCACTATGCTTTTACCCATTCATAATCCTGTCTTTGGGTACAACAACCAATCGATTTTATGCAAAGGGAATTTTCCACAACCACAGGTGGCAATTCATGGACCAAACGGTCATAACTATGACAATTCCCTATGTCTTGTCCGTAGAAGGGTTACCTTTAGGGTACTATTTAAATCCACCATGACGGAAAAGGAGAAAATGCTCAAAGGGGAGCGTTATAATTCAAGGGATGCGGAATTGTTGGGTATGTACCATAGGGCCCGAAAACTTTTAAACGCATACAACGCACTGGATTCGGAACTAACTGCGGAACGTGAACGGATATTACATGACTTATTGGGTGGCAAGGGAAAAGGAGTTTGGATCGAAACCCCATTTTACTGCGATTATGGCGAAAACATCACTATTGGGGAAAATACCTTTATCAACACCAATTGCATTTTTTTGGACGACAATACCATTTCCATAGGGAAAAATGGATTGATTGCCCCCTACGTACAGATCTATACGGCCACGCATCCGTTAAGGGCATCGGAAAGAATCGTTGAGGAAGGCCATGGGAACAGTTACGTAACATCAACCAAACCTGTGGTCATTGGCGACAATGTTTGGATTGGGGGAAATTCCGTGATTTTTCCCGGGGTAACCATTGGAAACAACGTTACCATTGGTGCGGGCAGCGTGGTCACCAAAAGTCTTCCGGACAATGTCCTGGCCTACGGAAATCCCTGTAAAAAAATTAAGGACCTATAAGGGCATAAAATCTGCTCATATTTCGCTAGCCTATTACGTGGGTTCGGCACAGGTTTTGATATTCTTTGGGAAACGATTAAAATGGTAAGAAGTCTCTTTCTGGCTATTCTACTGCTTGTTTCGGTAACCACGACCGCACAGACCAAAAAGACAAAAAAAATGTTGGAAAGCATCGAAGGCGAATGGTCCTTGGATGATTCCGGCAATATTACGTATCAACGAATACTGGAACTATCCCATCTTTCCAAAGACGAAATTTACCACAGGGCACTTAGCTATTTTTTATACGGACATGAAGGGGAACCCCTGGACATAACACAAGACAAGGAATTGGGAAGAATAGTGGTCAAAGGAATCTACGAAGATGTCCACATTGGCAGTTTTTTTCTCAATTCCACACACATCCATTGCTGGCATATTGTTCGGATCGATGTAAAGGAAGGGAGAACCCGAATTTTGTTGACCCTAACGGCTTACGATAAAGAGGAAATTGATATTGCGGATGGCGAATTACCCCTGGTCACCTCAACCAAAATAAATCGTGAATTTCCCATAAACCCAGCAGGGTTGAACAAGACGATGATGGGCAAGGCTTTTTACAAGGCCCATGGCAGGGCTATGTTGACCTTTGACAATTTGTCCCGGGCAATTCGTGAGGGCAATACTTCCCCGAATTTGGAAAATAACGATTGGTAAAGGGATATCCTTTTACATAGTCTGGGAAAAGTTAAGGGAAAGCGGGGCTCATTCCTCCAAACACCCTGCCCTACCCCTTGTGTCAATCAAATAAATGATTTTCCATTGCCCATCAAAATCTACCATTTGAAAGGAATTGATCCCGCAATGACTGAAATTTCCATTTAACCAAAATTCATATCCGACCCAGGCATTGGCCATGGTACGATCTACTTGGATGTTCCATGAGGTTAGTTTTTCCTCAAAGGAGACACTATCGGGAATACTCACAATGGATTCATACAGTTTTCCAATCGGTGTGGTCCTTAACATGGTTTTACCCTCTTTGTTGCGTCCCGTCGTTTGCAAAACGACATTATCGCCAACAAAACTTTTCATCCCTAGGGAATCCTGCTTATGAAAAGCCTCAAAAAACCCTTCTACCACTTTCTTGACCGCTTCCTTTTCAGCATCTTGGGCATTACCAATAGGTAGGTTCAGAAAAAAGGCCACCAGTATTAAAATTCCATATCTCATGCCATTCAATTTTTTGATTGATGGTCAAATTAACCAAAACTAATTACATTTAGGGCATAAACCTGTTCTATATGTCCACCGCCAAAAAAGAATACAAGCGCGTAACGGTAAAATCGCTTGTGGAAATGAAACAAAATGGTGAAAAAATTTCCATGCTCACCGCCTACGATTATTCCATGGCAAAAATTGTGGATTCCGCCAATGTGGACGTCATTTTAGTGGGTGATTCGGCCAGCAATGTCATGGCCGGTCACGAAACCACATTGCCCATTACCCTGGACCAGATGATTTACCATGCCTCTTCGGTGGTAAAGGCCGCTAAAAGGGCTTTGGTAGTTGTGGATATCCCCTTCGGAAGTTATCAAAGTGACAGTAAGGGGGCCTTGCGTTCCGCAATTCGAATCATGAAGGAAAGCGGGGCACACGCCGTTAAGGTCGAAGGAGGCGTGGAAATCAAGGATTCCGTTAAGCGAATCATACAGGCGGGGATTCCCGTTATGGGACATTTGGGATTGACGCCACAGTCCATTTATAAGTTCGGCACCTATACTGTTCGGGCCAAGGAAGAGGCCGAAGCCAAAAAACTCAAAGAGGACGCTAAGATGCTCGAGAAAATTGGTTGTTTTGGTGTGGTCCTTGAAAAAATTCCGGCCCAATTGGCCAAAGAGGTTGCGGAAAGCCTGACGATTCCGGTCATTGGTATTGGAGCGGGTGGCGGAGTCGATGGCCAGGTACTTGTGGTACACGATTTATTGGGTATGACCCATGAGTTCAATCCCCGGTTCCTAAGGCGCTATATGAATCTTTATGACGAAATGGGTGCTGCTATCGGGAATTATGTCACCGACGTAAAGAGCAAGAGTTTTCCAAGTGAGGACGAAAGCTATTAAAACAATAGCACCAAAATAGAATGTCCTTGTCCGTTCGTTCCACCCATAGTAACCTTCATGTGCTATTCGAAGACAATCACTTAATTGTTGTCAATAAACGTCCAGGTGACATTGTACAAGGGGATAAAACAGGAGATGTTCCCTTATCCGACGTAGTCAAAACCTATCTCAAAACCAAGTATGACAAACCTGGAAATGTCTACTTGGGAGTTGTACACCGACTGGACAGGCCTACTTCGGGAATTCTGGTCTTTGCCAAAACTTCCAAGGCCTTGCCACGCCTGAACAAGTTGTTCTCCGAAGGGAAAACGAAGAAAGTGTATTGGGCCGTAGTAACCCGGACACCGCCCAAAGACAGGGATATCTTGGTCCACTGGTTGGTGCGCAATCCCAAACAAAACAAATCGTATGCCCATAGCAAGGAGGTATCCAATGGCAAGAAGGCAATTTTGGAGTATAAAGTGATCAAAAAATTGGATAACCATGTGCTCCTGGAAATCGACCTAAAAACGGGACGGCACCACCAAATTCGAGCGCAATTGGCCACGATTGGATCTACCATTAAGGGAGATTTGAAATACGGAGCCCCCAGGAGCAATAAAGATGGCAGTATACACTTGCACGCCAGGACACTTACCCTGGAGCACCCGGTAAAAAAGCAATCGATTTCCTTTGTCGCACCACCACCGGAAGATGCGGTTTGGAAGGCATGTCCGTAATTTTTGTACGACCACAGGTATTGGCAATGGTTTCAGTTCGTTAAAAGATGATGGACTTGCCCCTGCCCGCGAGGTCCATTGGCGCAACTTGTTTTTTTCCAGTCTTAAATTTACATTTTTTGGGTGCGAAGGCTTTCTATGGCCACTGCACTCAAAATCAATGTTCCCCCGAGCACGGTAACCAACGAAGGGATTTCCTTTAAAAAAATGGCACCAAGAATGATTCCATATATGGGTTGGACACTACTAAGGATACTTATGGTCGTAATGGAGAAATAGCGGAAACAGCCCAGAAACATCGTATGTCCAATAGCCGTGGTCAAGAGTGCCAAAATAAAAACCCAGGGCAGTTGGTCAGGTACCGCGTTAATGGCATCGGTAAAAAAGAAGGGGAACAAAACCACAACAATAACAATCATTTGAAAACACATCAGGCTGGAACCGTTGTAATCGGTTACACGGTTTTTCAATATGATGTTTCTTAGGGAATACAGGATTGCCGAAAAAATCCCTATCGCTACGGCGATGGTATTGCCATTTTCAAAGTCAAGATTCGGATTTAAAAGATAAATTCCCCCAAGGACCAATAATCCCAGTAGCAGATGTATCTTTTGAAACCTGGTTTTTAGAATCAAAGGCTCCAGAAAAGAGGTAATAATGGGATAGGTAAAAAGTGATAACATTCCAATGGCCACACTGGAAAGCTGTAAGGAATAAAAATAGGTTATCCAGTGGGCACCCAAAAAGATACCACTCAATACAATGGGCAAACGATGCCGTTTATCCGTTTTAAAGGAAAAACCTTTATAACGACAATACGCATAGAGAATAACAAGGGCCAAAACCGAACGTAGGGCTATGGTAAGGGGAACAGGTAAATCAATATATCTTCCCAAAGCACCCGAAGTGCCCATAAAGATCATGGCAAAGTTTATTTCAACAAGGTGGGCAAAGGGTTGGTTTTTTAGCTGCAAAATGATGGTTATCTGGTTAGGGTCAAGGCTTTCTCCCTAATGATTTCCGCCACTGGCCTATTTTGAAGGTGACTTTCCAACCAGGATAGAATATCCAGATACAGGAAAGCCCTTTTCTCATAGGGGTGGTCTTCATATTTTTTCAATTCGTTGTACAGTTTTTGAAATTCCCCTTTGAGCTCAGTGGGGTAAATATCACCCAAACTCCTTAAGAACTTGATCATTTCATGCTGAACGGCATGTAGATCGTTCATTTTCAGCAAGAATTTATAAGTGCTCTTAAGCTGTACCTCCAGATGATAATCCATTCCTGCCTCATAATGGGCAACCAAACTCAGTACCCGGGCAAAGCACATGAGGTCCTCACGCATTTTAAGCTGCTTGTTATTGATGATTTTCTTAAGATAGGCGATGCAATTTTTATGATCGCCACAACCAAAGTACAAACAGGCTATTTTGTAATATAGCAGCATGATATGGTGTTGGTCTATTCGATCGCTGTGCTTCTTGATACCATACTCGATAATATTCACCAGGTACAGGCCCTTGTCAAAGGTTCCCTCCAAAAAATGAAGGTTTAATTTATTGCTGTTCAGATAGAGGAAGGAAAGGGAGGCAATATTGTCATTTTTTGGAAAATGATCATTGGAGACTATCCTTTCCAATTGCTGTAGGGTTTCCCGAAATTGGGAGCTGTACTTCACAAAAAACAAGGATTCCAAAAGGTAATGGTTACCCTTGAGATAAAACACGGGATTCAAATAAATCATTTCCTCATTTTCGTGGAACAGATCTACCCATTTACTGGAATATCTATAGGCGGAAAGGAAATCTTGGGTCAATAGACTGTACCAAAGATGTGCTTTGTACAGCCAAAGTTTCTCCCTAAAGCCCAAGTCATCCAAGGTATAAACGGGCAAATTGGCCTCAAAATAATCCTTAACGCCCCTTAAATCGTCATCATTTCTAACATAACCCACCTTAAGCATTTTTCCATATAACTGGAGGGACAGATTGGATAATTTACTGGTCATAAGATTATGTTCCGAAAGTGTTTTGGCCTGGTTGGCCAGTTCCTCGGCCCTATCCGGTATACTGCGGGTTATGTATTGGGTTTCAATTATTTTTTCGAGCTCAACAATTTCGTAGGCCACATTTTTCTCCTGATTCTCAATAGCCATGGTTTTGGCCTTGTCCAAAAGTTTTAAGCTCTGTTTGTAAAGTCCCTTTTGATACAAAATGGTGGCAAAATCAAGTTGCTCCCTAATCTGCACCCTAATATTCTGATTCACAGGGTTTAACCGGAGGCTTATCAGGATTTGTTTATAGAGATGCGCTTTAAGATTGGATAACTGTGCTTTTTTCACAATACCGCTGGAAAGGATCTGTGCCTCATCATACGATCGCAGTTTATCCAACAAATTGAACAATGCCAGAAATTTGGCATCCGTGTTTACCCCCAACCTACCCACATACAATTTAAATTGTCTTTTTTCTGACTTTGATAGGGATTTGACCAAAACAAACAGACTGTCCTTGGGGGTGCTAACCATCGTAAAAAAATATAATTATACTACTGACTATCAAAATTTTATACCTAGCTCCGTGTACTTCAACATTGTAACGCAAATACTTTAAAAACAACCTATGCCAAGGGTGTTTCTAACTTCGTAAAGATTAGGTAAAACCAATGATAATCATGGGTAAAGATAAGGTACATATTTTTGACACCACACTTAGGGATGGCGAACAAGTGCCAGGCTGCAAATTGGACACCAAACAAAAATTGATCATTGCAGAACGATTGGACGAACTGGGGGTGGATATTATTGAAGCGGGATTTCCCATATCGAGTCCCGGTGATTTCAATTCGGTCAGTGAAATTGCCAAATTGGTCAAAAACGCCACCGTATGTGGACTTACCCGTTCCGTGAGGAAAGATATTGAAGTTGCTGCTGAGGCCATAAAATCTGCCAAGAGGCCCAGGATACATACGGGCATAGGTACTTCGGACTCCCACATTACCCATAAATTCAAAAGTAATCGGGAAGATATTTTGGAAAGGGCGGTAGCTGCAGTGAAATATGCGAAAAGTTTTGTGGAGGATGTTGAGTTTTATGCGGAAGACGCCGGGAGAACGGACAATGACTATCTGGCAAGGGTCTGCGAGGCGGTCATCAAGGCCGGGGCCACTGTCCTGAACATTCCGGACACCACAGGCTATTGCCTGCCGGAGGAATACGGTGCCAAAATGAAATATTTAAAGGAAAACGTAAAGGGCATTGAGAAGGCAATCCTCTCTTGCCATTGCCATAATGATCTGGGTTTGGCCACGGCCAATTCCATTTCCGGAGTGATCAATGGTGCGCGTCAAATTGAGTGTACCATCAACGGAATTGGAGAACGTGCGGGGAATACTTCCTTGGAGGAAGTGGTCATGATCATGCGCCAACATCCGTATTTGAACCTGGACACCAACATCAACAGCAAATTATTGTATGATACCAGTTTAATGGTTTCCGATAAAATGGGAATGGTGGTGCAGCCGAACAAGGCCATAGTGGGCTCCAATGCTTTTGCGCACAGCTCGGGAATTCATCAGGATGGGGTCATCAAAAACAGGGAAACCTATGAAATCATGGACCCCCATGATGTTGGGGTCAACGAATCCTCCATTGTACTTACCGCAAGGAGCGGTAGGGCAGCTTTGGCCTACAGGGCAAAAAATGTAGGCTACGAGTTGACCAAGAACCAATTGGACGTGGTCTATGAAAATTTCTTGAAATTCGCCGATCGAAAAAAAGAAATCCTGGATACTGACATCCATAAAATTGTGGAGACCAGTAATATCAGTATTTCCACATTCACCTAATAAACACTGACCATTATTCCACAAAACGGTACTTGATTTTGTCTTCATTTGAAAAGTAAAGCACCCCGTCCATGAATTTGAATATCGCATTGTTACCCGGAGATGGAATAGGCCCGGAAGTATTGGAACAAGGGGTGAGATGTCTGGAAGCCGTTGAAGAAGCTTTTGGCCATCACTTTGTATTTAAAGAGGCCCCAGTAGGTGCCATTGCCATTGATAAAACCGGAACACCTTTACCCAATAGCACCTTACAACTCTGTAAAAATGCCGATGCCGTTCTTTTTGGTGCAATTGGGGACCCTAAATATGACAATGATCCAAATTCCGAGGTACGACCGGTACATGGATTGCTCCAATTAAGAAAAGAGCTGGGACTGTTTGCCAATATCCGACCTGTAAAGGTATTCCCATCCCTAATCGATCGGTCCCCTTTAAAAAAGGAACGGATTACAGGAACGGATTTCACGATCTACAGGGAATTGACGGGGGGTATTTATTTTGGGGAAAAGAAGTTGAGTGAAGATGGTACCGTAGCCTCCGATCTATGTGAGTATTCTGAAAAGGAAATCAGCAGAATTGCCCATATGGCCTTCAAAGCAGCTAGAAATCGTAAAAATAAACTCACTCTTGTGGACAAGGCCAATGTGCTTGAGTCATCAAGACTTTGGCGTAAAACGGTCACAAAAATTGGTGAAAGCTACCCAGATGTGGGGTTGGATTTCCTTTTTGTGGATAACGCTGCCATGCAAATTATCATTAACCCAAGCCAGTTTGACGTTATTTTGACAGAAAATATGTTCGGGGACATTATTTCGGACGAAGGTAGTGTCATTGGTGGATCCATAGGGCTGCTGGCTTCGGCATCCATTGGTGAGGAAAACGCCCTATTTGAACCCATACACGGTTCTTATCCCCAAACCAAGGGTCAAAATATTGCAAATCCGATAGCCTCCATTCTATCAGTGGCGATGCTTTTGGAGCATTTTCAACTTTTTGAGGAAGCTATGGCCGTTAGGGAAGCTGTGGACAAATCACTCCAAAAAGGAATCATGACCCCGGACCTGGATCCCAAGAGCAAATACGGAACCAATCATGTTGGTGATTTTATTGCCAATGGCATTGTAGACGATGATCATCGGTTGAACATGAACGATGAAAATATTGGACTGGGGAAATCAACTATTATTTGATTATTCCCCAAGCAATCCCTCCAAGGTTTCCGAAAACTCCTGTTGAAACTCCAAATGTTTATCTCCGGTGGCCGGACCATTGAATCCCGTATGTATTTTGCGTACTTCCCCCTTTCTATCAATGTAGATAGTAGTGGGATAGGACAGTACATGATTGAGCATGGGCAATTTTTCGTTGGCCTTGGTCTTACTACTGGTCCCCACCTGGGCCAAAAGCACAGGGTACTCCACACCCACATTGTTCTTTAATCTTTCAATTCCCTCAAACGCCTTTTCTTCGGTCTTTGCATATTCAAAGGCCAAAGCCACAAACTCCAACCTGGGATGTGGATTCTTCCTAAGATAATCGACATAGAATCTGGTTTCATCCAGACAGTTGGGACACCACGTACCCATAATCTGGACCAAGACCACCTTATCCTGGAACCTTTCATCGCTTAGGGAAACCATCTTTCCCGAAACGTCCGGAAAGGAAAATTCAAACTTCCCATATCCCTCTTTCAGGTAGGTTAGGCTATTGGCATCGGGCAATTCAAAAGCTGCGTTCCGCTTCGCCTTAAAACTCTCCACGGAATGATTTCCTGAAAAAAAGGTTCCATCCATGGTACTGTCCGTTACCTTGGCAATGAACAGGAACACATGGGCACCATCAAAGGCCGATAGCTTAAGGGAATCACCATCCACGACACCCTCCAAATAACGGTAATCCCCGGTGGTGGTCCTAAAGGTTCCGGTAAGTGTGTTTCCTGATTGGTAAAATATTCCCTTTGCCGGATACGGTTCTTCGGTATCAAAATCAAAATGGGTCTCCCAAATACCGGAGACATCCACTTTGGCCTTGGAAATAGTGGTAAATCTTTCAGGCTCGCCATATGATGCCATAAAAGGGACATATCGTTCCAAACTTTCCTTGATAAACAGGCCATTGATGGTCGTATCTGAAAAAGTTCCGGCAATATAGCCCTCAAATACCGGCATTCTTATGATTATGGAATCCTGTTCCATGGAAATCCCATCCACAACAATGACTTCATCGGCATTGTGTATTTCCAGGAAAAAGCTCCCTTCGGCATCTTTGGAAACCACAAAATTAAAGGGCAGTCTCTGGTCCTTGGAAACCTGCATTTCGCCTCTCCACTCCCCCAACAACAACCCTTTTTCTGGTTCTTTCTGGCATGAGGCCATAAAGACCAGTACAAGTAGGGCCAAAATTCTATACTTCATTTTCAAAAAGTTTTTCAATAATATCGAAAATATGGGAACATTCTTACTTTTAAACCGAAAAACCTAATGCCAAATGCGTTGAAAGTAAGGTCCCAAAATCCTATCTTTGCTGACTTTAAATTCGGGCAATGAAGATTTCTTACAACTGGCTCAAACAATTTTTGCATATCGATTGGGAAGCGGAAAAGACTGCAGAGCTTCTAACCAATTTGGGTTTGGAGATAGAGGGCGTGGAATCTTTTGAGTCCGTAAAGGGTGGATTGAAGGGTGTAGTGGTCGGTCATGTGCTGTCCTGTGAAAAACATCCCAATGCAGACCGTCTAAAACTGACCTCGGTAGATATTGGCCAAGTTGAACCCGTTCAAATTGTTTGTGGTGCCCCAAATGTAGCCAAAGGTCAAAAAGTACCCGTGGCCACTATTGGTACCGTACTTTATACACCGGAAGGGGAAGCATGGCAAATCAAAAAGGGCAAGATTCGGGGAGAGGAAAGCCATGGAATGATATGTGCCGAAGACGAATTGGGACTTGGGCACGGTCATGATGGTATCATGGTTTTAGAGGAGTCCCTTGTACCGGGCACGCCTTGCGATGAAGTCTTCCAAATTGAAAACGATAGGGTATTTGAAATTGGACTTACCCCCAACCGCTCAGATGCTATGAGCCATTTTGGAGTGGCACGGGATTTAAGGGCAGGATTGGAGCAACACAAAATCAAAAAAGAGCTGATTACCCCTTCCACAAGTAACTTTTTGGTCAACAACCGTGCCTTAAAAATTGACGTTGATGTGGTCAATGCGGAATTGGCACCGAGATATTGTGGCGTTACCATAAAGGACATCTTGGTCCAAGAGTCACCGGACTGGCTAAAAAATAGATTGGGGGCCATAGGACTTGTCCCCATCAATAATATAGTGGATATCACCAATTACGTATTGCACGAATTGGGACAGCCCTTGCACGCTTTTGATGCCGCAAGGATAAAGGGCAATAAGGTAATTGTACAGACCTTGCCCAAAGGAACAAAATTTGTTACCCTGGATAATGTGGAGCGCGAGCTTCATGAAGATGACCTTATGATATGTGACGCCGAAAAACCCATGTGTATTGCCGGGGTTTTTGGGGGAATCCATTCCGGGGTTACGGAAAACACGACCTCCATATTTTTAGAGAGCGCCTATTTCGATCCCATTTCCATTAGAAAGACGGCAAAGCGACATGGTTTGAATACGGATGCTTCTTTCCGTTTTGAGCGGGGTATTGACATTAACCTTACGGAATATGCACTAAAACGGGCCGCTGCCTTAATCAAGGAAGTTGCGGGAGGTGAAATAAGTTCCGAAGTAGTGGACCTCTATCCGGTAAAGAAAAAGGATCATCAGGTTTTCCTGACCTTTGATAAGATCAACCGATTGATCGGCCAGGAGATTCCCAGGGATTCCATTAAATCCATTTTAACCTCCCTGGAAATAAAGATCAATAACGTTACCGAAGCCGGCCTTGGTCTTACCATTCCTTCCTACCGAAACGATGTGGAAAGGGAAGTGGATGTCATTGAGGAAATTCTAAGGGTGTATGGCTACAATAACATCGATTTCAAGGAAAAAATAAATGCTTCCGTTGCCAAAACCCCTAAGGTAGAAAACCATAAATTACAGAACATTGTAGGCAATTTTCTGGCTTCGAATGGTTTTTATGAAATAATGACCAATAGTTTGGTCCCCCCGGAAAGCAGTTTTGAAAATACGGGGGTTCCAGTAGAAATCGTAAACCCGCTGAGTGCCGATTTAGCGTCATTACGAACTTCCATGTTGCGCAGTGGCCTACAAAGTTTGGTCTACAACCAAAATCGGAAATCCTCCAATTTAAGGTTTTTTGAATTTGGAAAGGTATACCACAAACGGGATGGCGGTTTTCAGGAAAAGACCCGTTTAGCCCTTTATACCATGGGAAACACCAATGAGGACCATTGGAACGTTTCGGAAAAAGCCTCGGATTTCTTCTATTTAAAAGGTATCGTCCATACCGTTTTGGTAAGACTGGGATTGGAAGGGACTCAGGAAAAACCGAGCAGCAATACCATTTTCTCAGAAGGGATTTCTTTGAAAAAGGATAAAAAACAATTGTTGGAATTGGGGTTGATAAAACAGTCAATTACCAATGCACAAGGCCTAAAAGGAAGTGTCTTTTTTGTGGACATGGACTGGGATACCCTACTTGGGTTTGCCACCAAAGTGGAAGTGTCCTATCAGGAAATCCCAAAATATCCGGCAGTGAAGCGGGATTTTGCCTTGTTACTCGATGAAAAGGTCCGTTTTAACGAAATTTACGAATTGGCCTATCAAACGGAACGCAATCTTCTTAAGGAGGTATCCTTATTTGATGTGTATAAAGGAAAAAGTCTTCCCGAAGGCAAGAAGTCCTATGCCGTAAGTTTTACACTTCAGGATAGTTCCAAAACATTGACCGATAAGCAAATTGATAAAATCATGTCCAAATTGGAACATAGTTACGTACAAAAACTAGGGGCCAGTTTAAGGTAAGGAAAAACTACAGACCTGTAGGTAATATAACACTATCTATTTGATGGACAACCCCGTTGCTATGGTCCCCATCGGCATTGGTAATCCTGGCCTGATTTCCCAAGCCATCCGTTAAGACGATATCCGTACCGTTCATGGTTGCGATGATCTTATTTCCTTGAACCGTGGTGAAGGAGGCACTTCCCTCCCCCCTGCACATGGCCCTTAGGATTTTTGAGGCGGTTAAATTTCCTGCAACCATATGATAGGTCAATAAGGCTTTTAGTTTTTTCCTGTTTTCTTCCTTGAATAGATCCGCCAACTCCTCCTGGGTAAATTTGGAAAAAGCATTATCGGTTGGAGCAAAAACCGTAAAAGGTCCGCTCATATCCAAAACCTCTTCCATATCAACAGCCTTCACCACGGCGAAAAGCAAATTGTGCGAATCCGAATTCAACGAAGTTTGAATACTGGTTTTACCCGCATCCAGATATACGGCGGAAGGCAGGCTGGAAAGGGATTGCGCTTGGGAGGACAAGGAATGACAGCACAGGCAACACAGCAGGTAACATAGGATTTGGGGAACTTTCATAGTATGGAGGCTTAGCGTCTCGTTAATTCAAAAAATATAGTCTTTTCAGCCCCTCATCGACGAAACGCTCAAAAACATCGTTAAGATAGCATTTTACGGAAAACATTCCATAAACATAGCTGGCCACCAATAGAAATTAACTAAATATTAACATAAAGTCAGGTGACATCCAATGTTAAAAAAAAGGTTTTGATTAATTTTGAGGTAATTGCTACAAAAGAAGAAGAAAATGCTATTCCACAAAACCAACATTGAGGAAAAACTTTCCATTCTCAAAGAGAAAACGATTTCGGAAAAAGAAATCCTTAACCACGTGTATGAAATTCTAAAAAAGGAGTCCGAAAAGGAGGAACACATCACAAAACGATTGAAGGATTCCAAAAACTCCGCTACGAATACGTTCATTTTTGATGAACTGGAGTCCCATAGGATTTTCCACATCAGTCAGATACAAAAGATTTGTATCGACTATCGGTTACGATTTTTGGACAGTAGGTATTTTAAGGGTAAAATTCCACAGGAAGCGATTTCCGAGGTCAAACGTTTGGAAAAAATACACCGCACGGAAATCAAGGGTTTCAAGATTATGGCTCCCTCCAAACTGTTTAAATTGGAGGATAAGGACGATCCCCTCTTGTTTGCCCCCATTGGTAATGAATACTATTACCTGATCCATAAATGGGGCAATGATCTACATCCGCTGCGCAAGTTATTGGTTTGGCCCTTTAAGAGCATTGTGAATTTGGCATTGACCACTTTGGTCATAAGCTACTTTGCAACACTTTTGGTCCCCAACGGGCTTTTTAGCAAGAGCAATACTTCTGCCGAGTTTTGGATGATTTTCTTTTTCATGTTCAAATCCATTGGTGCCGTGGTCATCTTTTATGGATTTGCCCTGGGGAAAAATTTCAATCCGGCAATTTGGAACAGTAAGTACTTTAATGCCTAACAACCTCCGGCTCCAACATTAAGCGGGCACGGCATACATTTTCTCGCGTTGCGCCTTGATGGACTTGTCCGTCATGTAATCATCAAAGCTTAGGTGGCGGTCAATGGTGCCTTTTGGGGGCAGTTCAATGATCCTATTGGCAACGGTATGCACAAATTCGTGGTCGTGGGTGGTCAACAGTACGGTCCCTTTAAAATTCTTAAGGGAATTGTTAAAGGCCGTAATGCTTTCCAAATCCAAGTGGTTGGTAGGTTCATCCAACAACAGTACATTGGCACGCAATAGCATCATACGGCTCAACATACAACGTACTTTTTCGCCTCCGGACAATACCGTGGATTTCTTTAAGGCCTCTTCCCCACTAAAAAGCATCTTGCCCAAAAACCCTCGGACGTAAACCTCTTCACGTTCCTCTTCCGTTTTGGTCCATTGGCGTAACCAATCCACCAAATTAATATCCTGGGTAAAGTAATTGTCGTTATTGGCGGGCAGGTAGGACTGTGTTGTGGTAATGCCCCACTGGTATTTTCCAGAATTTGCTTTTTGGTTCCCCGTAATAATTTCATAAAAGGCAGTGGTTGCCCTGGAGTCTTTTGAGATAATGGCCACCTTGTCACCCTTGGCCAGATTGATGTCCACCTGATCAAAAAGAAGATCACCATCCTCCGAAACGGCCCTTAAACCTTCAACATTAAGGATTTGGTCACCGGCTTCACGCTCCCTTTCAAAAATTAGGGCAGGGTATCTTCTACTGGAAGGCTTAATATCCTCCACCTTGAGTTTTTCGAGCATCTTCTTTCGGGAAGTTGCCTGTTTGCTTTTCGCTACGTTGGCACTGAACCGCTGGATAAATTCCTGGAGTTCCTTGGCCTTCTCTTCGGCCTTTTTGTTCTGTTGGGCACGTTGCCTGGCCGCCAACTGACTGCTTTCGTACCAGAAAGTGTAGTTCCCACTGAACAGATTGATCTTGCCAAAATCAATGTCCGCAATATGTGTGCAAACCGCATCCAAAAAATGCCTGTCATGGGACACTACAATCACCGTATTGTCATAATTGGCCAGGAAATTTTCCAGCCAACTGATGGTTTCATAATCCAAATCGTTGGTTGGCTCATCCATGATCAACACATCAGGATTACCAAACAAGGCCTGCGCCAACAATACGCGCACTTTCAGTTTCGAGTCCAGATCGGACATCATGGTGTAGTGCAGATCCTCCTTAATCCCCAGATTGGATAGCAGGGCGGCAGCGGCACTTTCGGCATTCCACCCGTCCATTTCCTCAAACTGGACCTGTAGCTCCCCTATCTTATTGGCATTTTCATCGGTATAATCCGCATAAAGGGCATCAATCTGTTTTTTTATTTCAAACAATGGTTTGTTTCCCATTACTACCGATTCCAATATGGGGAACCCATCATAGGCATTGTGATTTTGTTCCAAAACGGACATGCGCTTTCCCGATTCCAAATGAACGTGTCCCGAGGTCGCATCCATCTTTCCCGAAATAATCTTCAAAAAAGTGGATTTCCCCGCTCCATTTGCCCCAATGATACCATAGCAATTGCCCTGGGTAAAGGAGACGTTCACCTCATCAAAAAGGACCCTCTTGCCAAATTGTACGGATAAGTTTGATACTGAAAGCATAACCTACTTTTAAATTTTGTGCAAAAGTAGCTAAAATTGAGACCTTGACATAACCAAAGGAAAATGTATTTTCACCCTTTGAAACGGCAGTTTAACAACATTTAACTGCTCATTAACAGCCCTCTTTTTTCCCTATGGTTAAGTTTGTCTTTACCAAAAAGGTATATGAAGCGACTTTTACTTATTCTTACCCTTATTGTCCAGTTTTCATGTTCGGAGAATACTACTTCCTCCGACAGGGTCTTTTTTGCGGGGGAAATAGTGAATCCTACCAGTGATTATGTGGTGCTCTACAAGAACGAAACCGTTGTAGATTCGGCAAAATTGGATGACAACAATAGATTTTCCTTCACCCTTAGTACCATTGATGAAGGGCTGCACCATTTTGACCATGCCCCACAATATCAATATGTATTTCTTGAAAAAGGGGATAGCCTTTTAATACGGTTGAATGCCTCTCCTGCTTATTTTGATGAATCCCTGGTCTTCTCCGGGGACAATGAGGAAGTAAATAATTTTATGATCGAAATGTTCCTTACCTACGAAGACGAGGAGCACCTGGTCTATTCTTTCTTTCCACTTCCCCCGGAAAAATTCAGCCAAAAAATAGATTCCCTTAGGAATCAAAAACTGGAGGAACTGGAGTTGTTGCTGAACAATGAGGAAATCTCCGGTAATGCTTATGCCATAGCAAAGGCCTCCGTAGATTACAATAGTTATATCTATAAGGAAAAGTACCCTTTTTATCACAAAAAGAAAACGGGTGAAGATACCATCCATGAATTGGATAGTAACTTTTATGACTATCGTTCCTCCCTAAATCTAAATGATAAGGATTTAAGCTACTTTAGACCCTATTACGATTTCGTGAAGCACCATTTTGGCAATCTTTCCTATATGGCATGTTCCCAAGATTGTGGAATGGAAGATTTTACCTCGGCAAAAAGTCAGCTCCACCTCAATAAGCACAAGATGGGCATGATAGATAGTTTGGTGAAGGAGGAAAATTTACGGGACAATCTTTTGCGTAATGTAGCCATGGACTACCTTCTTAAGGTACATATGGCCAACGACGAATGTGACAAATTCATCCAAGACTTTGAACGCTTATCCAGTAACACGGCCCATATTCAGGAAATAAAACATTTGTACAAAGGCATACAAGGATTGCAACCCAATAGTGAACTACCGCATTTGACCTTAGAGGATACCGAGGGCAACGTTACCACCCTAAAGGAAATATCAAAGCATCACAAGCATACGGTCTTCTATTTTTGGACGGCCGATCAAAAAAGGCATTTCAGAAATGTCATCAAACATGTGGCCAAACTCAAGAAACTATATCCAAAGCACAAGTTTGTGGGAATCAATCTACGGACGGGAAAAGCCAATTGGCTCGCCACTCTCGAGGATGGTAATTTTGATTTGGACGAGCACTACTGGGGCGGAGACTTTAAAATGGTCCAAAATACCCTTATCGTCGACCATTTAAATAAATGTATCATTACGCAGGATACCTTGATTTTAGATGCCTTCGGTCATCTATACGCTTCATTTTAATCCTTAAAAAAACCTGGGTGTTGGCCCAGGTCCTTGGTAAATACAAGTTGTTTTAGGAATTGCCCTTTCTGTAATCGGCAAGGAATTTTTCCAAACCAATATCCGTAAGTGGATGTTTCAACAATCCTTCAATGGCACTTAACGGCCCGGTCATGACATCTGCCCCAAGTTTGGCACAATCGATCACATGCATGGTGTGGCGTACCGAAGCTGCCAAAATCTGGGTTTCAAACCCATAGTTATCATATATCAGTCTTATTTCCGCAATTAGGTTCAATCCGTCCGTGGAAACATCATCCAATCGTCCAATAAAGGGGGACACATAGGTAGCTCCCGCCTTTGCCGCCAACAAGGCTTGTCCGGGTGAAAATACCAGCGTACAATTGGTCTTTATCCCTTTGTCCGAAAAATATTTTAGGGCCTTGACCCCGTCTTTGATCATGGGAACCTTCACCACGATTTGTTCATGCAACTCCGCCAATGCTTCACCTTCCTTGATGATTCCTTCAAAATCGGTAGCCACAACTTCTGCAGAGACATCCCCGTCCACAATTTCACAAATGTCAACATAGTGCTTTAAAATCGTATCGTGACCGGTTATTCCTTCCTTGGCCATTAATGAAGGATTAGTGGTAACACCATCCAGAACACCCAATTGTTGGGCTTCCCGAATGTGGTCCAAATTGGCAGTATCAATAAAAAACTTCATAAATACATCTTAGATTAACAATAGTTCTACAACTTATAATGGTTTAAAAGTAACTTTTCAAATACTTTATCGGGTAAAATTTTCTTTAAAAAAACCGAAAATCGTTGCATAAAGGTCCCTACCAGGTAATGGCCCTTCGGATTTTTGGCATTGATAATGGTGTACACCTTTTTGGCCACCAAAATGGGATCACCGGCCGCCTGTACATCGTCGTTTATGGTTTCCAACGTTCTGGCATAATGCGTATAGGGAGAATCCTCTAATACGGGCGAATGGTATCGTCCTGCCGCGATGTTCGTGGCAAAATCCCCTGGTGCCAGGTTTGTGATTTGAATCCCAAAGGTATGGGTTTCCATACGTAAAGCTTCGGTAACCAACTCCAGGCTTCCCTTTGTGGCAGAATAAATACCCCGAAAGGGTAATCCCATATAACCTGCAATCGAAGTAATATTGATGATCAATCCCTTCCCCTTTTTACGCATATGGGGAAGTATGGACTGCATCATCCGTAGCGGTCCGTAAAGATTACTGTCAAATGTATTTTGGATTTCCTCCAGGGGTGTTTCCTCAATGGGACCCGTAATGCCAACACCTGCATTATTGATCAGTACATCTATCCTGCCCTCCCTGGACATAATGGTGTCAATGGCCCTATCAATGCTTTCATGGTCCTTTACATCCAACTGCAAAAGGGTAAAGTGTCCAAAATCCGGATACTTTTCCAAGTTTCTTGTAGTACCGTATACCTTCATCCCTTTTGAGGATAAAAATATCCCGGTGGTTTTCCCAATCCCGGAAGATCCCCCGGTTATGAGTACAACTTTACTATCCATTGGTTCAAATGAGGTGAAACCTTGATATCAACGCATAAAAAATGGCAAGCTACCTACATCGCACCGCTACAACCACATACCCTTGCTGCGTTCCCGCCCTGGGGGATTTTGTAGGAGCTGGTCGTGTAGGACTTGCCATTGGCAAATATACGACCTTTTAAATTTGTCCCAATCCAAAGACCTATGTAATTTGGCTGTAATTAATCACAACCTGCTCATATATGCGAATTCCTATTGTGCTCTTTTTGCTGACCACTTTCTTGGTGGATTCCTGTGGTCACTCGGAAAAACCCGCCAATCTCTTTGAAATTCAACTCGAAGGGCGAAAAAAACAGTTCCAAAACGGACAAAATATAGGAATCGCCATTAAGAACAAAAAGGAAAAGGACATCAAAAAAGTGACCTACTTTCTTGACAACAAGGAGCTGGATGTGGAAAATGGAAAAATCAGCTTGGATGTCGCCACTTTGGGGAGCAAACGCTTAAAGGCCAAAGTTGATTATGAGGAGCGCTCCGTTGAAGTGGAAAAAAAAGTACGCATTTTGGCCAAAAACCCTCCCGAGGTGTATACTTACAGGATCTTGAATACCTATCCACATGATAAAAAAGCGTTCACCCAAGGTTTGGAATTTCATGGAGATACCCTTTTTGAAAGTACAGGAAACCCCAATAATGCCTCAAAGTCCATACTTCGGAAATTCAATTTCGAAACCGGGGAAATCTATAAGGAAATCGATTTGGACAAATCGGATTTTGGAGAGGGACTGACATTGATCAATGGCAAGGTGATCCAGTTGACATGGCGCAGTGGAATAGGTTACATCTATAACCAATCCAATTTGGAGAAAACCGCAAGCTTTAGCTACGGGAAAAGTAAGGAAGGATGGGGACTGTGTAATGATGGGAAAATTATTTATAAGAGTGATGGCACCGAAAAAATCTGGAAACTGGATCCCGAGACCTTGGCGGAGCAAAGCTATATTGAAACGGTTACCAACAAATCCATATTCAATAAGGCCAATGAACTGGAATATGCCAATGGGAAAATCTATGCCAATGTCTGGCAGAAGGAAAGTATGATGATCATTGATCCAAAGACAGGAGCCATTGAAGGGGTGATCAACTTTGGCGGATTGAAGGACAAGGTGGAGCAACATGCCAGTGTGGATGTTTTAAATGGTGTTGCCTACCACCATGGACGAAACACTTTTTTTGTAACCGGAAAAAACTGGAACAAGCTTTTTGAGGTGGAAATTCTAAAAAAATAATATGTCCACCTACACTAAAACCGTAAGGGTTCAAACCCATGATTTGGATTCCCTGCAGCACGTAAACAATGTGCGCTACGTGGAGTGGATACAGGATATCTCCAGGGAACATTGGGAAAGCCAGGTCAAGAAAAGCCTCCAGGGAGAATTAATATGGGTGGTCCGAAACCACAACATTACCTATCACGGAAGTGCCGTTCTCAACGACCGTATTGAAATCAGCACCAAAGTTGAAGCGTGGAGAGGCCCTATTTCCGTTCGTAAAGTGGAAATGAGGGACAATAAAACCAAGAAATTATTGGTTATGGCTAGTACGGAATGGTGTGCCCTGCATCCCAAAACCCTAAAACCCGTACGGGTCCCGGAAGAAGTACAACAGCTTTTCACGAACAACGGATGAAGACTTGGAATAATATCTTTTGGACGGTCGCTGTACTGTTTTTGATTGCCTTTGCCTCCTGTCGCGAGGATTTTGAATTCACCCCCACCACGGGAACCCTGGAATTTTCAAAAGACACCGTTTTCCTCGATACCGTTTTTACCAACATTGGCAGTAGCACCTATATGCTAAAAGTGTATAACCGAAGTGATACGGATATCCGCATCCCCCAGGTAGGCCTACGAAGGGGAACGGAAAGTAGTTATAGGCTCAATGTTGATGGAGTGGCAGGGAACAGCTTCGAGAATGTACCGTTACTGGCCCAGGATAGTTTATTCGTTTTCATTGAAACTACATTTGATGTGGGGCCCACCGGGGAAAATGAATTTCTCAATACCGATGGCATCCTATTTGGTGAAACCGGAAACTACCAGGAGGTAGCATTGGTCACCCTGGTCCGTGATGCCATTTTCCTTTATCCCAGAACCGAAAGTGATGGCAGTAGGGAAACCTTGCTTCTTGCACTGGATGAAGCTGGAAATGAAATACGGATCGAGGGATTTATCCTTGAGGACGATGAGCTCCAATTCACCAGGGAAAAGCCCTACGTCATCTATGGCTATGCGGCGGTTGCGGAGGGCAGCACGCTTAGCATGGAAGCCGGAACACGGGTCCATTTTCATAAAGACTCCGGAATCCTGGTAGGAAACGGCGGTTCCTTGCAGGTCCAGGGAAGCCTGAGTGCGGATAGGGAAGTTTTGGAAAACGAGGTCATCTTTGAAGGGGATCGCCTGGAACCTGATTTTAGCGATACCCCAGGGCAATGGGGAACCATTTGGCTGACCTCAGGGAGTATTGGCAATACCATGGAATACCTCACCATAAAGAACGCCACGGTTGGGCTCCTGGTCGATGGGGACGGCATATTGGAAACCCCTACCCTCACACTTTCCAACACCCAAATACACAACAGTTCCAACAGAAACCTTTGGGCGAGGAATGCCAAGGTCGAAGCCGTAAATACGATTTTTGGCAATGCGGGAGCCGTTTCCCTGCATTGCAATTTGGGAGGTGATTATGTTTTTAAGCACTGTACCATTGCCAATTATTGGCGCTTTGCTTTCCGGGACAGTCCTACCCTATTGATAGATGATGCCATTGCGCAGTCATCAGGTCAGTTGATGACCCAAGACCTTGACAGGGCTTTGTTTTCCAATTGTATCATTGATGGTAGCCGGAATGTGGAACTGCTGTTTTCCAATCTGGGGGAAGGTAGTTTCAACTACCAATTTTTAAACTGCTCCATCCGCTTTAGGGATTCCCGCGGGGATTTTGCCAATAATCCCCTCTATGATTTTGAAAACCAGCTGCTGTTCCAGGAGGTACTTTTGAATCCATCCACCTCTTTTTTGGATGTGGCCGAAAACAATTTTAACCTCACTCTCGATTCCGAAATCCTGGACTTGGGAAACCTTGAAACTGCCCTTGAAATCCCGTTGGATATTTTGGGCAATGACAGGACCATGGCCCCGGATTTGGGTGCTTTTGAGCTAAATCAGTAAAAAACAGGCCGTTTTTGTGTAAAAACCCCAGATATTTTGCGGTAAAAACGCAACAAGGTTTTGATTTCTGGTAGTACCTTGGAATCAGTAATTTGGGGATGGAACACTCTTACGCCATTATAGATACAAACGCTGCCTCAAATCTGCAGCTGCAATTGCAGTTGCAGGAGTACAATGATTTCTACCATTTGGGCACGGTCAGCACCGCAGAGGATGGGTTGAACCTTATCCTTAAAATGCTGCCCGATTTGGTCATTGTAAACCTTTCCCAAAATGCCAACCTCCTCTTCCAAATGATTATGCAGCTACATCAATTCTTGGATAAAATTCCGGTATTGATAGCCGTCTCCCAGACCAAGTCCTACGCCTATGATGCCATAAAAGGGGGCTTTTTTGATTATTGGTTGCTGCCCCACAACGAATTTGAGATACGCAAGACCATTTTTAAGCTCCGAAAGCAAATTCCCAAGGAACATCCGCCCACCACACTCTGCCTAAAAACGTATAACGATTACCAATATTTGGACACCAATGATATCCTATACCTGAAGGCAGACAACAACTCCACGGATTTCTTTATGCGAAACGGTCAAAAAATCAGCGCATACAAGACCTTGAAGACCTTTGAATCCGCTTTGCCCAAAAACTTTGTGCGCATACACCAAAGTTATATCCTTAATATTAAGTTTATCTCCAGGATAAACTATGGTAAGAACACCTGTTCCCTAAAGAACAGCAAAAGTACCTTACCCTTTTCCAAAACCTATCGAAGGAAAATCGATGAGCTAAAAACATTGCTCTCCAAAAACGCGATTAATACCTTTAATTAACAAAATTCTAGCCAAACCGGTCCGTTTACCCTGAAAAGTGGGCCAACTACATTGAACATCCAAGTATAAGTGGGGTTGGGCAGGGCTGTATGTTAATTTCCACCCAGAATCAAATTATAACCCCTCAAAAAATGGAATCATTATGAAAAAAGTATTTACTATTCTAGCAATAACGGTATTCTCCCTGGGATTATTTTCCTGTGAAGCAGAAAGTACGGCAAGCCAAGAAGAACTGTATATAGACTCTCCTGACGGCAGCGAAGCAGGCGAGATTGAACGAGATTAAAAGTTTTTATCCCTTATATAAAAACCCCAAATTTTAACATTTGGGGTTTTTTTGTATCTTGTATGTAGGTAAATTGTTACAGTGCAACTTTCGGTATATGAGGCCAACCATACTGATTCTTCTACTAATCCTTGCGTATGTTGCGTGCAATACTCCCGTTTCCGATAGTACCACGGTTGGGAATGCAACGGTTACCGATAGTGTAAACGTCTGGCTCAACTGGGTATCGGACAGCGCGGCTTTGACCAAGCCCCAGAAATCCAATTTGCTCCAAAAGGCCTATGTCCTGAGTTTAAAAAGTTCGGATAAGGTCTACAAAACCGAATCCCTGGCCAAAATCTCGTATCAAAGTCTCCTTATCAATGATTCCCTCAATTTTAGGGCGGCCAATGCCGAATTGCTGGAAGCGGCAAAAGCAATTGGGGATCACAAGGCCCATGGCCTGGCCCATTGGGATTTGGCGGACTTCCACAAAAACAAAACCCCGGACAGTGCCTATTACCAGTATCGGGAAGCCTATATCCAGTTCTCCAGGGCCGATCTGGAAGGGACCCACAGGGACTACCCCGCCCGGATGCTGTACGCCATGGCTAACGTTAAGGAAAAAAGCAAGGATTATGTGGGGGCGGAGCAAGATGCCATAAAGGCCATTGCACTGTTTAAGGAATTCGACTCCAAGGAATACCTATTCAATAGTTACGACCTGCTGGGTATTATCCAAAACGGATTGGAAAAATTTGACAAGGCCCTGGAATACCACCTAAAGTCACAGACCTATATCAAATCCATCGCACCCAATAAGCGTTATGAATTTAGGATACGGACTACCAATAACATTGCTTCCACCTACTTAAGAAGCAAGAATTATGGGAAAGCTTCGGAAATGTTCAATTATTTAAAACAGGAAGACAGTCTATATTCTAAAAACCCGAAGCTCTATTCCCGAGTGTTGGCCAGCAGTGCCTATAGTGATTTTAAGAACGGTAGTACCGATTACACGAACCTTCTTGATCAAATCACCAAATCCACCACCATTCTGGACAGTTTGGATAACCGCTATGTCCAGGCCAGAAACCATCAATTTATAGCGGAAATTCTGGCAAGCCGGGGAGATTCGGTCCAAGCGGTACAAAGCGGGTTGCGGGCCATAGAAATTGCCAAAGAGACCCAAAACAACGACCGTTTGTTGAGTTCCCTTAAATTGCTGACCACCCTGGACAAACGAAACAGTGCCGCCCATGCCAAGGCCTATTTTAATCTCAGCGAGAAACTTCACCTGGAGGAGCGGGCCATACAGGATAAATTTGCGCGCATCCAAATGGAGACCGATCAAATCATCGAAAAAAACGAATCGCTGGCCAAGCGAACACAGCTATTGGCTGGGATTTCCATTGGGCTTTTGATCGTTTGCATCGGGATTTTTATCATCATTTCCCAACGGATCAGTAACCAGCGGTTAAAGTTCAACCAAAAACAACAGGAGAGCAATCAAGAAATCTACAGTCTTATGCTGGCCCAGCACGGTAAAATGGAAGAGGGCAAAAAATCCGAACAAAAAAGGGTTTCCGAAGAACTCCACGACGGAATTTTGGGCCAAATGCTGGGCATACGACTGGTCCTAAGCGGATTGAACGAACGCGACGATCCCTCTGCCATTGAACAACGTGCGGAACTCATCGTAAAACTTCAGGAATTGGAAGAGGAAATCAGGACCATTTCCCATGAGCTCAGTGCGGCGGCCTACAAAAAGGTGCACAATTTTATTCTTTCCATAAAGGATTTGGTAAAAACGGTACAACAATCCTCCGATATCGCCATACACTTTGAATATGCGGATACCTTTGACTGGGATGGCCTGGATAGTGACATTAAAATCAATACCTATAGAATTACCCAGGAATTGTTACAGAACTCCGTAAAACATGCCAAATGCAAAAACATTAGGGTGGCTTTCCTGAAAAACAAAAATTTACTACATTTAACAATACAGGACGATGGAATCGGTTTTGGAAAGTCCAAAGGGAAAAGAGGTATTGGGCTAAAAAATATTAATTCACGTGTTGAAAAGATGGGGGCAACGTTTGCTATTGAGAGCGAATCTTCAATGGGAACGACGGTCAATATCAAAATCCCGAACATCGATTTAAAACAACGTCATCCAAAACCCAAAACCATACGTACCACTGTTGCAGATGCACAATTCATAGATAAGGGATGAAAACACTTAGGATTTTAGCAGTTGACGATCATGAAATGACCATGTTGGGTTATAAGTTCATTTTGGAGCGGATTGTTTTTGATGACCACAATATTATTGTGGATACGGCCAATACCTATGAAGGTGGAAAGCAAAAGATAGAGGAATCACTCCATTCCTTTAAATACGATATTATATTTCTTGATGTGCAACTGTTTCCTCCCAATGAGGAACAACCCAACAATGGTGAGGACCTGGGAATTTTGGCCAGAAAACTGGTTCCGGAATCCAAGATCATCTTCATGTCTTCCTTTAGTGACAACTATCGCATAAACAGTATCCTGAAATCGGTGGACCCGGATGGATACATGGTAAAGACGGATATTGACCCCAAATCCCTGGAGCAGGCCGTTAAAACAGTGACCACCCAACCGCCGTACTATTCTTCCAAAGCCCTGGGGGCCATCCGCAAAAAAATGTCCAATGATATTACATTGGACGAAAACGATAAAAAAATTCTCTACCACCTGTCCATTGGTACCAAAACCAAGGATTTGGAGAAACATATAGAACTTTCCTCCTCCTCCATTGAAAATAGAAAGCGACATTTAAAATCCCTTTTTGGTACCGAAAAGGAAAACGACCTTGCTTTGATTCTTGCAGCCAAGAACAGGGGTTTTATATAGGCAGTTCATGATTTGATTTTCACGGTTCAATAGGGGCTTTATACCGTTCAAAGCTATTTATTTAACATTTTTTTAACAAAAAATCAATAATTTTCTAGGTAAACCCCAGTTTTTTTAAGGGAAAACTTCAATTATTCCTTAATCATTCATTCTAACTTCGAAGTACAATTCAAAAGGTATAGCAAATGTCAACGTCGAAAAAGTCAAATGACTTCATACAGAATAGTGCTTTTGATTCCGCGAAGCTAGCCGGACTGGCAAGCTTAAAACGTATTTTAGAACGTGATTTCTTTTGTGAGACCACTATTGATGTATTTGCCCACAATGATAAAAAAGTTGACTTGGTCATTCATCTGTATTGTAATTATGGGTTAACGGAAAGTCTGTTCCACTTGAACAATGGTACTTGGGGAAGCTTTCGGAATGCCATTTCAGGTGATGTAAAGACCTCCCCTTTTCAAGCTGCGCTCTGGGAACTGGAATCCACCACCAATACCATTTTTGATATTAAGGAACTTTCCATCCACTTACGGGATACCTCCATAATCATCTACAAATTGCCAAACCAGCAAATACAGGATAATTTGGAATCCATCCTGGATTTTGTGAGCGGAAATTTTGTGTATTTCACCAGGGGGCTCTCCCAAATGCCCTATGAAATCTTTGTTCCCATTCACGAAGAAACCAAAAACAGTTTTTCGCATTCGGACGGAAAATCCAAATACCTTCAGTTTTGGGGCATCTATTTTGAGGGAGATGATGATTTACAGGTATACGATGTCACCAATAAAACCATAATTGAGCAAAGTGACTCTTTTCTTTTGAACTACTGGGAATAGCTTTTTTTGCCCAGTTCTTGATATTGAAATAAAGGCCTTGGGGACATCATTTCATTAATGGCGTCCTTTATTTTGGAAATGCCCTCTTCATCATCGGGTTCATTGACCACCCGATCGATAAAGGAGACGATGGTTTCCATATCCTGTTCTTTCAAGCCCCGTGTGGTAACGGCCGGGGTTCCCAATCGAATCCCTGAAGTGATAAAAGGGGATTTATCGTCAAAAGGGACCATATTCTTATTGGCGGTAATATCTGCCCGTTCCAATGCTTTTTCGGCATCCTTTCCAGTAATTCCCTTGTTCCGCAGATCAATCAACACCATATGGTTATCGGTTCCGCCGGATATTACTTTATAGCCCCGGTTCACCAAGGCACTGGACAAGGCCTCCGCATTTTTCTTGACCTGGATCATATAATGCAAAAAATGGTCCTCCAATGCTTCGCCAAAAGCTATTGCCTTTGCGGCAATAATGTGTTCCAGGGGTCCGCCTTGATTTCCGGGAAACACGGCCAAATCCAAAAGTCCCGACATTTTTCTAAGATTCCCGTTCTTTAATCGTATCCCGAAGGGATTTTCAAAATTCTCGCCCATTAAAATGAGGCCTCCCCTAGGGCCGCGAAGGGTTTTATGGGTGGTTGTGGTAACGATATGGCAATGCGGCATGGGATCATTAAGAATGCCTTTGGCAATGAGTCCGGATGGATGGGAAATATCCGCCAACAGCAGTGCATTCACACTATCCGCAATCTCCCGAAATCGCTTAAAATCCATATCCCGACTATAGGCGGAGGCACCGGCAATGATCAATTTAGGTTTTTCGCGATCCGCAATTTCCTGGATCCCATCATAATCAAGCGTTCCCGTTTCCTCATCCACACCGTAAAAAACAGGACGGTACAATTTCCCCGAAAAATTTACGGGCGAACCATGGGTGAGATGGCCACCATGGGACAGATCAAAGCCCAAAATGGTATCCCCGGGCTGCAAACAGGCATGGTATACGGCAGCATTGGCCTGGGAACCGGAGTGCGGTTGCACATTGGCATAAACGGCCCCAAAAAGTGTTTTGGCCCGTGTTATGGCCAATTCCTCAACTTCATCCACTACTTCACAGCCACCATAATAGCGCTTTCCGGGATAACCCTCGGCATATTTGTTCGTTAAAACCGACCCCGCCGCCTCCATAACTTGTGGGCTGGTAAAATTTTCCGAAGCTATCAGTTCAATTCCCCTGGTCTGTCGTTGTCTTTCCCTTTGGATAAGTTCAAATATCTGCTCGTCTCGTTGCATTTTCCCGCTAAAAGTTAAGTGTCAAAAATACAAATTGATCGCTCCTTTCCATCACGAATAATGCGGATTTGAAATAGACTTTTCAACCAAAAAGTCAACAATTGGCGCTACCTCCAAAACAAGGGAAAATCCAAAGAAAAGGTGTATTTCATCGATATTATACTACTGTTCAACCTTTTTCGTTTCTAAACTATAGCATTTTGGCACGCCAATTGAAAAATACGAATCAAACCATAAATCAAAAAGCCATGAAAAAATCAGTACTGTCCATCATGTGCGCTGTACTCCTAGCTGCCTGTGGAGGGGTCAAGAAAACCCAACAGGCCTTAAACAGCGGCAACTATACGGTGGCCATTAACAGGGCCCTGAAAAACCTTAGGGAAAACAAGGCAAAAAAGGGAAATCAGGACTACGTTGTCCTTTTGGAGGAAGCTTTTGCCAAAAACGCCGAAAAAGAAATCAGCAGGATCAAGTTTTTGGAAAATGATGGCAATCCGGCCAATCTCATGGCCATTTATGAAGGATACTCCAATTTAAAGAACCTTCAGGAAAGGATACGACCCCTACTGCCCCTTCCCATTTATGACGAGGACAGGAATGCACGGTTCAAATTTGTGGATTATGACAATGCCATTTTAAACACCAAGGATGAGCTTTCCGCATATTTGTACGACAATGCCACCAATTTGCTTTCCAATGCAAGAAATAAAATGGAATATAGAAGGGCCTATGATGATCTGAAGTATTTGGAGGACATCAACCCCGGATATGGGGATACGGCACAAAAAATGGACGAAGCCTATCAAAAAGGATTGGATTTTGTTAAAGTGGAATTGAAAAATAAAACCCAGCAAATCATCCCGGAACGATTGGAATCCGAATTATTGGATTTCAACACCTATGGCATCAATAACTTTTGGATGCAGTTCCATGCCAATCCCATGGACAATGTGAACTATGATTTCGCCATGGAACTGGACTTTAATCAAATCAATATTTCCCCGGAACAGGTCAATGAAAGGCAGATTATTAAGGAGAAGGTGATCAAGGACGGGTTTGAATATGTCCTGGACGAAAACGGGAATGTTGCCAAGGATAGCCTGGGTAACGACATCAAAGTGGACAAGCTCAAAACGGTTACCTGCAACTTTTATGAGTTTACCCAATTGAAAACGGCACAGATTGGCGCCAATGTTAGCTTCAAGGATTTAAGGAGCGGACAGGTCATCAACTCCTATCCCCTATCCAGTGAGTTTATTTTCCAACATATTTACGCAAATTTTGATGGAGATAGAAGGGCTTTGGACAATAACCTGGTGGCCTTACTGGATTTGGCCGCAGTTTCCTTTCCGACCAATGAACAGATGGTATATGATGCTGGTGAGGACCTAAAGGCGAGGTTGAAGGCCATTGTAAATCGCCACGAATTCAATTGATCATTCCATGGGTCCGGTCATCTGACCGGACTTTTTTATAGGAACCGTTCCAGGTCCACCTCAGTAATTGCCCCATGCGAGGTATGAAAAACGACGGCCCCATTTTTTACCACCAATAACTGTGGGGATTGGTGCACTACCTGAAAGCTGGCGGCAACCGCATTGGAAACATCCCTATGGGCATGCAAATCCAAAAAGTACAGATCAGCATTCCTTTCGTTAAAAGGATAGTTTCCGGTGAACATCCCCAACACCATTCTGCTGATGCCGCAAGTAGTGGAATGTTTAAAGATCAGTTGTGGTTTTTCCTTGGAACGTTCCTTAATTTCATTGAGTTGTTCCCGATCGTTCAGGGCAATCCAGGGTAGTCCCCCCTCTTCTTCCTTTACATCGTTTTTACCCCCCTTAAATAAACCTCCAAATAATCCCATGGTATAAATTTAGGGGTTCTGTCGTCCAATATCAAAAATCATTACAACTGACTAAATGTCGTCTGTTTCCCAGCATTTAGCGCCATTTTGTCTGATGCCGGGTATTGGTAAGGTTGTTGAAATAGCAATTCAAAAAGACGATATGAACTTCAACAACTTCACTATAAAATCACAGGAAGCCATACAACAGGCGCAACAGATTGCGCAAGGATATGGTCACCAACAAATAGAAAATGAACACCTGTTCAAGGCCATTGCCGAGGTGGACCAGAATGTCCTGCCCTTTTTGCTTAAAAAATTGGATGTCAACAACAATTTGGTCAATCAGGTAATCGACAAGGAATTGGAGAATTTCCCCAAAGTCTCGGGAGGGGAAATCATGGTATCCCGCGAAGCCGGTAAATCCCTTAATGAAGCCAGTATTATTGCGAAAAAAATGGAAGATGAGTATGTGTCCATTGAACACTTGTTACTTGCCATTTTTAAATCGAAAAGTAAAATCGCCCAGATACTAAAGGACAATGGGGTCTCGGAAAAAGGACTGACGGCGGCAATAACCGAACTCCGGAAAGGCGGTAACGTAACCTCCCAAAGCGCCGAAGACACCTATAATTCGCTTCAGAAGTATGCACGCAACCTCAATGAATTGGCCGACTCCGGAAAGTTGGACCCCGTTATTGGCCGGGATGAGGAGATCAGACGGGTACTACAAATCCTATCCAGGAGAACAAAAAACAATCCCATGCTGGTAGGAGAACCTGGAGTGGGTAAAACCGCAATAGCAGAAGGTTTGGCCCATCGAATAGTACAGGGGGACGTTCCCGAAAACCTAAAGGAAAAAACCATTTATTCCCTGGATATGGGTGCTTTGATAGCGGGCGCCAAATACAAGGGTGAATTTGAGGAGCGTTTAAAATCAGTCATTAAAGAGGTTACCACTTCGGATGGATCCATAGTATTGTTTATTGATGAAATTCACACTTTGGTCGGGGCCGGAGGTGGCCAAGGGGCCATGGATGCGGCAAACATCTTAAAACCTGCGCTTGCCAGGGGCGAGTTAAGGGCGATTGGGGCCACAACCTTGGATGAATACCAGAAATATTTTGAAAAGGACAAGGCGTTGGAAAGAAGGTTTCAAAAAGTAGTGGTGGATGAGCCCGATACCGAAAGTGCCATTTCCATTCTTAGGGGTATCAAGGAGAAATACGAAGCCCACCACAAGGTACGTATTATGGATGAAGCGGTCATTTCGGCCGTGGAACTGTCCCAGCGGTACATCACCAATCGGTTTTTACCGGATAAGGCCATTGATTTGATGGACGAAGCGGCATCCAAACTCCGTATGGAAATCAATTCAAAGCCCGAGGAATTGGATGCGCTTGACCGAAAAATCATGCAGTTGGAAATTGAAATTGAAGCCATAAAGCGGGAGAACGATGAAACCAAGCTTAAATCCTTAAATCTGGAATTGGCAAACCTTAAAGAGGAGCGAAATGAAATCTTCGCACAGTGGGAAGGTGAAAAGTCCGTTGTGGATACCATCCAAAAGACCAAACAGGATATTGAGAACTATAAATTGGAGGCCGAGCGGGCAGAACGCAATGGGGACTACGGAAAAGTAGCCGAACTTCGCTATGGAAAAATAAAGGAAGCGCAAGAGTCCCTGGAAAAATTACAACAAGAACTTAAAGCGCAACAAACCGCAGGAACCCTGATCAAAGAAGAGGTGACCAACGAGGATATTGCGGAAGTAGTGGCCAAATGGACCGGAATTCCCGTTACCAAAATGTTACAAAGTGAACGGGACAAACTATTGCAACTGGAATCCGTACTGCACCAACGGGTGGTTGGCCAGGAGGAGGCCATTGAAGCCGTTTCCGATGCCATTCGCAGAAGTAGGGCCGGCCTCCAGGATGTCAAAAAACCTATTGGCTCCTTTCTCTTTCTGGGAACCACGGGAGTGGGAAAAACGGAATTGGCAAAAACCCTGGCAGCTTATTTATTTGATGATGAAAATGCGATGACCCGTATTGATATGAGTGAATACCAAGAACGGCACGCTGTAAGTAGATTGGTGGGTGCGCCCCCGGGATATGTAGGATACGATGAAGGTGGACAATTGACCGAAGCGGTTAGAAGAAGACCCTATTCGGTGGTCTTACTGGATGAAATTGAAAAAGCACATCCTGACACTTTTAACATTCTACTCCAGGTTTTGGACGAAGGAAGGTTAACCGACAATAAAGGTCGCGTAGCCGATTTTAAAAACGCCATCATTATCATGACGAGTAATATGGGAAGCCATATCATCCAGGAGAAGTTCGAAAACTCCAATGATATTTACAGTGCCACGGAAGCTGCTCGTATTGAGGTTTTGGGGCTTTTACGGAAAACCATACGCCCTGAGTTTTTGAACCGGATCGATGACATCATCATGTTCACCCCATTGAGCAAAAAGGATATCACAAAAATTGTTGGTCTACAGTTGGAACAATTAAAAAAGCGACTGTCCACACAAAATATCACTTTGGATGCTACCGAAGAGGCCGTACAGTATTTGTCCCAAAAAGGATACGACCCCCAATATGGAGCACGCCCCATTAAAAGGTTGATTCAGAAGGAAGTCCTCAATAAACTCTCCAAAGAACTTTTAAAGGGAACCATTAAAAGTGAAAGCATCATTCTTCTGGACTCGTTTGATGACGGTTTGGTCTTTAGAAATCAAAGTGAGGTTGCGGTTTAAGCATATGGATTACGGTAAAAAGGGCGGTCCATGGACCGCCCTTTTTTAGTTATACCATCCAGTATATAATTTTCATATCTTAGCCTAAAACACAGACCTATGTCCTCAAAAGCCGAACGGACCACAAAATATATCATAGAGACGGTAGCCCCTATTTTTACCAAACACGGTTATGTAGGTACCAGTATGAGTCATTTGACCGAAGCCACCGGCCTCACCAAAGGGGCAATCTATGGGAACTTTGAGAACAAGGAGGCATTGGCCCTCTCCGCTTTTGAATATAACAGAAACCAATTGCTCACCAAATTTGATGAACTCCTATCAGTAGAGGGAAGTGCCATGGACAAAATCCACTCCCTACTGGGTTTCTATAGACAGTATGATGTATTTACCATGCCCATGGGGGGCTGTCCTATATTGAGCGTGGGGGTGGACGCGCAAAACAACAACAAATTGTTGGTGGCCGCCTGTCACGAAACGCTCAATGAACTGGAAGGGAAAATTGCGCTGGTTTTGGAAAATGGTGTAAAAGCGGGTGAAATCAAAATTCCTGTTCCTCCCCTTCAATTTGCGAAACAACTGTACACCATGCTCAGTGGGGCCGTTGCCATGGCCACAATGACCAAGGACCGAAAATATTTGGTCAACACTGTGGCGTATTTAATCCATTTGGTGGACAACGAAGTAAAATAGATGGTTCCAATTAGCGTATCCTAAAAATCCAAAGTTTATCCTGGTATTTACCATTGAACTTGCTGTCCCTTGCCTTTCTCGCCTCATTAATGGAATTATATCGCTGTAAATAGACATAGTTATACCCATTGACGTTCCGATAAAATGAACCTGGGCTTAACCCCCTACCCTTCAAGGTTTTCATGAAATTCTCATAATACCTTTTGGTACCGAACACGTTGGCGATCAAATAAAATCCGGGTTCCAGACCATCCTCCTTGGCAACTTCCTCATACCGCTCATTAGGGAGCAGAACCACATCTTTATTGAGCTCGACTTGAGCAATACTGTCCTGTCTGGCTTTTTCCCTTAAAAGTGCCATTTCCTTGGATTTTGCCGTGGCAACGGAATCCTGTTTGGCCTGTATACGTCTTTGTTCCTCCCTGACTCGGGCAATACTGTCCAGCCGATTTTTTTCCTTTCTGGCCGCGTTTGCCGCAATTAGAGCCCGATCAATGGAGTCCTGTCTTCTTTCTTCTTGAAGTCGCAGCTGTCTTCTCGAGGGTCTTTTAGGGGTAACTTCGGGCGCTTTTTTTGTATCCTCTATATTGTCCACCGTTTTATTCTCCTTGCTGGGTTTGGTTTTCTCCTTGACCGGCGTCTTTTCTTCCAACAATGGCTCCTCTTCCAATTGGGGCTTTTTTGCAAAAGTTTGTTTGCCAATCAAATAAGAGATCGTTAACTCAAAAGTGGGGTCTTCTTCCGAAATTTCATTATCCGTGGGAAATTCCAAAAGTCCCCCTATCGCTATTTTTTTTGCCAAAGTAACGCCCAATCCCAAAGAGGGCCCATAAAAATTATTGTACCCCCCCTGCACCCAAAATTGGGGATGTCCCAGCAGGGCATTGATCCCTACCTGGGTATCAAAACCCGAAATGGCATTCAAATACAGTTGGGGTCTAAAGAACGTGGGGTTACCCCATAGCTGAAAAGGGAAATCATTACTGATAAATCCTATAACGGAACTATTGCTTTCGGGATCGTCTGGTCCGCTTAGGGCAAGGGACACCGCATTTTGGACAGCAATTCCCGCACTGAACGTCTTACTGGTCAATCGTAACCCGGGTGATATTTGGGTGAAAAAACTGTTTTCGGTATTGATGGATTGCAATTCACTTTCGGGTAAAAGAACCAATTGTTCATCGGCGAGTTTTTGGTCGAATGAAAAAATGTTCACCCCAAGGTAGATGGTCGTATTATCACCCAAAGAACCCGCCCATGCCACATTTAGATTGAGCCCCGTCTGTAGGTATATCCCTGTATTGTGCTGGAAAAAACCAAGACCTCCTGCAAGGCTCTCATTGAGTTTTTGGGTATAATTCACAAATAGGGTTGTTGGATCTCCATCAATACTTTGCCACTGCCATCGGGACCAGAGGGCCAAGGACCGTGGAAGGTTCCTATCCAGTGAAAATGTGGGGTTGAACAAACTGGAATTGATTTGGTTGAGATTATGCTGTCTAAAATCTGTTGGCAGCTCCACATTTTGGGCAACACAGGTGAATGAAATTGATCCAAAAACAAAAAGCAAAAAATACCGCAACATATTTGGATAAAAAATTTAATGCTACTTTTAAGTTAATTATTTATTGAATATGATATGGGGAAACTTCAAAAATCTTTAAAAACCCTAGTTTTTACATGCCTACTGCTAGCTTTTATAGTGGGCATTGTCGGTTGCAAGCAGGATGATAAAGATATTGAAATAAATAAAGAACCTGTTGTTTCCACTTTTTATTTGATTAGGCATTCCGAAAAAGATAAGAGCGACCCTAACAATCCCGACCCCGAGTTGGAACAAAAAGGTTTGGATCGCGCCATACGCTGGGCAGAGGTATTTGATCATATAGCCCTGGATGCGATTTATTCCACCAATTATGAACGCACCACCATGACCGCTGCACCAACATCGGTCAAGAAAGACATTGATATCGAGTTTTATGACCCAAATGGTCTGGACATGGAAGATTTTAAACTAAAGAACAGGGGAAAACAAGTCCTTATCGTGGGCCATAGCAATACCACGCCCAGTTTCACCAATGGCCTCCTGGGAATGGAAAAATACGAGGCAATGGATGATGATGACAATGCCAGCCTTTTTATTGTACGCATAGTTGATGGGCAGGCCACCGATATGCGATTGAAATTGGATTAGGGCCGGTCAACACTAATCAATAGGGGTCACCTGAATGTTTTCAAGTTCTATTTTGGACAACAGTTCCAATTCGTTTTTTTCAAACAAACTATCAATCTTAAAAAAATCCACTTGCGCCCCCTTTTGGGGTTTAAAATTGTTATAATCCACAAAACGGATGCCCCCTACGTACCTTTCATTGTACGCTTCACGAAAACGTATCCCACCACCGTTGACATGGAATTCGTAAGCTAAGTATTCAGGTTTAAAACTCTGTTTTTCAAACCAATACAAATAGGTGTCCTCAAAATCATCGCCACCACTTTCCTGACTGAACGTAACCTTGACCTTGTAATACGTTTTTTCATTGATCATGTGTTCTCCCAACAACTCCTTTTTGACCGCCTTATCGTTCAACCCCAGGGGAAGTCTGGAAAAGTAATGTACGGAATTTACTGAATTGGCATAGGTGTTGGCAAGGGTATCGGGAAGAACGATCAGACTATCATTAAAAAATCGTTGAAAGTCGGTGTTTGTTTTTTTATCGGTAATGGTTACCGAATCCGTTCGGGTTATCCGTTTTAAGAGTTTTTTGCCGTTCCTGTTCAGTGATTCGTACGTCCTATCCCTAAAAACAAAGGATATCTTACTGTTGTCATAGCCCTCTCCACCACTTATTTGAATGGATTTGTCAACAATTTGCTGAACGGTCATTTCATTATCCGTGGATGACTTACAGGACAGTAGGCCAAGTACTAAAAAAAGGTAAAGGAAGCTTTTCATATGTTGTTTTTAAATCTATCGTAAAAATCCTGTTTTCATTACAGTTTTTGCAAATCGGATTATTTTTGCATTTATGCAGAAGCAAATCAACATAAAGAACAAACGTGCCCAATTCGACTTTGAACTATTGGACAAATATACTGCTGGTATCGTTCTTGCGGGCACAGAGATAAAATCACTGCGTTTGGGCAAGGCCTCACTTTCCCAGAGCTTCTGCGAATTCAATGACAAGAGGGAACTTTTTGTCATCAACATGCAGATCGATGAATATAGCCATGGCGGATATTACAACCATAAGCCCAAAGCGGAAAGAAAGCTACTTTTGAACAAAAGGGAACTCAAAAAACTACATAAGGAAGTCTCCACTGCCGGGCTTACCATTGTGCCGCTAAATGCCTTCATCAATGATAAGGGCCTTGCCAAAATAAATATTGCCCTGGCCAGGGGTAAAAAACAATACGATAAAAGGGAAACCATTAAAGATCGGGACAATAAGCGCAATTTGGACCGAATCAAAAAAAGTTACAGATAATAACGGAAAAACGAATTTTAACAAAAACTAAACGCCTTTACGTAGTTCTTAGCTTTAATATTACAGGCGCAAACCAAAATTCTCCGCTCTTTTGAAGTCATATCCGCTTCTCTTCATTATTTGCTTGTCCGGTTTTGCTTATTTGAATGCACAAATAGTTGGAAAGGTTTCCGATAGCAATGGCGAGTCCCTGGCTTTTGTCAATATCTATTTTGATTCAACGGCCAATGGGACCACGACCAATGAAAACGGGGAGTACGCCCTTGATCTCAGTGAAAAGGGGAAATATACCTTAGTATTTAAATACTTGGGCTATAAAACGCAAAAAAAGGCCATTACCATAGATCAATTTCCCTATGAACTTGACGTTCTTTTGGAAAAACAACGCCTGGAGCTGGATGAAATCACTGTAAAGGCAAAAGAAAATCCCGCCAATAGGGTCATCCGAAATGCCATTGCAAAACGGAAACAGTACAAGCAGGAACTGTCCTCCTATCGGGCAGACTTTTATTCCAAAGGTCTCATACGCATAAAGGATGCTCCTGAGCGAATCCTGGGACAGGACCTCGGTGACTTTGGTGGGGGCTTGGATTCCACACGGTCGGGCATCATTTATTTGTCCGAGACCATTTCCAAAATCGCCAAAAACAAAAATGCATTCAAAGAAAAGATTTTGGCTTCCAAGGTTAGTGGCGATGACAATGGGTTCAGCTTTAACAATGCATCCGATGTCAACTTTTCCTTTTACAACAATACGGTCACCTTTGGTGGCGAACTCATCTCCCCCATTGCGGACAATGCCTTTTCGTACTATCGCTATATTTTGGAAGGCACTTTTTATGATGAGGGAAATCGATTGATCAATAAGATCAAGGTTGTACCAAAACGGCCGAACGACAGGGTTTTTTCCGGGGAATTGTTTATTGTGGAAGACTCATGGGCCATATACGCATTGGATTTCAGCGCAACCGGTGAACAAACACGGATTGTCCCCGTGGACACCATCCACTTAAAACAGGATTTCAATTACATTCCCAAACAAGACACCTGGTTAAAAACCCTGCAACGTATCGATTTTCAATATAGTATCCTTGGGTTCAAGGGCAATGGCCGTTTCACAGCGGGATATAAGAACTATGAACTGAATCCGGACTTTTCCAAAAAGGAATTTACCAACGAAGTTTTATCGTTTGAGGAAAATGCGAACAAAAAGGACTCTATTTTTTGGAATGACGTTAGGCCGGTGCCGCTAACGGATGAAGAAACTGCGGACTATCTGCAAAAAGACAGTTTACAGGTCATTCGGAAATCCCAAAAATACCTGGACTCGGTTGATGCGGTGGGCAATAAAGTCACTTTGGGGTCCTTGTTCTTCGGCTATACCTATAGCAACACGTTCAAGGAAAAATACTATTCCCTTGCCTCCCCCCTGGCCAACATTAGCTTCAATACCGTTCAGGGTTTTAGGGGAGGTTTTGAATTCAACTACCGAAAGCGAAATGAGGAGAAGGGAACGCGGTTTAATCTCAATACCGTTTTTGATTACGGGGTGTCCGATAAACGTTTTAGGCCTTCGGGTTCCATTTCATACCGCTTTAATAATTTCTCCCGTCCTTTTTTACGTTTTAGTGCCGGTAACCGGGTAATGCAGTTCAACAACAACAATCCCATTACCCCCTTTGGCAACTCCATCCTTTCCCTGTTCTTTGAGAACAACTTTGCCAAATTTTATGAACTGAATTTTTCCGAGCTATTCTATTCGCAGGAATTGGTCAATGGCATTTCCGTATACCTAAATTTTGGATACGAAGAACGAAAGCCTCTCTTTAACGCCACTAACTTTGTCATCTTTAAGGGCAATGCGGATTTTACATCCAATAACCCTTTGGATTCCCAAGATTTTGATAACGCCGCCATAACCGGACATCACATTTTAAAATTGTCCCTAACTACACGAATTCGGTTTGGGCAAAAGTACCTGAACTATCCCGATGGGAAATTCAATTTTTCCGAGGATCGGTTCCCCACACTTTATCTGGGATACGAAAAAGGGTTTGCGGGCAGTGAACCTGAAAACCATTTTGACCAATTGAAGCTGCGATTGGTCCAGGATTTTGCCATTGCGGACAAGGGTAGATTTTACTATAACCTTAGGGCAGGAACTTTTCTTAATGCCGGGGACATTTCATTTGTGGACTACCAACATTTTAACGGAAATCGTACCCGGATTACCCGTGGAAACTACCTCAATTCATTTTTCCTTTTGCCCTATTACGATCTAAGTACGAACCAAAGCTATTTTGAAGGTCATGTTGAACACAACTTCCTGGGGTATGTCATGGGGAAGATACCGCTGTTAAAAAAACTGAAATCCAACTTGATTGTCAGTGGCAAGCTACTTTCCATATCCGAAAACGATCCTTATGCGGAATGGGGCATCTCCCTTGGAAATTTGGGCTGGAAAAAATTTCGGTTCCTAAGGGCAGGTTTTGTACAGAGCCATTATCGGGGGGTTACGGAAAGTGGTTTCAATATTGGACTTCAGTTCTAGGGCCAAAAATGGTCTTTACCAAAATTCAATCATATCACCCCGAACAGGCGCTTAGTTTTTGTCTTCCAATAATGGGACAAACCTAAAGCTTCCAAAGGTTTTTTTCTCAAACTCCTTTTCGGACTTCCTACTGTAAAGCGTCATTTCCTGTTCTTCCACTCCTACGGGAATGACCAACCTACCCCCTACCTTTAATTGGGAAAGTAAGGCCTTTGGGGTCTCCGGTGCCCCAGCGGTCACAATAATTCCATCAAATGGTGCTTCTTCCTTCAGTCCCTTATAACCATCCCCAAAAACAATCTTTTTAGGACGATATCCCATTTTAGTAAAAAAGAGCTTGGTGCGTTTAAATAATTCGTGCTGCCTTTCCACAGTGAACACCTTTGCCTTTAAATGCAATAAAACGGCGGTTTGATAGCCACTTCCCGTTCCTATTTCCAACACCTTGTCATCTGGTTTGACCCCTAACAACTGTGTTTGAAAAGCAACCGTATAGGGTTGTGAAATGGTTTGGTTGGCACCGATGGGAAATGCTTTGTCCTGATAGGCATGATCTTCAAAACTACTATCCAAAAATAGGTGCCTTGGAATGGCCTTTATGGCATTCAAAACGATTGGATCCGTTATTCCCTTGGCTTTCAAGGTCTTTGCCAGTTTATTGCGCATTCCCTTGTGTTTAAAGGTGTCCTGCATAAAAAAGTTGGTTTGGAATACGAAAGTACACAACCCCCAAAAAAGTAGCACGGTTTTTTTTATCTCCGTATTTTTGAAAAAACAAATCCTATGCTCAAAGTCGGCGTCCTAGGAGCGGGACACTTAGGGAAAATTCACCTTCGCCTTTTAAATCAATCCGAAAAATATGAACTGGTTGGGTTTTATGACCCCGATGAGATCAATGCCAAAAATGTCCAGGAAGAATTTGGGTACACCTATTTTGAAAACCTGAATGACTTGATTGATGCTGTTGATGTGGTCGATATTGTCACCCCTACCCTTTCGCATTACGACTGCGCAAAAAAATCGATGGAAAAGGGAAAGCACATATTTATTGAAAAACCCATTACCAATACTTTGGAGGAGGCCGAAGAATTGATTGAATTGGAAAAAAAATATGGCGTAAAAGGACAGGTGGGCCATGTGGAACGTTTTAACCCTGCATTTTTGGCGGTAAAGGACAAAATTGTTGGCCCAATGTTCATAGAAACCCATCGTTTGGCGGAATTTAATCCGCGGGGAACCGATGTTCCCGTGGTTTTGGATTTAATGATTCATGATATTGACGCCATTCTAAGTGTTGTCCCTTCAAAAGTGAAGCAAATAAATGCCAGTGGGGTTTCCGTAATCAGTACATCCCCGGATATCGCAAATGCCCGGATCGTATTCGAAAATGGATGTGTAGCCAATCTCACCTCCAGTCGGATTTCCTTAAAAAACATGCGTAAATCCAGATTTTTTCAAAAGGACGCCTATATATCGGTGGATTTTCTGGACAAAAAAGTAGAAGTGGTCAAAATGAAGGACGCACCGGAAAAACCTGGGGATTTTGACATGATATTGCAAAATGCGGAAGGTGAAAAAAAACAGATTTATTTTGAAAATCCGGAAATAGAACCCAACAATGCCATTTTGGACGAGTTGGAGACCTTTGCAGATGCCATTATGCAAAATACAAGACCGGCAATTACTTTAACAGAAGGCACCGAAGCATTAAGGGTAGCCCTTAAGATCATTGCATCATTCTAAAATCAGGAAATGGATAAAATAGCGATTATAGGAGCAGGTACCATGGGGAACGGAATTGCCCATGTTTTTGCACAAAATGGATATTCCGTGAACCTGGTGGACATTTCTGAGGATTCCCTGGGAAGGGGAATGGCCACTATTGCCAAAAATTTGGACCGTATGCTGGCCAAAGAGCGTATTTCGGAAGAAGTAAAAAAGGCCACACTTTCCAACATTACCACTTTCGCCAATCTGGAAAACGGGGTAAAGGACGTGGACCTTGTGGTCGAGGCGGCGACCGAGAGCTTAAAAATAAAGCTCAGGCTTTTCAAGGACCTGGACTCCATCTGCAAAAAGAGTGCCATTTTGGCCACCAACACGTCGTCCATTTCCATCACCCAGATTGCCGCAATCACCAAAAGGGCCGACAAGGTCATTGGAATGCATTTTATGAATCCAGTACCCATCATGAAATTGGTGGAGATCATCCGTGGGTACAGCACTTCCGACGAAGTAACGCAGACCATAATGGATTTGTCCAAAAAACTGGGCAAAACCCCCACTGAGGTGAACGATTATCCCGGATTTGTGGCAAACCGTATCTTAATGCCCATGATCAATGAGGCTGTTGAAACCTTGTACAATGGAGTGGCCGGAGTAACTGAAATAGACACGGTAATGAAGCTGGGAATGGCACATCCCATGGGTCCCTTGCAATTGGCGGATTTTATCGGTTTGGATGTCTGCCTGTCCATATTGAACGTCATGTACGATGGATTTAAAAACCCCAAATACGCACCCTGTCCCCTATTGGTGAATATGGTTACCGCCGGAAAACTCGGGGTGAAATCCGGAGAAGGGTTTTATGACTATTCGGAATCCAAAAAAGCCGAAAAGGTTTCCAATCAATTTGCCTGATCAATGGCAGTCATTAAACCTTTTAGAGCCATAAGGCCCGCTAAGGACAAAGTCGCCTTTGTTGCTTCCCGTTCCTATGAGGAATACGACAAGAAGGAAAGGAATTATCACTTGAAGTACAATCCTTTCTCATTTCTTCATATCATCAATCCCGGATACAAGTTTCAGAAAACCATTTTTGGCGAAGAGCGATTTACATTGATCCGAAATCGTTATCTGGAATTTTTGGAAGAACAAATCTTCGTCAAGGACAAAGCAGAATCCTTTTACCTTTATCAGGTTCAAAAAGGAGACTTTACGACCTTAGGGATTTTTTGCGCCACAAGTGTTTTGGATTACAGGAATGACGTCATAAAGAAACACGAGGATACCATCCACAAAAGGGAACTCCTCTTTGCCAATTACCTAAAATCGGTGGGCTTTAATGCGGAGCCCGTTCTCATAACCTATCCGCAGAATGATACCATTCAAAACCTAATTGCCAAAAAAATTGAAAAAACGCCCGAATATGATTTTACGACGCCCGATAAAAAAAGGCATCGGCTCTGGTGCGTAACCGATCGGGCCACAATCGTCAATCTACAAAAGGCCTTTGCAAAAATAGATATAATCTATATTGCGGATGGCCATCATAGGAGTGCCTCGTCCAATTTACTATCCAAGGATTTAGAGGCGGAAAACGAACGGCATTCCGGTACGGAGCCCTATAACTTTTTCCTGAGCTACCTCATTCCTGAATCAGAAATACGGATCTACGAATTCAACAGAATGGTAAAGGACCTTAATGGCCTTACCAAGGAGGAATTCCTTATAAAGTTGGATGCCCACTACAGAATTGAAAAACGGGACGATGGGCTGTATAAACCTACCAGGAAGCATCATTTTAGCATGTATTTGGAGGGGGAGTTCTATTCACTTTACCTAAGGAAACAAGTGTATGGGTTTACCGATGCCCTGAGTGAATTGGACACCCATATTCTATACAAAACCATTTTGGAGCCTATTTTGGGGATTCGGGATTTGCGCAATGACAAACGTATTTCCTATGGCTACGGGAAGCACAACCTCATAAAAATGAAGGATAGTATTGATAATGGGGATTTTTCGGTTGGTTTTAGCCTGGTACCGATAACCATGGAAGAAATAAAGGCCATTGCAGATGCCAATCTGGTCATGCCCCCAAAAAGCACCTATATAGAACCCAAATTACGCAGTGGATTAACCATTTATGAGATTTAACTTAGATCGATCCCAATGTCAATACAACAAAATCTGGATACCATAAGGCAAACCTTACCCAATACTGTGACCTTGGTCGCAGTGTCCAAAACCAAGCCTTTGGATGACATCTTAGCCGCCTACCAGGCAGGACATCGGGTGTTTGGAGAGAATAAAATTCAGGAAATGACCCAAAAATGGGAAGCCCTTCCCAAGGATATCCAATGGCATATGATCGGTCATGTACAACGAAATAAGGTAAAGTATATGGCCGCATACGTTTCCCTGATTCATGGCGTGGACAGTCTTAAACTTCTTAAAGAAATTGACAAACAGGCTAAAAAACACCAAAGAAATATCAATTGCCTATTGCAGATCCATATTGCCGAAGAGGAAACCAAATTCGGCCTAAGCCTTGAAGAATTGGAACAATTGGTGGCTGCACCGGAATTTCAGGAACTCACAAACGTAACGATCAAGGGCGTGATGGGAATGGCCACTTTTACCCAAAACACCGAACAAATCCGAAAAGAGTTTCGGTTTTTAAAGTCCGTTTTTGGTTCCCTTCAACAAAAACTTCAAGGAATTGACACGCTTTCCATGGGTATGAGCGGGGATTATGGGATTGCGGTTGCGGAAGGAAGTACCATGGTACGTATTGGAAGTAGTATATTTGGAGTTCGCAACTATCCCTAAAACTTTTGAATGTACGCCATTCTGGATATAGAAAGTACTGGAGGAAAGTACAATGAAGAAGGCATCATGGAAATTGCCATCTATCGTTTTGATGGTGAAAATACGGTGGATCGTTTTATAAGTTTGGTAAATCCGGAGCGGGAAATCCAACCGTTTGTGGTGAAGCTTACCGGAATAAACAATAAGATGCTCCGTTCTGCCCCTAAGTTCCATGAAGTGGCCAAGCGAATCATAGAAATAACCCAGGGCACTACTTTAGTTGCGCACAACGCCCAATTTGACTATCGTATCCTAAGGACGGAGTTCAGAAGATTGGGCTATAATTTTGAACGAAAGACCCTTTGCACCGTAGATCTTTCCAAAAAATTACTTCCCGATGCGGAATCCCACAGCCTGGGAAAGCTGGTTCGCTCCCTGGGCATTCCCGTAAGCGACCGACATAGGGCCAATGGCGATGCCTTGGCCACATTAAAGCTTTTTAAGCTTTTGCTGGCAAAGGATATAGATAAATCCATTGTAAAAGAAGTCGTTAGGGCAGAAACCCTGGGAGAATTGACCGAAAAACAATTGGATATTGTAGAAAGCCTACCTTCGGAAACGGGCGTGTATTACATGCACAACAAAGATGGGGACATCCTGTTTCTGGGAAAAACAAAAAATATCAAAAAAAGGGTCAACCAACATTTTACCAATGAGGGGCAATTGGCACGTATACTTCAAAAAGAGACCAAAAAAGTAACCTTTGAGCGCACGGGAAGTGAATTGGCCGCAATTTTAAAAGAAGGGGTGGAATTGCAGGAGAACAAACCCAAGTTCAATAAAAAAATAAAGGACCAATGCTTTTCCCACGGCGTATATATCGCAAAGGATAAAAATGGCATGCTTACCTTAAGAGCAGAGCAGGCCAACGGACACGCCAGACGCCTAAGTAGTTTTAATTCCCTAAAGGCCTCCAGGAATTTTTTGAACGAAGTCTTGAAAAAATATCAGTTGGATTCCCTTATTGAGCCCGAAAAACGCAATGAACTCATCACGGAAATAGAAAAAAAACACAGCGTCCAAAATAGGACACTGGCCCTTTTGGACAAGGGGCGGCAACTGGGAGAAAAAAGTGTCTTCTTCATCAAAAATGGAACCTTCCAAGGCTTTGGATATGCCGATCTTAACCATCAAATCAATAATATTCCTATATTAGAATCCATAATTACCCCAATGAAGGGAAACCCAAATACCACATTCATCATTGAATCCTATCTAAGGAAGTATAAAATTCAAATAGTTGAATTGGAATCGTAAACAAGTTTGAAATACAATAAGCCAAATAAAAGCTGGAGGGCGAAATTACACGGGATCATCTATGGCACGCATACTACCGCAGGGAGATGGTTCGATATCATTCTATTGATCGTTATTGTCTACAGTGTTATTGTGGTCATGCTGGAGAGTATACCCCGTTATGACGAAAGGTTTCATGAATTTTTCAATATTTCGGAGTGGGTGGTGACCATCCTTTTTACCATTGAATATATTCTACGGATCATATGCATTAAGCGTCCCAGCAAATACATATTCAGTTTTTTCGGTATAGTGGACCTACTCTCCACCATACCCAAGTATTTGTCCTTCTTCTTTGTGGGAACCCAGTATTTTACGGCATTTAGGGCATTACGATTACTGCGCATCTTTAGAATATTGAAGTTGGTCCGGTACACGGGCGCTTCAAACAATTTGATCAAGGCCTTAAATGCAAGTAAAAGAAAAATTTTCATTTTTATCTTTTTTGTGCTGGTGGTCTCTATTCTTTTGGGAACCGTGATGTATTTGATAGAAGGTCCCGAACATGGGTTTAACAGTATTCCGCATAGTGTCTATTGGACTATTGTTACCCTTACCACCGTAGGTTATGGGGACATTTCCCCGGAAACCGGTCTTGGGCAGTTCCTGGCCACCTTCATTATGATCATCGGTTACGGCATTATTGCAGTCCCAACGGGTATTGTTTCCGCAGAATATGCATCGGCGAGGGAAAGGATCGAAGATGATAAGGGAAGATGTTGCTCCAATTGTGCGACGGAAGTACTTCGGGAAGATGCGGTCTATTGCAGAAAATGCGGTGAAAAACTAGAAGAAGTCGACTAATGGCCAAATATGTCATTGCCATCGTTGGCCCAACGGCCATTGGAAAAACGGCACGTGCCATTGCATTGGCCAAACACTTTTCCACAGAAATCATCTCAACGGATTCACGGCAGTTTTTCAAAGAGATGCATATTGGTACCGCCGTCCCTTCACCCCAGGAATTGAACCAGGTCAAACATCATTTTATTCAACATCTCAGTATTTTTGATTCCTATTCCGTGGGTGATTTTGAGCGGGATACCCTTCTTTTATTGGAAAAACTGTTTCGTTCCCATGATGTTGTGCTGCTTGTGGGGGGAAGCGGACTCTATATGGATGCGGTTTTATACGGGCTTGATGATTTCCCGGAAACCGATCCCAGCTTAAGACATGGGTTAAATGCGGTTTTTAATAAAGAAGGGATAGGTGCCTTGCAGGACAGGCTGCAGGAATTGGACCCTGACTATTATGCAAAAGTGGATTTGGAGAACCCGCATCGATTGATCAGGGCATTGGAAATCAGTATTTCCTCCGGAAGACCCTATTCCTCGTTTCTGGCCGGCAAGAAAAAAGAACGGGGGTTTACGCCCATACTTATTGGTATTGATGCGGAAAGGAATGTCATTTATGAGCGCATAAACAGGCGCGTGGACAAAATGATGGAAGATGGATTATTGGAAGAGGCCCGGGAATTGTTCAAGCACAGCACGTTAAATGCACTCAACACCGTAGGATACAAAGAGCTGTTTGCTTATTTTGAGGGAAAGATTACCTTGGAAAAAGCCGTAGGGGAAATAAAAAAAAACACAAGAAGGTTTGCCAAACGCCAATTGACCTGGTACAGGAAAAATGAACATCTGGTTTGGCTGGACCATAGGTTGTCCGAAACCGAATTCATTAGTAGCGTAGATCTCCTTTTAAAAGAACGTTCCCATGCATGAACCAAAACTTTATGTGATCATGGGGGTATCCGGAACCGGTAAAACCACTATCGGCAAGCTATTGGCAGAGGCCGTTGGTATTCCTTTTTTTGATGGGGATGATTTCCATCCCAGGGCAAACCTCGAAAAAATGGAGTCCGGTCAGCCACTCAATGATGAGGATCGCCATGGTTGGCTGGTTTCATTGAACCAACTGTTGAAATCCAGAAAGGAATCCGGGGCAGTCGTAGCTTGCTCCGCCCTTAAAAAAAGTTATCGCGCTATTTTGAACGATGGCTTAATGGGCCAATTGAAGTTTATTTTTTTGGAAGGCAGTTTTGAAGAGGTAAAAACCCGAATGGTACAACGAAAAGGGCATTTCATGCCCTTGGAATTGCTTCAGTCCCAATTTGAAACCTTGGAGGAACCGGAGAATGCCATAAAAGTGTCCATAAGGGACACCCCATCCCAAATTATCCAAAAACTGCTGGACCAATTATAGTCGAAGTATCAATGCTTATGGGCTGTTTCTTAACTCTCTACCCTGCTCGTTGTGAATAAGTAGTAGCATGGCCCTAGAGAACGGAAGGGTAAAAAGGATAGAGGGTCTCTTTGAAGTATGGGCGGTGTGGGCTTTTTTGTACTGGGGGCTCTAGGACAACGGCCCTTGTTTGGTTCCCCTGAAGTTGATGATTTCTATGGTTTTTTCTTTGGATGTATCCTGTAAATGATATAGTTGTTCCTATCCACAAGTCCCTTGCGAAGGTCCGGTCGTTTTCCGGATGGTGGGCAGATTTTCGGATATTTTGAGATTCGCTCGGTGAGTTCTCCAATTTTCTTTTCAAAGTTAAATACCTCCTTCTCCGTCCAGTTTTCCTCAAGGTATTCCAGAACCTTATCAAGTCCTTTTTCTGCTTGTGGTGTCCATTTGATGTTCAACGCCATTTATTGAAGCGTTCCATTACTTTTTTATGTGGAACAAACTCTCCCTTATCTGCCTGTTCCAGTCCCGTCATGGCCTCTTGGCGTTCCTGCTCATCCATATCGTCCCACCAGTCGATGCCCTCGTCTTCGAACACTTTCTTAACCTTGGCCAACAGGCTTTCCTTCTGTGTCTGTAAGAGTAGGTGCATCAGCTCCAGTTTTGTTGCCTCGATGTCCATCGCATATTCTTTTATATCCATCGTAAAGTTAGTGTATATTTCATTTATACTACGTATAGATCGTTCTTCAGTTCATTGGATGGAAGCTCTCCCTGCGAAGTAGCTGCATATCAACTGCAAAACTTTTAAAATGGTGACGCTGAAGCGGTACACCGTCCGCCTTTGGTGGTTAGATTTCTCAGTCGCTTTCCTCTTTCGAAATGCCGTTTTCAAAGTAAAGGTCATTTCGAACGTACGTGAGAAATCTCGATAACAACAAAACCAAAACTTACGTCCATAGCTTCAACTAAACTTTTATGGTTTGTTACGCCCTGGCAGTACAGCCCTGTCTAGCTTTTTTGGGGATGGTGGAGCAGTGGATATAGCAGTTAAACCATGGTTTTACCACGATGAACGTAAGATTTTAGAGCGTTTAACCTAAAGTCTCGGAAAGATGAACTTAATGTCTTGGAGAGATGAACTTAATGTCTCGGAGAGATGAACTTAATGTCTCGGAGAGATGAACTTAATGTCTCGGAAAGATGAACTTAATGTCTTGGAAAGATGAACTTAATGTATTGGAAAGATGAACTTAATGTATTGGAAAGATGAACTTAATGTATTGGAAAGATGAACTTAATGTATTGGAAAGATGAACTTAATGTATTGGAAAGATGAACTTAAAGTCCTAAAGAGTTGAAGTTGGGTTTTGGCAGCAGTACGACCCTGTTGTGGCCTTTGGCGGGTGCCGCGGAACGGGATGATTAACTCCATAAAACAATAAGACCGCCCCAAGGAGCGGTCTTAGTCTATGCTTTTGCGTACCACTACATGGTTTCACCTTCCGTTTTTATGACCAGACGGAAGCCTTCCCCATGAATATTCAATATTTCAACCACATCATCACGCTTTAAGTATTTACGCAATTTGGCAATATATACGTCCATACTTCTGGAGGTGAAATAGTTGTCATCCCTCCAAATCTTTGTCAACGCCAATTCCCTGGGCATTAGGTCGTTCTCATGAAGTGCCAAAAGTCGTAACAGTTCGTTTTCCTTTGGTGATAATTTTATGGGTTCCTCATCCATATATTTTAAGAAGCGTAGTTTGGAATTCAAATGGAAGTTCCCTATTTGAAATTCAAACTGCTTACTGTCGGCCAATGAATTGGATGCCTTTCGTTGAAGTATTGCCTTGAGTTTCATGAGCAGTACCTCGGAGTCAAAGGGCTTGTTCAGGTAATCGTCCGCACCAGCTTTGTAGCCCTTGAGTACATCTTCCTTCATGGTTTTTGCCGTCAAAAAGATAATGGGTACATTTTCATTCTTCTCACGGATTTCCTTGGCAAGGGTAAAGCCATCCTTGTAGGGCATCATAACATCTAAAATACAGACATCAAAGTTGTCTTTTTTAAACTTTTCAAAACCCTCCATCCCGTTCTTGGCAAGAACAACATCAAAATCATTCATTTGGAGATAGTCCTTTAATACTATTCCAAAATTTGGGTCATCCTCTACCAACAATATTTTTTTATTCTCTGTTTCCATACAATTTAAATTAAAGGTAGCTTTATGAAGAAAGTACTTCCCTTCCCTTTTTCACTCTCCACATAAATCTCACCTTGGTGATCATCTACTATTTTTTTCACGTAGGCCAATCCTAAACCGTGGCCTTTTACATTATGTATATTCCCGGTATGTTCCCGGTAAAACTTTTCAAAAATTCTTTTTTGGACCGCTTTGCTCATCCCTGCCCCCTGATCTTGTACTCTGATGACCACGAAATTTTTTGCAATCTCCGTAAATACATCAATTTTGGGGGATTCAGGGGAATACTTGATGGCATTATCCAAAATATTTACAATGACATTGGTAAAATGCACATCATTGGCCAAAACATCCGAACGTTCCGCATCCAGATGTGTATGGATGTAACCTCCCCTATCCTGGACTATCAATTCTACATGGGCCATGGCATCGGTAATAATGTCATGGACATCTACGCGATCCTTATTGATATCCAACTGATTCTTTTCCAACTTTGAAATACGCAGTACATTTTCCACTTGTGCATGCATCCGTTTGTTCTCATCCCGTATCATTCCCAAATAACGCGTCAACTTGTCCGCATCTCCCATGGATTTTGGATTTCGTATGGCCTCTACTGCCAGGTTGATCGTAGCAATCGGCGTTTTGAACTCATGGGTCATATTGTTAATGAAGTCCGATTTAATTTCCGAGATCTGCTTCTGCTGTATCAATTGATAAATTGCACTGGAATACGCCACCACAATGACCAAAGTGAACAATAGGGATAAAATGGCCATGGTCATTATACTGCTGAGCAGGAATTTTTTCTTTTGGGGAAAACTCAATAGTAATGAAAAGTTGGTCTGGCCCTCGCTGTCCCTAAAAATTAGGGTCCTATAAATTGTACCCTTATCAAATTTGAACTTTTTGGACCTTACCTTTGTGGGGAAACCACGACTATAAATTCCATATTCATAATCGATGGCGATGCCCCTATTTTCAAGCTCCCGATTCAGCAAAAGTTCCAACTCCTGTCTGGATACCCGCTCATGAATGGGCACCGTTTTGGCCATTTCACTAAAAACATCCTCATAGACAGCTTTGTCAATTGCCGAAAGCCCACCTATTTTTTCCACCCTTTGAATGGGTGTCAACGCATAACGTTTCCCATCCAACCCATAATCTTCCTTATAAATGGCAGATGTACGTCTACTGGTAAAATTCTTTATCGTTGTTGAATCATCTAAAGCGTTGTCAAAGAACATGGACGAAATATCATAGCTTTCTTCCAATATACCATGGGAATAAAACTTGATTTCGTCAGAATTCAAATCCCGATCAACGAAGAATATGTTTCGTAAATGAGCTGATTTAGGCTGTTCAACACTGTCTACCAATTCTGCCACGCGGTCCACGTAGTCCTTGCGTTCCCTACTTTCAACCCTATCGGCCACCTCTCCCAAAACATCTTCGACCGTATTTGAAAACTGCTCCCGCTTGTCGTCTACCGATTTTTGAATCCAATAAACCTGTACTGAAATAATACCGACGAGTGAGAGACTCATCAAAATGACCAGAAGAACGAATCGTCTCTTGTTCATTTACTCAAAATTAAAAATTTAACATTCAGCGCCTTGGGCGTTTAACCTATCATTAACAAAAATGTTAAAGTCATGATTTTTTTAAAGCTTTTGTCAAAATTGTTTTGTGGAGCTTTCCAACGTCCTTTTTGGTTTGCTCCAAATCAATATTTTCAATCATATGGTCCGCCAATGGAATCTTGCTTTCATCTGACAATTGATTTCCCAATCGCGCCTTAATTTGTGCTTCCGACATGGCATCCCTATCCATAACCCTTTGAATTCTAACCTTTTCCGGAGCGGTTACCAGGATAACCAAGTCGTAGTTCTTCTGCGCTTTGTTCTCAAAAATCAAAGCCGTTTCCTGAATCACATAGGGAAAATCCCTGCTCTGGACCCAACTTAAAAAATGCTTTCGTACTGCTGGATGGACCACGGCATTTAACTGTTTTAGCTTTTCCTTCTCATTAAATACAATTTTGGAAATGAACGCTTTGTTTAACTTTTTCCCATGATAGGCCCCAGGGCCAAATAGCTGGACGATGTCTTTCCTAACCTCTTCTGAATCAACCATTAACAACTTTGCCTCTTCGTCGGAATCATAGACGGGAACCCCTAATTCCCTGAAAAATGCGGCAACGGTACTCTTGCCGCTCCCCATACCACCGGTCAACCCTACTATCATATCTTTTCTAAAACAAACTCTACCCTATTTTGCAATAATCGTACTGAAAATACATCGTCGGGCTTCTTTTCCAATTCAATGAAAAGGTATTTTTTATCTACAAGGGCATCATAGTCCACGAAAACTTCAAAATCCGTCGTCTTCAGGTCTTTCAACTGTTCAATCCCTGCTTTACATACGATGGTAATATGATCGGGAAACGTCCTTAAACGAAAACCTTCCGGAACATGGCGTGTTTTTATCCCAATAACAAACTCCTTTTCCGAAAACCGTACTACTTCCCCTGAAACCGTTACCTTTTTTGTATCAATTACAATATTGCCCAGGGAATCCAGGGATTCCAAAGCCAGTTCCCTTGAAAAATTGGTCGAAACCTCATTTAGCTCAAAAGGGACCGTGGAAATTTCCCTGACCTTGCTGATGTGCTTCTTGGGGCCCCTGATCCTAATGCTGTCCGGGCTTACTTTAAGCGGCCCTTTTAGCAAATGGTTCTGGGCCAATCGCAGGTTTATCTTGGGCAAAACCGGAACGTGCTTGAAATCCACCCGATAAAGGTCCGTATAGAAAATGGGGGCATCCAGTTCCATCAAGGAAACACTATTGGGCAGTTGCCGTTCCATCTGATTCTTAACGGTATTTGCGGTCAAGAAGTATTCCCCTTCCTGCTCAAGAACCCCGCCCAAATCCAAGACTATCGATTTGGGACTTAGGGAATACCCCAAAAATTGAAAACCACTGGCTTTTATCTTGGCGGTCAACAGCCTATTGGAATTGCGGTTCAAGAGCAAACTATCCGGAATGTTTTGGTGTACAATCCTAAAGTTGGCCCTGGATTCATAGACTTCCGATAGTTTACTAATGGCCCATGCCAAAAAAGAACAAAGCAGAAACAGCAGGAAAACCTTTAGTTTCCTTTGGTTCAATTTGCCAAAAGTGCTTTTTATACTGCTCACCCTTTTTTAAAAAACAAGTTAGGAAATACCTTTTCAGGTTCTTTAGGACTAAAATTAAGTAAGATGGTTGATTTAAGAAAACCCAGGCCGTAACCAAAAAACTGAACAACAACGGCCACAATGGACAAAAGGGCTACGACCAAACTCCTGTTCCTGAATAGGGAGTCTATAAAAATAAGCAGGAAATACAGTCCAAAAAGCACGCTAAAATGCCACCATCCCAAAATCATCAATACTATGGAAGTGAATAGTAGGACCATAAAACACGTAGGAAACCAATAGGTAAGTTTTGCCGTTTCTGGATGCCATTGGTTTAAAATGGCCCTTACCATGCCAAATTTTTTGACCTGAGTGTGAAACCTGCCCCAATCTATCCTTCGTTTATGATAGACAAAGGCATTAGGGAAAAATCGGGTCCTATATCCGGCTTTCCAAATACGAAAAGTCAAATCCGGGTCTTCTCCTGGATGAATGCTACCAAACCCCTTGGTTTTTTTGAACAACTCTTGGGAAATACCCATATTAAAGCTTCTGGGCTGGAATTTCCCAAGTGTCTTTTTTCTGCCGCGAATACCCCCTGTGGTCCAAAGCGATGTCATTGCGTAATTGATTGCCTTCTGAACTTTACTGAAGGAATGGTGGGCCGCATCGGCTCCCCCAAAACAATGGACAAAATCCTGTCCAAGCTCCCGATCCACTTCATCCAAATACTGTGGGGGAAGGATACAGTCCGAATCCAGGACAATAAAATAGTTGCCCCTGGCTTTTTTCATTCCATAATTTCTGGAATCCCCAGGACCTGTATTTTCCTTTTTATAGTATGAAATTTGTAGCCCATCACTAAAATTGTCCAATACCTTTTCCGAGGTTTTTGTGGAGCCATCTTCTACAATGACCACTTCAAAATCCCCCTTATAATCCATTTGGACCATACTTTCCAGTAGTTCTTGGATTTCATCCGGTCGGTTATAAACGGGGATGATAAAGGAAAAGTGCAATCGATCCATAGGTAAACATACAAAAGCCATCCTCAATGGGATGGCTTTTTAGGAAGACTTCATGTATTATTCGCTAAAAACATCGATCACTTCCTGGCTGACCCCAGTATTGGAGAAACCACCATCATGGAAGAGATTTTGCATAGTGACCTTTTTGGTCAGATCCGAGAACAAGCTCACCGTGTAATTTGCACAATCATCGGCTGTAGCATTTCCCAAAGGCGACATTTTTTCCGCATACGCAATAAAACCATCAAAACCTTTTACCCCTTGCCCCGCCGTAGTGGGCGTTGGTGATTGGGAAATGGTGTTCACCCTTACGTTCTTTTCCTTGCCAAAAAAGTACCCAAAACTGCGGGCAACGGATTCCAAATAGGCCTTATTATCGGCCATATCGTTATAATCCGGGAATGTACGCTGTGCTGCCATATAAGTTAAGGCCACGATGCTTCCCCATTCGTTCATGGCATCGGCTTTGTACAAGGTCTGCATCACTTTATGGAACGAAAGTGCGGAAACATCCCATCCCTTAGTGGTAAAATCATATTTTTCATCCGTATAATGACGGCCTTTTCGAACGTTTACGGACATCCCTATGGAATGCAGGACAAAGTCAAGTTTTCCTCCCAACAGTTCCATGGATTTGGAAACTAAATTTTGTAAATCTTCTTCATTGGTCGCATCTGCGGGGATAATTTCTGAAGCTGTTTTTTTCGCCAGGACCTTTATTTGACCCATACGCATGGCGATAGGTGCATTCGTCAACACAAATTCCCCACCTTCCTCATGCACGCGTTCAGCGGTTTTCCAGGCAATGGAGTTTTCATCCAAAGCCCCAAAAATAATTCCCTTTTTTCCTTTCAATAAGTTATGCCCCATTGTTTGTCGGTTTTAGTGCTGCAAAGATATGGATTTCAAAAGTTGTTAAAAGTCTTTGATGGGGTGTCCGCCCTTCCAATCCTAATTCTCAAATAGCAACTGCTTGGCATGGGAAACCGCTGAGTCCGAAAACGACTTCCCTCCTAACATTTCAGCCAATTCCTGAACGCGTTCATCCCCAATCAATCGTTTCATTTTTGTTGAAGTGGTATTTCCGATTTCCTCTTTGTACACTTTGAACTGATGCTCCCCTTTGGAGGCAACCTGCGGCAAATGCGTAATAGAGAACATTTGCATGTTATGTGCCATCCCTTTCATGATTTCCCCCATCTTATTTGAGATTTCCCCGGAAACCCCGGTATCGATTTCATCAAAAATAAGGGTAGGCAATTTTTCATAGGAGGCCAATATGGATTTGATGGCCAACATAATTCGTGAAAGCTCCCCGCCCGAGGCTACTTTTTTTAGCTCTCCATATTGGGAGCCTTTGTTCGCAGAGAATTGAAACCGCAAACCATCCATTCCATTTCGTTTGAAGTCTTCCAAGGGAAATAGTTCAATTTTGAATGAAGCCGCTTGCATCCCCAGGGAGGAAATACGTTCCGTCAACTTCTTCCCCAGCATTGGAATGGCCTTTTGCCTGCGCTGTCTAATGGCCGTCCCAACTTCTTGAAGGTCTTTTTTATGTTGGGTCACCTCCAACTCCTTTTGTTGGATGGTGTCATCAATATTCAACGAGGTCCCCACCTTTTGCGTTAGATCCTCCTTAATGGCCAATAATTCATCCACTTCATTTACTTGATGTTTTTTAAACAGGTCATGAAGCAATTGTAATTCTCCATTTACCTTCTCCAAACGTTCTGGATTTGGCTCTATGGCTTCCGAGAGGTTCTCAAGTTCATTTCCCAAATCCGCAAGCTCAATGGCAATGGACTGCACCCTATCATTGAGGTTTCCGTACTTTTTTCCAAATTCACTGAGCCTCTGGGTCAATTGTTTAAGCTGTGTCATGGAACTTAGTATGCCCATTTGTTCTTCATTCAATAATTGATGGGAATTGGACAGGAGTTCCATTAAACTCTCCACATTGTTCAAGGCTTCGTATTCGGCCTCCAATTCTTCCACAACACCCTGGTTCAATGTGGCATTTTCCAGTTCCTGCAATAAAAAGGAATTGTAATCCAAATCCTTTTCAGCTTCGTTTTTATGGGCAATTAGGCGTTCCAGTTCATTGGACGCCAAATGGTATTCATGCAACCTGGCACCGTAATTATCCAATAGGTCCGTATTGCCCGCCAAGGCATCAATTACCCGAAATTGAAAGGCATTATCCGTAAGCTGTAGGGTTTGGTGTTGGGAATGGATGTCCACCAACAGCCTTCCCAGAGTGGATAGGACGTCCAAAGTAACTGGCGTGTCATTCACAAAGGCCCTGGACTTTCCGCTGGGCAATATTTCCCTTCGCATAATGGTCTGCTGCCCATAATCCAGGTCATTGTCCTTAAAATAACGTTTTAAGTTATAGTTGGAGATCGCAAATTCAGCTTCAATGACACATTTGGTGGAACCGTCCTTTAGGGAAGATAAATCGGCACGCTTTCCCAAAACCAAGGAAAGGGCACCCAAAAGGATGGACTTCCCTGCTCCGGTTTCACCGGTAATTGTGGTAAAACCGGCATCAAAGGATACATTAAGGTCATCAATAAGGGCAAAATTCTTTATGGAAAGCTGGACTAGCACCTATCTTTATTTAGGCTAGCAAAGATAACCATCAAAAGATATTGAACTCACGATCAATACGAGATTTCATTCCAAGTAGTGGAATAAAATGGGGCAACCTTATTTAAACTTTCTTTAAGCTTAACAATATCCACCTTGGGACCATCGGAAAATATGTTGCTGATCTCCTCTGCTTTGGCATCAAAAAAAGTCTGGATGAGAAAGGCATTGGGCCTGCGTTTTATCAAGGTTTCGAACAACCGGAGGCTTCCCGCAATGACTTGTTTTCCCGTACTATTGTTATCGGCCAAGACATCCATGCCCTTACGGTGGTAATTGTACATCGCGATGCGGTACTCCTTAAAGGTGTTGGACAATAAATTGTCCACCAATTCAAATCGGGTGCGTTCCCCGGTCTGTTGTGCCCACCCCCCAAAATTGGTGCCTTGTGCCTGAGTAACGATATTTTGTGCCAAACGGTAGTACTCATCACCGCCCTGCAGGCTGTAGGTATCTGCATCCAGCCCCAAAATGATATAGACGTAATACGATATCACACCTATTAAATTGGAATCGAAGGAATTGGGATTGTACACCAATGGTTCAAACTCCTGATATATAAAATTAAGGGCATTGTCCTTATAATTGAATACTGAAGTTTCGTAAGATGTGTTATAAACGGGACGGGATGATTGAATTTGGATACTGGCCTCAAATCTATCCGATTCATATTCCGTGACCGTAATGAACATACGTGCACTTACGCGCTCATTTTCCCCATAGACCCGATTTGTCCATTTGTTTTTGTTGACAAAATCATTCAACGAACGCTCCAAGGTCTTAAAAATCTGCTGGTTCGTTTGGTTGACCTGATCGGAATTCACGGTAACCTCACAATCCAGTTCTTGGCCCTGGACCACCATTGGGCCCATAAAGAGAATAGCGATGATAAAAAACTTATGCATGAATCCTTTGGATGATTTCTTCCCAAATATCCGAAGCTACTTCGGACTTGTCTTTTACCTTAAACGTTTTTGAGACCGAATTCTTATCGAAGAAAGTGATTTTATTGGTCGTGACACCAAATCCGGCCCCTTGGTCATTTAGTGAATTTAGGACTATGGCATCCAAGTTTTTTCGAACCAACTTATCCTTGGCGTTCTGCAGTTCGTTTTGGGTTTCCAGGGCAAACCCAACAATAAATTGCTGTTTTTTGGTTTCTCCCATGGAGAGCAGGATGTCCTTGGTACGCTCCAAAGTCATGGTCATTCCCTGGGCTTCCTTCTTTTTTATTTTTTGATTGGAAACCTCTTTGGGCCTATAGTCCGCAACGGCAGCAGCGCTAATGGCAATATCCACTTCTGGGTAGTGTTTGTGTACTTCCTGGTACATTTCCTCTGCTGTGGTGACCCGTTTCAATTCCATGGCATCACCTTCTATGGCCAAGGTGGTTGGGCCCATGATCAAAACTACATCCCCACCTAAGGCCACTGCCCTTTTCGCCAATTCCAACCCCATGGTTCCCGTGGAACGATTCCCTAAAAAACGAACCGGATCAATGGGTTCATGGGTGGGCCCGGCGGTAATCAGTATCCTTTTTCCAAACAATGGCTGCCCTTCCTTTAGATGCGATTCCATAAAATGGACAATATGTTCGGGTTCTGCCATCCGCCCTTCCCCGCTCAATCCGCTGGCAAGTTCCCCGGATTCTGCAGGAATCATGATATTCCCAAAGGACTGCAACTTTTTAAAGGACGCCTTGGTAGATGAATGTTGGTACATATCCAAATCCATTGCCGGGGCAAAATAGACCGGACATTTTGCTGATAGGTAGGCTGCCAACAATAAATTATCGCAGGTACCATTGGCCATTTTGGAAAGGGTATTTGCCGTTGCCGGGGCAATTAACATGATATCTGCCCAAAGTCCCAATTCCACATGGTTGTTCCATGATAAACTTCCATCCTCCTGGTTGATAAAATCCAATAAAACCGGATTTTTGGATAGGGTGGAAAGCGTTAATGGGGTAACAAAAGAGCTGGCACTTTGGGTCATCACAACTCTGACCTTGGCACCAGCTTTTATCAATAATCTTACTAAGAACGATGTCTTATACGCGGCAATCCCCCCGGTAATGCCCAAAAGGATGTTTTTTCCGCTTAGCATCTATGCGTCCTTCTCCGTGTTTCTGTAATAAATCTTATCCTCCAACCACTCTTGTACTGCAAGTGCATGTGGTTTAGGAAGTTTTTCATAAAATTTGGAAACTTCAATTTGTTCCTTGTTTTCAAAAACTTCCTCCAAGCTGTCGCTATAGGTAGCAAACTCTTCCAATTTCTCCAACAATTCCTTTTTTATTTCGGAATTGATCTGAATGGCCCTCTTGGAGGCAATGGAAATGGCCTCATAGATATTGTCCGTTTTGCCATCAAACTCATTGCGGTTATGGGTAACGGTGGAAATTGGGGCCTTTGTGTTTTTTAAATCCTTCATACGGTAAATGGAATTTATTTTGATGTCGCCTCTACAGGCAATTCTAATTGCTTTTGAATGGTTTCGTAATAACTGCTCGCTTCTTTCTTATACTTTGTTTCAGGATAAGATTTTATCAAAGCTTCATAATATCGTAAGGCTTCTTTGTAACGTTCTTCTTGTTTAAAGGCGGTACTGTTCCTGGCCAGGGTCATCTCGGATTTCAAGCGGTAGAAGAAGGCATCTTCCCTATATATCGCACCAGGATTATCCAGGACAAAGTTGTTGAACGCTGCAATGGAGGAAATCAATATTGGGAAATTGAATTCGCCCAACTTATCAAATTGTTTCGCGATTTCAAATTCCTTCTTTTGTTTTTTAAAGGTGAGTTCCTGGGCCATCTCATTGGCTTGGGCAAAAAATTCGGAATCCGGATAGGTATTGATGTAATTCTGAAGTTTGGCCAAGGCCTTATCGGTATCAGTTTGATCCAGGGAATATCTTGGTGAGAGCTGGTAATAGCTCTTTGCCTCCAAAAAGACGGCTTCCGGTAATTTTTCGCTATTGGGATAGGATTTGATAAAACGCTCAAACTGATAGCCCGCCAAGTAATACTGTTCCGTTTTAAAATACGAGTCTGCAAAAAAGAACATGACCCGCTCCCCTTGGGGTTTCCCAACGTATCTTGGTGCAATCTGCTCAAAAAGGCGGTTTGCGCGTTTAAAATCCCCTTCATTGTAATACCTTTCCGCCAAATCGTATTTTGCCTTTACATCTTCATTTTTGAGTACCTTTTGATACTCATTACAAGAAGTGAAAAAGACAATAGCTATTGGAAGTAGGAAATAAAACGACCTCATTTTCAAAAACATTCGGCAAAATTAGTAATTATCCATTGATTACTAAAACCCAATTTGCCAATAAAAATCAGTCTTAAAAAACCCAAAAGGAATTTTTGGGCAAAATTTAACTTCTTAGGCATTTACATGCTGCAGTTGTCCCAGGAACCGATTGATCTTACTTTTGAGTGCCGTACTGGCGGAAACAAGTGGGAGTCGCACTTGCGAACCCCCCAGGCCAAAATATTCCAATACCGTTTTGATGCCGGCAGGATTTCCTTCCTCAAAAATGAGGTGCATCCCGTCCAGTAGGGTTTGATGAATGCCATAAGCGCGCTCCGAATCGCCCTGTAATCCAAGACTGATCATACGGGAAAAAGCTTCGGGCAGTCCCTGTCCCAATACGGATATAACCCCGGAACCTCCAGCTAAAACGGTTGAAAGCGCAGTAAAATCATCCCCCGAAATAATATGGAAACCATCGGGTTTTTGCTGCATTAACTGATCGATCTGAATTTGGTCGGCACATGCTTCTTTTATGGCAACGATGTTCTTAAAATCCTTGGCCAGGCGAATCGTTGTACCTGGTAACATATTGCTACCCGTCCTGGACGGTACATTATACACAATAATGGGCAAGGGAGAAGCTTTGGAAATTTCCCTGAAATGTTGGTATATGCCTTCTTGGGTAGGCTTATTGTAAGCCGGGGAAACTGATAGTATGGCCTCAAAATCCATGAAATCCAGGGTTTGTAATTCTTTTACCACGGCCATGGTGTTATTGCCCCCAACACCTACCACCAGTGGTAAGCGGCCGGCATTGGCCAATGATATGGTCTGCATGACCAGGCGTTTTTCCTCTTTTGTCAAGGTAACCGACTCCGCCGTGGTGCCCAAAGCCACCAAATAATCCACGCCACCGGAAATACAATGCTCCACAAGGTTCTCCAATGCCTTGGTATCTATTGACAGATCCGTCCTAAAAGGAGTGACCAATGCTACACCTGTTCCAACTAAGCTTTCCATTATCCCAATTCATTTAAAATTCTTAAATATTTCTCCAACTCGGTCTTAAAGGTTTTAAAGTCACTCAAACCACAATCAAAAATCAGGTCATTCATTGTATTATCAGCTTCCTTTAGTCCAACCCGAATTCGGGCATTGATTTTAGTGGACATCAATTTTAAAACCAATCGATCGTCGGTAAAGTAATTGACCAATACGTCATATTCCCTACCTGAAAACTCGGAAAAGTCCCCATTCTCAATTGAACCGTTCCAGCCTAAGTCCTTATCCGTACAAAAGGGAATGGAAAACATCCCGTATTTGTCCTGCCCTCTTTTATATCCCATTACATGTACTGCATTGGGCTTAAGTCCCATTTGCTGTATAAGGGACTGAAAGACTTCGGCATTTCTAAACTTATCCATGTCCACTATGCACGCAATACTGGACACCCCTTTTTTATCCCTTACAAACCTTGGCTTTTTTAGTTCGTCCTCAAGATATTTATGTCCAGATTTTGCCTTAAACTTTTCCTGTATTCCTTTAAAGACCATACCTATTATTGCATTTATACAAATGTAGGCAATCTGTTTATCCAATACGAAGGTAGTGGGAACTGAAGTTTTAAAAAATTAACAAATTGTGTTATTTGTAACTTTTGAATTTTTTTGACATCAACTGTAACACTTTGGAAAATCACTCGTCCTTAGGGTACAAATCATCAATCAAGAACATGTTTTAATTCATCAATCAAGAACATGTTTTCAACGTTAAAAAGGCGGTACTGCCATTATCCGGTGCCGCCTTTGTGTTGATAATAAGGTATTGCTACTACCCCTGAATTGAACCAGTTTTATAGGAGGGAAAAGTTTGGGTAGTATGATTAAGACCTTCCAGGGCGATATTACACCAATATTTTTTTTCAAATTGGTCCTTATTTTACCGTTATTATAAGGAACTGCACAAACTGGGAAGTGTTGCCCTACTGTTCTCCATATTTCCCTGCTCTTTATAGGTATTTTCTTCCATAACCAAAGATTTATTTGCATTTTTTTGTAAGTAATCTTAAAGATTTCATTATCTTGAAATTCCTCCCCCAATCGTGTTTTTATCATCAATTCAAACCATTCAACCAATGCCGATTTTCTATTTTTTTAGGTACTTGGACGCTGTTGGCCATATTTGATGATGGAATGCGAAAAAACTGGCAAAAACAAAATTCCGGCCATTGCCAAAATTGTAAAGACCAGTATCCATGCATTAATTGATCATACCATTTGGACAGAATTTAAAACAATTGTGCAAATGCGTATTTGGTCCAGAACGTGAATAACCAAAATCTAAAAAGATACAGTATGGGCAATATAGGTTTCATTCAAGAAGATTTCGTTAAGACGTATGCCGAAGCAAAAAAGTCTTCCAATAAAAAAATGAATCTTGCATTTGGCGATAAAGTGGAAATTCTGGAATTTAAAAGGGGGTGGACCAAACTAAGGTGTTTAGACAGCTATGATGACTCCACGAAATTTGTAAGGGGGAAGTTGGATCTGGCGGAATCCGGAGTACTCAAAATTTCCATGGTTGATGTACAACAAGGGGATGGGATGATAATTGAGTCCCCTAAAGGAAAAGTAGTTTTTGTGGATGGCGGAGACAATAAGCTTTTTGCCAGGCATGCAGCCGCAAGATATCAGCACAAAAAAACTACGGACTCGAACCGAATGGACGTAGAGGCCATTATTATCACCCATGGAGATGCGGACCATTTTGATGGATTAAATGAGATTGTGAAATCAGAAAAGAATAAAACTGCCCGTAAAAGGTTGTTCATCCATCCCAAAAGGATTTTTCATAATGGTTTGGTCAAAAAACCGAGCAAAGTGAATGGAAAATCCGTTCCAGCCAAGGAAAGGTTTGGCACAACTGCGCACAAAAATGGAAAACTATATGCCGTGGACCTATATGAGGACACTAGAAATGCAAAAGATCAAGATACCAATACACCTTTCAAAAGATGGCACAAGGCCGTTGACCACTGGGAACAAAAATCCGGTAAGCCAGTAGGTTTTAAAAGAATTGCCCATGGCATGGATGAACATGACCTGTTCGACTTTTTGGAAGAAGAGGATATCAATATGGAGTTGTTAGGCCCTTTCACGGACAATATTGAGGTAAATGGCGCACTAAGACCGGCCCTGCCTTTTTTGCATAAACATCCCGATGGAAGCATGATACATTTGGAATCCGATGATGAGGGTTCCCACCAGATTTCTGCCTCACATACAATTAATGGCCACTCTATAGCCTTTCGCCTAAGCTTTGGGAATGTAAGGGTTTTATTTACAGGTGACCTAAATAAAGAAGCCCTGGATATTATGACCAAAAAGATTGATACATCAAAACTCGCTTGTGAGGTCTTTAAAGCCCCACATCATGGATCCCATGATTTTGCAGTGCAAGCATTAAAAAAAGCAGCACCCATAGTTTCCATTGTTTCGTCAGGAGATGAACACGCCGGTAAGGAGCACATTCATCCCAGGGCTACACTAATGGCCGCCCTGGGTAATTCAAGTCGGACAGATATGTCCATAATCTTCAGTACCGAATTAGCGGCCTTTTTCAGATATCGCAAAGAATGCTATACCAGGGATAGTCTGGCAAAATTCTTCAAAGAGAGTACGCAAGAGACTTATACATCGGATGAGCTTAGGAAACTGTTCAGTGGTGTTCCGAAAAGAAATGTAGATCCCCCAGGCATGTTCTTCGGTTTTGAGAGAACAAATTTTGGCATTATCCATATCCGTACCGATGGGAAAAGGCTTTTGGTTTTTACGCATTCGGGAAAAAAGGGGTTAAACGAAGCCTATTCCTATACTATTGACGAAAATCATAACGTAACATCCAACAACATCATAAAAAAATAGAAAACCATAAGGAAAAACAATGTTGTTTTAACTAAAATGAAGCTGTTGCCTAAATACGCCATCCTGGCCCTATTTCTTGCCGTTAATACTATTCACTGGTCAAATGGCCAACATAATGATCCCAGTTTTCAATTGCACGTGGTGGACACGGATGGAGGGCTGGCAGCCATAATCGATTATGATGATTTGGAAATTATCTTTGGAGGCGGTGGAAAATTTGATTCGAGGGGGAACGAATTGTATGATTATCTGTCCACATCCAATATTATCAATGGTAACATTGAATTGGTCATAATGAGTCATGCGCATTCAGATCAGTTCAAGGGTCTCAAGAAAGTTTTTCAAAATTATATCGTTGACGAGTATTGGGATCCCGGCTATACCAATGAAATGCTTCAAAACCCTAGAAGTCCGTATCACAGGTTCTTAAAAACAGTTAGCTCGTCTTCCACTAAAATCCTTCGTCCAATTAGAAGGACCTATACACCCATCTTGGAAAGTGGCCGTATGGAAGGTATTAAATTGGATTCCATAAAGGATTTAAACATCTATCTCCTTTCCGCAGAAACTTCACCGGCCGGTGATGGCGAATCCTTGAAGGTCAACGAATCCTCAATCGTATTATTTATAGAAATAGGGAAGATAAAAATTCTGTTTCCAGGAGACATCCGGGCATTCAAATCCTCAAGATCAAATCAAAAGGACGAAAGGTTTATTGAGAATAAATTGGTTCAATACACAAAGAAAAATGGAAACATCCTACGTTCCAATATCTTAATAGCACCTCATGGAGGAAGTTCCTTATCCAGTTCCAAAGAATTTATAGAAACCATCAATCCCGATCATGTTGTTTTTGCCTCAAATGGCTTTTTTAACCACCCTAGAAAAAAGACCGTTAAAAGATATCTGGCAAACAATAGTAGTTTGTATCAGACAGGGCTAAATGTAGGGCCCTTAAATGACAATATTGTATTTACCTGTCACTTGGACGGTTCCATTGATGTTTCATATGCATCAAAAATAAAAAACCAGATAAGTTGGAATGGATTTTTAAAAAATGGCGATACACTCCGTTTAAACAATCTCAGAAATATTCTTAGCTCAAAAAGAAGGATAAGGGAAGGATACTCTGCGAGCTTTATCAATGCCAAAGGAAAAAAATCGTTGGCCAATGCAAATTTGTCAGGTATTAAATCCAAAAATGAGTTAGTGTTCTCCCAGCTCAATTTAAAAAATATAAATCTGAGTGGTGCCCAGCTACGTTTTGCAAATTTTAGATATGCGGATTTAAGAAATGCCAACTTTTCCTATGCACAACTGGAACTTGCCGATTTTACAGGAGCCGATCTAAGAGGAGCCAATTTTGATTTTGCAAGTATTAAAAACACTAGAATGGACAACGCTGTGCTTAATAAAAGTTTGGATACCATATTGAATCTTTCGAATACAACCCTAAAAGAAGTGTCTTTTTCAAATGCCGAGCTGAAAAATGTGATCTTTTCCAATGATTCCCTAAATGAGCTTATTTTTCGAAATACCAACTTGCAGGGGGCAGACCTAAAAGATTCCGACTTCACTGATTTTAGTTTTCAGGGTTGCGATTTACAATATGCCGATTTGAGTGGGTCCATTTTGGATTGTGCGGATTTCAAAGATGCAAAATTAAAAGATGCCAGATTGAACAATTCTTCGTTATACCGCGTTAATTTAGAGAGCGTTCCAGGGTTTGTACCCAACTTTACAGAATTGACATTATCTCAGGACCTGACAACCCTCTCCTACAAAAATTCCCCCCATGCCCTAATGGAATTGAGAAAGAATTTCAGTGATGCAGGTCTTACCAGACAAGAACGTCAGATAACTTATGCCATTGAAAAAAGTCGGCCTACAGATTGGAAAATGGAAGCTTGGTTTCGCTTTGCCCTATTTGATTTTACCTGTAGGTACGGGATGGAGCCATGGCGTCCTTTCAAAATAATGCTGCTCTTAATTTTTCTTTTAACACCTTTATATCTGCTCTCCCTATTTGTGGATAAAGACTCTGGAATCTGGAGAGCCGAATACAATGAAGTAAAGGATGAAACAACCCATACTAAAGTGACGGGAGGTTTTTTTAAAAAAATATTTACGTCGTTATATTTTAGCATTTTATCGGCCTTTAATATTGGTTGGAAAGATTTGAACATTGGCAACTGGCTTTTAAGATTACACTTCACAGATTATAGGTATTATGGGAAAGGATGGGTAAGAACACTGGCGGGCATCCAAGCGGTTACCAGTGTGTTCCTTTTAGCACTATGGGCATTAACCTACTTTGGAAATCCTTTTGCTTAACTTAACCCTGTAACAAATAATCGACCAACCCTCTAAATTCCAAGGTTGAATTAATTTCAGGAAAAGGTCGTCCAGCTTGGCGATACCAATATTCCGCATTCCATTCATCCCCTTCTTTTCGGTGTAAATAGGCATGTACCCAATTTGCCATTGGTGTTTCCAAACCATCGACCAAATCATGGGCCGCCTCCCAATCGTCCCTGGCATCGAACCATAGGGATTTTAAGGGATTGGGCCAGCCCTGTGGCGGTTCGTTCTGATGCAATGTGCTTTTAAATCCGTCAAAATCCTTGGGTAATGCCATACCTCAAAATTACAACTCGGTATCGAAAACCAACAGTTCGGTAGCTTCGGATTTCGTTAAAAATTTTTCCCAAGCTATTTTTAACCGAAAAATCAAATTGTATGAACTTAGACCATATTATAACGGACAATACGGGCATGGTGCACACCATAGCCTCTATTTTGGCCTTACTATTTGGTACATGGGTGCTACTGGCCAAAAAAGGGAATCGGTTCCATAAACAAATGGGGTATGCCTATACCGGAAGCATGGTGGTTGTTTTATTCACCTCTTTTTTCATGTATAACCTTTTTGGCGGCTTTGGGATTTTTCATGTATTTGCCATCATAAGCTCCCTTACCTTGATTGCCGGAATGATCCCCATTCTTAGGAGAAAACCCAAAACCTATATTTCCTTGCATTATAATTTTATGTACTGGTCGGTCATTGGACTTTATGGTGCTTTTTTGGCCGAGATACTGACGCGAATACCGCCAATGCTCATTAAGGACAAGGAAATAGTACCGCTGTTCTTTAATCTTGTGGGATTGGCCATATTTGTGGTCATGGGTATTGGATATTATATCATGATCAAAAAACGTAAGGATTGGGCTAAATTTGAAAACGAAAAATCATAGTCAACGATCAACATCGCAATACATCTTTCCGTTCAACACTATGCGGTCTCGCTTTCATTTTTCTATTTTAGCTTGAATGATACAGAACCTAAAAATGGTAGTCCTTTCCCTGGGACTTTTTCTTTCATCCATAACTGTGATGGCCCAGCTCCCTTTTGATGATAATCGCCCCATAACACCGGTTGATTATAATAATTTGGACTATTGGGCGGCACATCCCGACAAAAAGGACAATGCCGATAAAATTCCTGGAACGGAATTTTTGGCCAAGAACAATTTGAAAGCCGATGTTTTTTTTATCCATCCGACCATCTATTCCGAAAAAGATGACAAATTACCATGGAATCCCAGTATTGATGACCTGGAACTGAACAAAAGGGTGGATGAGGGTACCATTTTGTTCCAAGCCAGTGCTTTTAATGCTGCAGGCCGAATTTTTGCGCCAAGATACCGACAAGCCCACTTGAGAAGTTATTCCACCACGGATACGGTATCTGCAAAAAAAGCCTTTGCCCTGGCCTATGCCGATGTGAGAAATGCTTTTGAGCATTACCTGAGGTATTACAATCACGGACGTCCTTTTATCATTGCTTCACACAGTCAGGGCACCACACATGCCGGACCTTTAATTCGTGAATTTATTGATGGTACGAGCCTGGAAGGGAAATTGGTTGCCGCCTACCTTATAGGATTGCCCGTTCCAAAAACCTATTTCAAATCGATACGGCCCTGTGAAAGTGCCAATGATTTGAACTGTAGTATTTCATGGCGCACCTTTAAACGGGATTACCTTCCTGAAAATCGCCCATTGGGGGATAGTATTTTGGTGACCAATCCCTTAAATTGGACAATGGACACTACCTATGTGTCCAAAAACCAGAACAAAGGGGCGGTTCTTCGGAATTTTGACAAAATTTTGCCCAAAAGGGTCGATGCCCAAATACACAATGGGATTCTGTGGGCCAATAAACCCCGATTTCCCTGGAGCTTTTTGGTAAGACGAAAGAACTACCATATTGCGGACATCAATTTTTATTATGGTAACATCCGGGAAAATGCGAAACACCGCGTAAGCGAATGGATAACTACATATAAATAGGAAATGAGATACCTCTTAGCATTTTTCCTGTTAGTAACAACCCATTTAATCGGTCAAAATAGTTTTGGCATTAAAACTGCCAGTTATGGTACCAATGATTATAAACGTTTTTGTGGTAGAATAGAAACGATTTTTAGTTATCGTGCCAAAGAAGTTTCATTTGGAGTGAGGATGGATAACAAAAACAATCTTTTTTTTCAGTTCAATGATAAGGAATGGTTCAAAAGTCTATTTAAAAATCCATATGATGGTATGGCTATAGATATTGTAACCAAGAATCAATTTGAATGTGATCGACAAGGCATCACTTCCCAAATAAAAGGGGAATTACTAAAACCGGTCTATGGGAATACCCTTAAAAAGAATATCGAAACCACAAATCAGGGTTTTTATCGGGTTTACCTTGGAAAACTTCCGGCAAAATACTTCAATAAAAAGCTGGAATACAATATTCTGTTTTTGCAAAATAGACTATTATGTAGATATCAAACTACCTATAATTTAGAGTCTTACAACTATGATTTATTGGATATGGGGATGTATCTAGACTCTATTTCGTACAATGAAAATTCCAGTTCCGATAAAACCGTGGGGGCTTATGAAACAAAATACAAGAGATTGGATTTTAATATTCCATTCCCAAAAAACAAAGCCTCCTTTTCTCCAAAAGATATCAAACCACTATACGATTCACTGAGATTGACGGACTATAATATCAAGAAAATCGAAATAAAAGCCTACTCCTCTATTGAGGGGAGCACGGAGAGAAACAGGGTGTTGCAACAAAAGAGGTCCAATAGTATTATCGACGCTCTCCAGTCCTATCAAAAGCCAACAATAGAAAACGAAGTGTCTACCGCAGAAAATTGGGTAGAGTTTCTTTCGGATATAGAGGGTACCGAATATGGCTTCTTAAAATCCCTTTCCAAAAAAGAAATAAAAAAGCGCATAACGGGCGACTTGGCCTTAAAGCTGGAAAAGTATCTAAAGAAACACAGAAAAGCCCTAATAACTTTATATTTGGACAAGATTGATTTTTATGAAAACTTCAGCAGTGAAGAACTTGTAAACCAGTTCAATACGGCTATTGAGAAGGAAGAATTGGAAAGGGCAACCATGCTTCAGAACTCCCTTTTTCAAAAACTGAAGAAAAAGGAGGGAAATCCTGACCTACTGTATAAAATGGTTATTCCCCAACAAAAGAAGTTTGTTGATTTTTTCAACTCCAACTCAGCCTTTCGGTTTGAAATAGATAGGACAAATCTTCTTTCCGCATACTATGAATTTCAAGAAATCAATAAATGGGCCCCAGACAATAAAAAGGTAGCTTACAACCTAATTTCCTTGAAACTCCGCATTAATCACGCATTCCAATCCATTCCGGAAAATGAGGATTTGTTAAAAAAAATAGCCGCTCTCAAAGAACTTGGAATCAGCAAAAGTTTGGTAAACAGAATGATGGTCAATTACCATATTACCAAATCCTTATTACTAATGAAGGAGAAAAAATATGATGAAAAAGATCAATCTGTCGCCTTTATTTTAAATACATATAAAAACTTTCCACTGAGCTATTCGGATTATTTAAGCTTGGCACAATATGTCACTTATTATTATGATAATGAAACAGCAATTGACCTTATCGAAAACCAAGTGACAAAAATCGATGTTGACAAAAGGCTTTTATTTTACTATTTAAATCTTACCATTATAAAAGATAAAATCGTAGAAAAAACAGATTATAGAAAAATAATGCTGAACGCCATTAATATTGATAAAGAACGATTTTGCAAATTGTTCGATTCAGCAAGGGAGGGTGGTGTAACTTTTCAATTATTGGATAATCGATATTTAAAACAAACCTACTGTGAAAACTGTAAGGATTAAACCATTGCCAAAAACTCCTGTTCCGAAATAATGGGCACTCCAAGGTTTTCTGCCTTGGTCCGTTTACTGGGGCCCATCTTGTCCCCAGCGACCAAAAAAGTGGTTTTTGATGAAATGGATGACGAAACCTTGCCTCCATTGTCCTCAATCAGTTTTTTAAGCGCGTTCCGTTCCAAAGTTTCAAACACTCCGGAAACCACAAAGCTCTTCCCTTTTAGAATTTCGGACTGCCCTTGCAATTGCTCCTCCGACAATGAAAACTGGAGTCCATAGGACTTCAATCGATCTACAATGGTAAGGTTTTCCGTGTTGCTGAAGAATTGAACCACACTTTCCGCAATACGTTCCCCAATTTCATCAACCGCTACCAGTTCATCTACACTGGCCGCGATCAAGGCATCAATGCTCCTATAGGCCTTCGCCAATTTCTTGGCCACGGTTTCCCCCACATAACGGATACCCAGGGCAAACAAAACCCGTTCAAAAGGAATTTCCTTGGAAGCCTCCACCCCATTTATTAGGTTCTCCGCCGATTTTTCGGCCATACGTTCCAAGGGAGTGATCTGTTCCTTGGTCAAGGCATATAAATCCGCATAATTCGCAACCAATCCTTCTTTGAACAACAATTCTACGGTTTCTCCGCCCAGACCTTCAATGTCCATGGCCTTTCTGGAGATAAAATGCTGGATGCGTCCCGTAATCTGCGGAGGGCAACCGGTATCATTTGGGCAAAAGTGCTGCGCCTCACCCTCTTTTCGAATCAACTCCGTTTGGCACTCAGGGCAATGGGTGATATATTTTGTAGGTCGGGAATCCAGTGGCCTTTTGGTAAAATCCACCGCAATGATTTTGGGAATGATTTCCCCCCCTTTTTCCACAAAAACGGTATCCCTTTCCCGAATATCCAGTTTCGCAATTTGATCGGCATTATGTAAAGAGGCCCGTTTTACCGTAGTCCCGGCCAATAGCACTGGTTGTAAATTGGCTACGGGAGTAATGGCTCCCGTTCGCCCCACTTGATACGTGATTTCATTCAAAACCGTTGCGGCCTGTTCCGCCTTGAATTTATAGGCCATGGCCCATCGAGGGGCCTTGGCCGTGTGTCCCAGTTCATCCTGGTGTCGTAGACTATTGACCTTTACCACTACCCCATCCGTTTCATAGGGCAAATCATGTCGATTCCCATCCCAATGCTCTACAAACCGAAGTACCTCATCGGTAGATCTGCAAAGGGCGGCCACCTTAGGGACCTTAAATCCCCAGGAACGTGCTTTTTCCAACATATCAAATTGGGTCTCCAAATTCAAGTTGGGCCCAACAATACTGTACAATAAACAATCCAATGGTCGTTGGGCCACCAAGGTACTGTCCTGTAATTTTAAACTGCCCGAAGCCGTGTTTCTCGGGTTCATATACGGTTCCTCCCCATTGGCAATGCGTTCTTGATTCATTTTTGCAAAGCCTTCCAAGGTCAAGATGATCTCCCCACGAATGTCAAACTTGGGGGGATAATCCCCCTTTAGTTGCAATGGAACCGATTTTATGGTCTTTACATTGGCCGTCACGTTGTCCCCTTGAAAACCATCACCACGTGTAATCGCCCTAACCAATTTACCTTCTTCATAGGTAAGACTAATGGAAGCCCCATCGTATTTCAATTCACAGGTATACACCACCTGAACGTCACCCAAAATTCGTTGGATGCGCTTTTCCCAATCCTGTAAATCTTCCCTGTTATAAGAATTGTCCAGGGAGTACATTCGGTATTCATGGGCCACCGTTTCAAAATTCTTTGTAATCGCACCACCGACCCTTAAAGTGGGTGATGTGGCATCATAAAACTCCGGATGCTCCACCTCCAATTTTTGGAGTTCTTCAAGTTTCATGTCAAATTCATAATCCGTAATGGTAGGATTATCAAGGATGTAATAGTTGTAGTTGTGCTCCCGGAGTTCTTCCCGTAAAGCCTTTATTTTATTTTTTATCTGCATTATTATAAAAGTCCGGTTTGGTTTACGTTTGGCCCTGTTCCATCCATTTTGGAACACCTCGGGAGGTATATTGCTCCATTTGGGTAGCCAGGTCCTCTAGGGATTCATCGACCAGAACCATTTTTCTATGCGTATCCCTTAAAAAACGATTGGCTACCATTTTGTCAAACATTCGAATAAGGTCATCATAAAAGCCATTGGTGTTCAGTATTCCCATGGGTTTTTGGTGCAATCCCAATTGCCCCCATGTCAACATCTCAAAAAACTCCTCAAAGGTCCCAAAACCGCCAGGTAACATGATTACCCCGTCCGAAAGTTGGTTCATCCTCAACTTGCGTTCATGCATGGTATCCACTAAAATTAATTCCGATAGTCCGGTATGATGAATTTCTTTTTGTTTAAGGAAATGTGGAATGACCCCAATTACTTTTCCGTTGTTGTCCAGGGCTCCTTTGGCCACAAGTCCCATTAAACCAACTTTGCCCCCACCATATACCAAGGTCATCCCTTTTTGGGCAAAATAGGCTCCTGTTTTGTAAGCATTCGCTATAATTTCCTCATCCTTCCCGGGACTGCTCCCACAAAAAACCGCAACACTTTTCAAGTTTCCAAGTTTTGATTGTCTATGGCCCAACTACTTTTAACATTCGGAAATTACCAAAAATATCCTTTCGTAATTCCACTTGCCCAAAATCATTTTCCAACATTAGTTTTTTACTTTCCGATGACAGGTATTGATTGATTTCCAAAAACAATCCACCCCTCGGTTTAAGCTGTTTTTTGGCAAATTGGACAATGGCCCTATAAAATAGCAACGGATCTTTATCTGAAACAAACAATGCCCTATGGGGTTCATATTTTGTGACATTGTCCCGCATTTCCACCTTCTCCAATTCCCTAACATAGGGGGGATTGGAAACGATGATTTCAAATTTGTGGTCCAAGGTCAGTTCAGGATTCAGGATATCGGCTTCCATAAAATGGATATCAACCTGATTGGTCCTTGCATTTTGCCTTGCTACTTCCAGGGCTCCTTTGGAAATGTCCATGGCAAAAACCTGGGCATTTGGAAATGCTTTTGACAGGCTAATGGCTATACAGCCACTTCCCGTTCCGATGTCCAGGATATTGAATTCCGAATTTTGGGTTTTCAATTCCCCGATGACCCACTCCACAAGTTCCTCAGTTTCCGGCCTTGGTATCAGCACATGCTTGTTTACCCTTAATTCAATATCCCTGAAATAAGCCTTTCCCAAAATGTACTGTACAGGTTCTTCCAACTTAAGACGGGCGAGCCCCTCAAAAAAAGGTTGCTCCTCACTTTTGCTAAGGACATATTCTGGTTGCAAGGCCAAAATAAAGCGTTCCAATTTCAGATAATGCTCCAGAAATAGTGAAAAGAAGCTATCCACTTCTGTTTTGGGATAGATATCATCCAGTTCCTTATGGAATAGGGTCTTTATTTCCTTGAGGAGCATTTTTAGAACGTATTTAGCATTCGAACCGTACAGGCATGGTGGCCCGTATCTCCCAGGGCTTCCTTAAGATAGGTAAATCCCTTTTTTTGGTATAGGCCCTGCGCGGCATTCATGTAGGGCATGGTTTCCAAATAGCAAGCTTCAAAACCAAATTCCCTGGCCGACGCCAAACAGGCCTCAAGTAGTTGGGTGGCAATACCTTTTCCCCTGGCTTTTTTTGAAACGTACATTTTTTGGAGCTCGCAAATATTGCCATCATAATTGTCCAATGGGGCTATCCCCCCACATCCTATTATTTCTTCACCATTTTCAGCTACGTAGAACACTGACAATGGTCTTTGATAGGTCTGGAACATACGGTCCAATGCTTTATCCCCATAAGCGGTCCCAACCTTTGGAACGCCCATTTCCTCCAAGGTGGATCGTATTAAATGGGCCACTTGTGAATTGTCCTTCAGTGCTATTTTTCGAATCCGCACAATACTTGTTTGCTAATTTAAATGGTATTTTTATTGCGTGAAGATAAGGCATAAATATATGCTCAGGGCCATTGAATTGGGCAAGAATGCGTTCGGCTCCGCAGCTCCAAATCCAATGGTAGGATGTTGTATTGTGCACAATGACATCATTATTGGAGAAGGTTTCACCAGTGCTTATGGCGGGGCCCACGCAGAAGTCAATGCCATAAATTCCGTAACGGATAAGGCATTGTTGCCGGAATCCGTCCTATATGTTACCCTGGAACCCTGTTCCCATTTTGGAAATACCCCACCATGCAGTGATTTGATCATTCGCCATCAAATTCCAAAAGTAGTTATTGGACTAAAAGACCCACATACCAAGGTAGCGGGCAAAGGAGTTGAAAAGCTTAAGGCTGCAGGGGTTTCGGTGGAAGTTGGGATACTCGAGGAAGCCTGTAGGGCACATCACAAAAGGTTTTTGACCTATCATGAAAAAAAGAGGCCATTTATTATCTTAAAGTGGGCACAAAGTTGGGATGGTTTTATTGCTCCCACCCCAGATAAAAGAACAGCATCCCCAAAACCCTTTTGGATTACCAACACCTACTCCAGGCAATTGGTCCATCAATGGCGAAGCAGGGAGCAGGCCATTTTGGTAGGAACCCAAACCGCACTTGCGGACAATCCAAAATTGGACGTACGCCACTGGAAAGGCAAAAATCCGACCCGAATAGTTTTGGACCGGTCCTTAAAGATTCCAAAAGAATACAATGTGTTGGACGGTACCGTCAAAACCATTGTGCTTACTGAAGTTGATACGCAATCGAATTCCGGCGGTTTGATATTTGAAGTGATGGATTTTGAAAAGGAACTGGCCCATCAAGTTTGCAAGGTTCTCTATCAGCATCATATTGCCTCGGTCCTTATAGAAGGAGGTGCTAAAACACTTGAGACCTTTATAGAGTCCAATTTATGGGACGAAGCACGGATATTTAAAGGACAGGCAACCCTGACCTCCGGGATTCGGGCACCAAAGATATCCGGAAAAATACAATCCATCGCCTCTCTGTTGGGCGACTCCTTAACCCTTTTAAAGTATGATTAAAAACATTATCCTTGATTTTGGGGACATCTTTATTAATCTGGACAAACCTGCGACAGCACTTGAAATGACCAGATATGGTTTTGCTGAAATCACACCGGAATTGGATACCCTCTTCAAGAACTATGAAATGGGATTGGTCAGTTCCGATGACTTCTTAAATCATACCGGACATCTTTTTCCAAAAGCGAGCAGACAGAACCTCATTGATGCCTGGAATGCCATTCTTTTGGATTTTCCCGATGAACGCCTGGAATATGTGGAATCCCTCGCCAAGGAAGGACACTACCGTCTTTTTCTACTTAGTAATACCAATGAAATTCATATAGATTACGTGAAAGAGACCATGGGAATTGGGAAATTCCAACGTTTTAAAAATTCTTTTGAAGTTTTCTACCTTTCGTACGAAATGGGAAAACGTAAACCTGACTTAGCTATATTTCAACAAGTTCTGGATGGGAATGGACTTATTTCCGAGGAAACCCTTTTTGTGGACGATACCAAAGAGAATACGGATGCGGCTTCCCGTTTGGGCATCAAGACCTGGAATCTGATCGTGGGCAAAGAGGATATTACCGAACTAAAGGCCCATCTCCAATGATAGATTTGGCCTTGAGCGTACTTTGCTCCAGTCTCATCTTTGTAGTCTTCAAATTGTTTTCGGTCTATAAGGTCCATACCTTATCGGCCATAATTACCAACTATGTCGTGGCCAGTATCTGTGGATTGGTATTCAATCCTTTAACCATCAGCCTGCCACAGCTTATGTCCAAACCTTGGTTTTTGGGCACCGTACTGCTTGGGGTATTTTTCCTTTTGGTGTTCAACATTATGGCCAAATCTTCCCAAATTAATGGGGTGGGCGTTACTTCCGTGGCTACAAAAATGTCTTTGGTGGTTCCTGTGTTGTTCGCCGTCATGCATTATAGGGATAAACTGTCCATTCTTCAGATTATGGGAATTATCCTGGCGCTTGCTGCGGTTTATCTAGCCTCCAGTAGGGAAAGTGGCCTAAAGATGGAGAGGAACCATTTGTGGTTGCCCGTATTGGTATTTCTCGGTTCCGGATGTATTGATACCAGCATCAAATTTATTCAAGAAGGGTATTTAATGGACAGTGACTATCCTATTTTTTCTTCTACGGTTTTTGGAGCTGCCGCCCTTTCCGGTTTTGTTTTTCTTGGGATAAAGGGCACAGGAACCGCTGCAAACTTTCGTTTTAAAAGTGTATTGGGCGGGATTTGTCTGGGAATCCCCAATTATTTTTCCATCTTCTTTTTGCTAAGGGCCCTCAACCATGACAGTTTGAACAGTGCCTCCATATTTACCATTAACAATGTCGCCATTGTATTGTTCACTACCTTGCTCGGTATTATCCTGTTCAAAGAGATTTTGACCTCAAAAAACTGGCTTGGGGTAGGTCTTGCAGTAATCAGTATTGTTTTGGTAGCTTTGTTTTGATGTATTCCCCATCCGATAGCTATAAAACCATTGCCCAACCATCAACAGTAGTACTTTTCAAAGATCGGAAGAGCAAGTTCTATGGTCAGGCCTTTCCATTGGAAACGCTAGAAGAGGTAAAACCTATCTTGGAATCCCTGAAAAAACAGTACCCTTCGGCAAACCACTTTTGTTATGCCTGGCAAATGGGCATTGGAAACCCGCACTATCGGGCCAATGATGACGGGGAACCTAAAAATTCGGCTGGAATGCCCATTTATGGACAGATCCAATCCTTTGAAGTGACCAATATTCTTCTGGTGGTCGTTCGTGTGTTTGGAGGTGCCAAACTAGGGGTAAGTGGATTGATCAATGCCTATAGAACAGCATCCCAAATGGCTTTGGAAACCGCAGTCATCGAGGAACGATTGATCCAAACCATTTTAGAACTGCAATTCCAGTACGACCGGATGAATGAGGTGATGCGTACGTTAAAAAGGTGTAAGGTCCAAATTATTTCACAGAAGATGGAAATTCAATGTCTCCTTAAAATTGCAGTGCCCAAGAGCGAGACGGAAAAAGTACGACAGGGATTGGAAAAAATCCGGCATTTAAATATTGCGATACTTTAATCCAATTTGTCTAAAATGTATTTTGGACATTTCATGGGTTTTAAGGTGTGTTTATCCATAAATGCCAAAACCGTAGAGGCTTCTGCCAATAACTCCCCACTTTCATTGCGGATTTTATAATCGAAGGTGATCTTTACCATAGGTCTGTTTACCAATATGGTTTCAATTGTAAGAAGGTCATCGTACTTAGCAGATTTTTTGTAATCGATTTGTAGGTGTATTACGGGAAGGATAATTCCATCCTCTTCCATTTCCTTATAAGTTAACCCGAGTTTACGTAGCCACTCCGTGCGTCCAATTTCCAGATAGTCAACATAATTGCCATGGTATACCACACCCATTTGATCCGTTTCCGCATAGCGGACGCGGAAAGAAAAGTGATTTAAATTCATTTTGTTTCGCGAAAAAGTATATATTTATAGGCTTGGTAACCGCGATTGAAACATGCGAAAAAAAAAGTACATTTTCAACGGGTAAATGATTTTTTTTTTA